>PKUI01000001.1 GCA_002869605.1 Desulfuromonas sp. | reverse complement strand
TCCGGAACAAACGATGGGGCACAACAGGTGGCATGAACGCATCGTTCGCTAACCTGTGTGTGCTGCGCGTGGTACTGCAGTAGGGGGTCAGGATCGATAAGGCGGGTGTCGCAGGGACGGGAATGAACCGCTTAAACGTTAACGCGTAAGGGGCGCATCATACAGTTCTGACGGGGAAAAGCAAGGTTTATTTGCGCACGCTGAGAAGAACGCAGACAACTTCGAAAACCTTGATGGACAAGGGGGCACGGCCCTGCACGCCGCAGATCAACACCGCCGGGGGCGCCCGGCCGCGCCTTACTTTTCTTGCTTGTCCAAGAAAAGTAAGCAAAAGAATGACATCCCGAACTCCGTCACCCGACGATCGGGTGTCCTCGCTATCCGGAAGTTTTAATCCAGCCGGCTCGCGTGCTCGCCAGTCGGCAAGATTAAAATCCCGGCACTCGGTGACTGCGCACGGGGCCCCGTAAAGGCCATGGAACAGGCACAGGATTTCTCCTTCTCCCGTTTGACGCCGCCGGAGTAGCGACGCTTCACGCCGAAACAGGCCTGAGAGTTGAGCGCAGCGAATGGCGAAGGCCCGGCGGGGAGCGTTGCTGCGCAGGGAACCCGCGGTTTTCTGCGGGCAAGGAGGTCGGGCGCGTTTCTTTGCTTACTTTCTTTAGGCGTCTAAAGAAAGTAAGGCGCATGCCGGGCGCCCCCGGCAGTGTTGAATTTGGGAACGTTATATAAGTTCTTTTGTACTTTGAGGTTTGAGGAAAGTAAAAAAATCGACTGTGGTCGGCTTTCCCTCTTGACCCGGCTCGAGGGTCGCGTATAATTTCCGACCGCAGTCGACTTTTTTAAGGAGAAACCATGAGCGGCATACGTGCCCAGAAGAAGCGCAAGACCCGGCAGGCGATTGTCACCGCGGCGGTGAAGCTGTTCGCTGAACGGGGCTACGAGCAGACCAGCATGGAAGAGCTGGCGCGCGAGGCGGGAATCGGCAAGGCGACCATCTACGGTTACTTCGCCACCAAGAGCGAGATCTTCGTCGCCTTCCTCGAGGAGGAGGTCGAGCACGCCTTCGCCGAGCTCGACGCCAAGCTCGACGCTGAGGCACCGCTTGAGGAGCAGTTGGCGGCCCAGATGCTCGGGCAGCTCAGCTACGTGACGCGCAACCGCGAGTTCGGGCGGATTTTCGCCCGTGAGATGACCTTCCCGGCGGAGAAGACCGTGAACTCGTGTCGTGACCTCGATACCCGCTACTTCAGCAAGATCGGCGAGGTGCTGGGGGGCGCACAGCAGCGCGGCGAGCTGCCGCAGGAGACCGACCTGCTGCTGCTGATCGGCCACCTGCACGCCCTCTACCTGCTGACCCTCGCCTCCTTCTACCAGGGGGATATCGAAACCCTTGACGAGGCCGAGGTGCTGCTGACCGGCCTGGTACGGCAGACGCTGATGGGGCTGGCCGCTCCCCCCTATCGAGACAAGGCGCAGCAGCAGCGCTGGGAAGAACTTAAGCAGGCGGCGATTATACGCCGCAATCTGGAGCTGATATGAAAATACGCAAGGGATGGATCGTCACGTTGCTGGTCGTCGGGTTTGCGAGCCCGGTCGTTGCCGAACCGCTGGCGCTCAAGGAGGCGTTGGTGATGGGGCTGCAGCACAACTTCGACCTCAAGGTTGCGCAGCTCGATGTTGTTCGTTCCGAGGGGGCGGTTATGGCCCAAGAGGGGCGCTTCGACGTGATGCTGGAACTCTCCGGCGGCCAGAGCGAGGCGGAGATCCCGACCGCCTCGGCGCTTTATCCCGGCGACACCCTCGAAACCGAGAGTCTCAGCGGTGAGGCTGCGCTCGCCAAGCAGTTCGACATCGGCCTGCAGTCGCGCCTCAGTCTGCAGGGGGTACGCACCGAGGGGGCAAGCAGCGATGCGCTCGCCGACCAGCTCGACCCGAGCTACCAGGCGAACCTGGTGCTCGATTTGACCCAGCCGCTGCTCAAGGATTTCGGCTGGGATGCCAATCTCGCCGATCTCAAGGTCGCCGAGACCAGGCGGCAACAGGCGGCGCTCGCCTACCTCGGACGCGCCGAACAGCTGGTCGCCGAGATCGAGGCTGCCTACCTGGAGCTGCTGCAGGCGAACGAGGAGCAGCGTTACTACACCCTGGCGCGTGACCTGGCGCAGGAGCTATTGGCCGGTAACGAACGCAAACTCGACGCCGGTCTGATCCCGGTTTCAGAGGTTAACCAGGCGCGCTCGGCGGTCGCCGGACGGGAGGAGAGCATGCTTCTCGCCGAACAGCGCGCGAGTGTGGCGCGCAACGTCCTCGCCGACCTGTTGCTGCATGGTGAACTCACAACGCCCGCGTCTGCCTGGGAAGTCGATTTTCCGCCGCAAGAGGGGAACACCGTACTGTCGCTGGAGGTGGCTCTGGCCAAAGGTTTCAAGCAGCGGCCCGACCTGCGCAGTGCACGTCTCGACACCGAGGTGCGTCACATCGAGCTTGCCTACGCCGATAACCAGCGCTGGCCGCGCCTCGACCTGGTCGGGAGCTTTGCGCTTAACGGCCTGGCGGGAGACGATGCCGGCGCCGGGAGCCGTTACGTCGGGGACTGGAACGACGCCCTCGACGGTGCGCTGGCCGAGGATGGCAACCAGTGGTACGCCGG
>PKUI01000155.1 GCA_002869605.1 Desulfuromonas sp. | reverse complement strand
CGCTTTTTTATGTCCTTAAGACTTGGCATCTGTCTCTACCCTTTAGGCTACGGTTTAGGCTGCGAACTGACCCTTGAACTCTTCGAGAGCCGACTTGATACGACCTTCGAGGTCGTCGTCGATGGCTTTCTTTTCGGTCAGGTCGGCAATCACCTGTGCGTGGTTAGCCTCGAGGAAGCTGAGCATTTCAGCCTCGAAGCGCTGCACGTCGGTGACTTCGATGTCATCAACAAAACCGTTGTTGGCTGCGAAGATCGCCAGAACCTGCTTGGCAACCGGCAGCGGCTGGTACTGGCCCTGCTTGAGGATTTCGACCAGGCGGGCACCACGATTCAGCTGGCGCTGGGTGGCGGCGTCGAGGTCAGAACCGAACTGGGCAAAAGCAGCCATCTCGCGGTACTGAGCCAATGCCAGACGCAGGGTACCTGCGACCTGCTTCATCGCTTTGACCTGGGCCGAACCACCGACACGTGAAACCGAGAGGCCGACGTTGATCGCGGGACGTACACCGGAGTAGAACAGGTCCGTCTCGAGGAAGATCTGACCGTCGGTGATCGAGATAACGTTGGTCGGGATGTAGGCCGAAACGTCACCTGCCTGGGTCTCAATAATCGGCAGGGCGGTCAGCGAACCGGCGCCCATGTCGTCGTTGAGCTTGGCGGCACGCTCGAGCAGACGGCTATGGAGATAGAAGACGTCACCGGGGTATGCCTCACGTCCCGGTGGACGACGCAGCAACAGCGAGAGCTGGCGGTAGGCAACGGCCTGCTTGGAGAGGTCATCGTAGATGATCACGGCGTGCTTGCCGTTGTCGCGGAAGTACTCGCCCATGGTAACGCCGGTGTAGGGGGCAATGAACTGCATCGGTGCCGGGTCGGAAGCCGAAGCCGAAACAACGATGGTGTAATCCATGGCGCCGTACTGGTTGAGCTTGTCGACCACCTGGGCCACCGTGGAACGCTTCTGGCCGATAGCGACGTAGATACAGACCACGTCCTGGCCCTTCTGGTTGATGATGGCGTCGGTAGCAACCGCGGTCTTGCCGGTCTGACGGTCGCCGATGATCAGCTCACGCTGGCCACGTCCGATCGGTACCATGGCATCGATTGCCTTGAGACCGGTCTGCATCGGCTCATGTACTGACTTACGAGCTACGATGCCGGGGGCCTTGATCTCGACCTGGCTGTAGTTTTCGGTGTCGATCTCGCCCTTGCCGTCGATCGGCACACCGATTCCGTTGACCACGCGACCAAGAAGTGCTTCGCCAACCGGTACCTGGACAATCTTCTCGGTACGCTTGACGGTGTCGCCTTCTTTGATGTGCTCGGACTCACCGAGGATCGCAGCACCGACATTGTCTTCCTCAAGGTTGAGGGTCATGCCCATGGTGCCACCGGGGAACTCCAGCAGCTCGCCGGCCATTGCCTTGTCGAGCCCATGGATACGTGCAATACCGTCACCGACGGAAATAATCGTACCGGTTTCGCTGACTTCGACCTCGCGGCCAAAGCCCTCGATCTGCTTACGAATAATTGCGNTTCTGCTCTGATTTCCATAAGACTTTATCACCCCTTCGTTAAGGTATCTTCGATTCGTTTCAACTGGGAACGCAGGCTGCCGTCGAACAGGCGACCCGCTATTTCGGCCTGCAGACCACCGAGCAGCGACACGTCAGTCGCAACCGCGAGTTCCACGCGCTTGCCGGTCTGCTTCTCGAGGGCACTGCTGATCGCCTTTTCCTGCTTGTCGGCCATCTCCTGAGCGCTGGTGATCTTGGCGCGAACCACACCGGTACGCTCATCGGCCAGGCGGCGGTAATCGTCGCAGATCACGGCGAGCTGATCGATGCGACCCTTTTCCATCAGCAGACCGAGGAACTTCTGCATCCCATCGGAAAGCTTAAGCGCCTTGCTCAGATCGGCCAGGATGGCCTGCTTTTTTTCCAACGGATAGGTGGGGCTTTCCAAGATCAGGCGCAGCATCTCTTCTTGGGCGAAAGCCGTTGCCAATCCGGTCAGTTCTTCACTGTAGGTGTCGACCGCCTTCTGCTCGACAGCAAGGTCGACCAGGGCGCGGGCGTATCTGCGGGAAATCGCACTCGTTCTCACTGTAGCTCCCCTACCTTCTCGATATATTCGTCAACCAGACGCTTCTGGTCGTCGGCGGTGAAATTCTTTTCCAGCAGCCCTTTGGCCAGCTCGACGGCCAGGACTGCGGCCTCTTGACGCAGTTCAGCGCGGGCCTTGGAAACGGCGAGCTCTGCGTTGCGATCGGCATCTTGCTCGATCTTGGCTGCCATCTTCTCGGCATTTTCGAGGATATTTTTGCGCTCGAGCTCCCCTTCGCGACCGATCGCCGCTGAGAGTTCCTCGATCTCCTCGTTGGCCGCTGCAAGCTTGGCATCGTACTCGGCAAATTTTGCCTCGGCGTCAGCCTGGGCCTTGCGGGCCTCCTCAAGTGCCTTCTCGATCGACTCGCGGCGATTCGCCATGCCATTTTTGAACGGCTTGGCCACGAAGTAGGCAAGCAGACCAATCATGATGGCGAAGTTCAGGATTCGGTAGAGAAAGTCCTTGAGCAGGTTTCCACCGTGGCCTTCTCCACCACCCGAGGCAAGAGCCAGCGTGGCACTTGCCACGACGGCAACAGTCAGAACAGATACGACGGTATTTCGTTGCAACCGAGTCATGACAATTCTCTCCCCAGTACTTTCGAGGCGACTTCGGCCGCCATGGCCTCGGTTTCCTTTTTCAGCGCGTCGCGGGCCGCGGTTGCTTCCTCGGCGATCCGGCTGTTCATCTGCTGGATCTTCTCGGTCGCCTTTTCACGGGCCGCGCCAAGCAGCTTGGCTTCCTCGGCTTGAGCTCCACTACGCAGTTCAGCACGCTCCTGAGCCCCTTTGCTGCGGGCCTCCTGGAGACGCTCCTGGTAGCGAGCCATCTTTTCCTCGATCTGCGACTCCAGCTCCTGGGCACGTCCGTGCCCGCCCTCGATCGTGGCGCGGCGCTCCTCAAGGATTTTACGCAGCGGACGATAGAGAATCGTATTGAGCAGAAGGATCAACAGAAAGAAGTTGATAAACTGAATGATAATTGTGAAATCGATACTGATCACGGACACACCTCACGAGATCGGAATTCGCCGACCATCGGTATACTGTATACATTTTTTCCAGGCCAAAAAAAAAGCTTCAGGGAGCAAAGCAGAGCATTGCTACCACAGCATCCGGGCCTTGTCAAGCCCTTAACCCTTATTGTTAGACCCTGCCTAACCTATTTTTCCGCAGCAGCTGGAGCCTTGGTGCCACCAGGCATCACCAGTTGGCCATTGAAGATTACGCCCTCTTCGACGATCAACTTCGGCGTTTCGATGTTGCCATCCACATGCGCCGGGGCACGTAGTTCGACACGGTTGCTGGCCTTGACGTTTCCTTTGAAACGGCCACTTAGGATGAAGGTACCGACGTTGATTTCACCCTCAACGTTCGCCGTTTCACCCACAATCAACACATCCTTGGAGGTCACTTCGCCACGAAAGGTACCGTCCATGCGCACGATCTCATCAAAGATCAGCTTTCCCTCGAACTGGCTGCCAGTACCGAGGAAGGCCTTGATATCGGTCTTTTCAATCGGCTTTTCTTTTTTCATGCTCATCGCTATCTCCGTCCTTAGTCGCTCCCGCCGGAACGGGTTTACTGGATTTTTTATTGAATATTAAGGCGTTGCAGGATTCTTTCGAGATCATCCGGGGAATAGAACACGACTTCGAGTTTCCCCCCTTTGCCCTTGCGCTGAATCTTGACCTGGGTACCGAGCGCCTGCTGCAAACGCTCTTCAAGGTGCAGCAAATCGGGGTCGGCGGCGGCTTTTTTCTTTTCAGGCTTGGCCACCACGCCAAAACTCTTGATCTTCTTGACCAGCGCTTCGGTGTCACGCACCGAGAGCCCCTTCTTGATTACCTGCTCACGCGCTTCGAGCAGATCCTCCTCGTTCTCAAGGGCCAACAGCGCACGGGCATGACCCATGCTCATCGTGCCGACCGTAACATCGGCCTGCACCGCGGTCGGCAAACGGAGTAGCCGCAGCGCGTTGGCGACCGTCGAACGCTCCTTGCCTACCCGCTTGGCCACCTCTTCCTGAGTCAGGGCAAAGCTGTCCATCAGGTTGCGGTAGGCATCGGCCTCTTCGATCGGGTTGAGATCTTCGCGCTGAATATTCTCGATCAGCGCCATCTCCAGAGCCCAGTCCTCGGAGACGTCCTGGATGACGACCGGGACCTCTTTCAGGCCAGCCTTCTGCGAGGCTCTCCAGCGCCGTTCACCGGCGATGATCTGATAGTGATCATCCTGGCGCCGCACCACTAGGGGCTGGATGACTCCTTTTTCACGTATCGACGCGGCCAGCTCGTCCAGCGCTTCATCCTTGAAGGTCTTGCGCGGCTGCTGAGCGTGCGGCTTGAGCTCCTCGATCGGGCAGAGAAAGTATTTACGTCCACCTTCCTGGGTGGCGGTATTCAGCAGGGCACCGATGCCCTTGCCGAGAGCTGGTCGTTTAGACATACAGAATCAAGCTCCTACTTCGATCACTTCGCGCGCCAGCTGCAGATAAGCCGCGGATCCCGTGGAGGATGCGTCATAAAGCAGTGCCGGCAGGCCGTGGCTCGGCGCTTCGGACAGGCGCACATTGCGCGGTATCATGGTCTCAAAAACCCGGTCACTGAAGTGCTTGCGCACCTCCTCGGTGACCTGATGGGAGAGATTATTACGACTGTCGAACATGGTCAGAATGATGCCCTGGATTTCCAGATTTTTATTCAGGTCGCGCTGAATCAACTGAATGGTGCTCATCAACTGGCTAAGGCCCTCGAGAGCGAAAAACTCGCACTGCAGGGGAACCAGTACACTGTCGGCTGCGGTCAGCGAATTGACCGTGAGTAGCCCAAGCGACGGCGGACAGTCAATAATGATGTAATCGTAATCATCGCGCAGCGCGTCAATAACACTCTGCAGTTTCGACTCCCTGGCAAAGGCGGTAATCAGTTCAACCTCTGCACCGATCAGGTCGGTGGTCGCGGGGAGCAGATCGAGAGAATCAAGCACCGTATGCACCAGAATATCCCGCGCATCGGCCTCACCAATCAAGGCGTGGTAGATAGTCCTATCGAGCGATGACTTATCAACCCCGATACCACTGGTCGCATTCCCCTGCGGGTCCATATCGATCAGTAGCGTGCGCTTTTCGGCGGCAGCGAGCGACGCTGCGAGATTGACCGCGGTCGTGGTTTTACCCACCCCGCCCTTCTGGTTCGCAATGGCTAGCACCCGCCCCATGTAGTTCTCCTTAATCTCATACCTCTTGAACAGAGCTGGCAAGGTTAACACAAGCGCTCCGGCGAGCAAAGGCAAAACACCTTCAGCTTCCCCCCTTTTTAGGGCAACAACAACAGCTTGTTATCGCACTAATATCACCACAATATCTAGTACTCTCAAGCCATTAATGCCAGCACCAAGATAGTCCTTTGCGAACGACTGAAAGGGAGGGTTAGGCGTTTAACTGAAAGACATTTCCAGCCCTGCTCATTCAGGTGCGAGCGTTGCCATTCATCCTCACCATCCGGACCCTTCATCGCCAAGATCCGCCCGCCCTTTTTCAGCATCGGGGCGGCCAGCTCCACCAGTAACTCGAGCGACGAGAAGGCCCGTGCCGTTACCAGGTCAAAGCTCGCGGCACAGGTTTCATCTTCCGCCAATACTTCGACCCGGCTGTGCTCTGTGCGCGCCTCAAGACCGAGCGTGCGCAACACATGGCGCTGAAAAAGCACCTTCTTTTCTGCCGCGTCCACCGAAACCAGGTCCAGCCCCGAAAGCGCGATTTTTAGCGGGATCCCCGGAAGTCCGGCCCCAGATCCAATATCGAGCAAGCGCTCATCTCCCCGCAGCATCGGCAGAAGCGTCAAGGAATCGAGCAGGTGCTTTTCAATCCCGACATCCAGATCACGGATTGCGGTCAGATTGATGCGCCGCGCCCAGCGCTGCAGTTCGGACAAATAGACGAGCAGCTGCCCACGGGCTCCATTGTCAACCTCCAACCCCAGTGCGGCCAGCCCCTCGGCGAGGCGTTCCTGATGAGCCATTAGCGCCCCCGCAGCAATACCGCAAGCACGGCGATAGCCGCGGGCGTAACCCCGGAGATGCGTGACGCCTGGCCGAGGGTTTGCGGCCTGACCCGCTCGAGCTTCTCCACCACTTCACGCGACAGGCTCGCTACCTTGCCATAATCGAAATCGCCAGGGATTACCACCTTCTCAACCTGGTGGAAGCGCTCTACCTGTTCCTTCTGCCGCTCGATATAGCCAGCGTACTTGGTCTCTATTTCCAACTGCTCGAGAACTTCACGATCAAAGGCTGCCAGATCCGGTGATACTACTTGCAACTGCGTGATCGTTATTTCGGGACGCCTCAACAGCGCGGTAAAGCTCTGCCCATTTTTCAACTCGTCAATTCCGAGCGCTTGCATTCCATCTGTATCTGCCGGAGAAAGCTTCCCCTCTGCAAGCAGCTCCCTACCCTTCTCCAGCCCTGCGCACTTTTCCTCGAAACGCTGCCAGCGCGGATCGTCAACCAGGCCAACACGTCTCCCCAACGGGGTCAAGCGCAAGTCGGCGTTATCTTCACGCAGCAACAGGCGATATTCGGCCCGTGAGGTGAACATCCGGTACGGCTCACTGGTGCCGAGGGTCACAAGGTCATCAATCAACACACCGATGTAGGCCTGGTCCCGGGTCAACACCAGCGGTTCTTCGTCGCGCAGTTTCAGCACGGCGTTGATTCCGGCGATCAATCCCTGGGCTGCCGCCTCTTCGTAACCCGAGGTCCCATTAACCTGACCTGCATGATAAAGCCCGGCGATCTCCTTGGTCTCGAGGGTTGCATAGAGCTGCACCGGGTCGACAAAATCGTACTCGATGGCGTACCCAGGACGCATAATCTCGACCTGCTCAAGACCTTCGATACTACGTAGAAATGCAAGCTGGACATCCGGGGGCAAGGAGGTCGACATCCCATTCGGATAGATTTCATCCGAGTCGAGCCCTTCAGGCTCCAGAAATATCTGGTGCTGGTTCTTGTCCGGAAAGCGCACCACCTTGTCTTCGATCGACGGGCAGTAGCGCGGCCCCACCCCTTCGATGACCCCCGAATAGAGGGGCGAACGATCCAGACCACCCCGGATCAGATCGTGGGTACGTTGATTGGTATAGGTAATATGGCACGGCACCTGCTGTTGCCTTACCACCCGGTTCTCGAAAGAGAAGGGGCGTGGCGGGTCGTCCCCCGGCTGCTCTTCGAGCCGCGAGAAGTCAATTGTACGTCCGGCCAAGCGGGCCGGGGTTCCGGTCTTGAGTCGACCAACCCTGAATCCGAGTTCTCGCAACTGATCAGAGATGCCGAGCGATGGAGGCTCACCCGCCCTACCCCCGGGGTAGTTTTGCATCCCGACATGAATCAGACCGCGCATAAAGGTGCCGGTTGTTAACACCACCGAGCGCCCAGGGAAATACAAACCTTCGCGTGTCTCCACCCCAGCAATACGTCCCGCCTCAACCCGCAGTGCCGTAACAACACCCTGCTTCAGATCGAGATTCGGGGTATTCTCGACCACCTGCTTCATCCGTCCACGGTAGGCCATGCGGTCGGCCTGAGCTCGCGAGGCACGTACCGCCGGACCCTTCTTGGTGTTCAGGGTGCGGAACTGGATACCGGTCGCATCGATATTGCGCGCCATCTCGCCACCCAAGGCGTCGATCTCTTTCACCAGGTGTCCCTTGGCAAGACCTCCGATCGCCGGGTTGCACGACATCATCGCGACCGCGTCGAGCTGGATCGTCAACAGCAAGGTCCGAACTCCCATGCGTGCAGCAGCCAGCGCTGCTTCGCAGCCAGCATGCCCTGCTCCCACCACGATCACATCGTAGTCGGTTCCGTAATTCATGCCCTATAGACCCCATTCCGTAAAATGTTCCACGTGGAACATTTTACTTTCCGATACAGAAGCGAGAGAAGATGGCATTCAATACCTCATCCGGTGTAGTTTCGCCGGTTACACGACCAAGGGCGTCGAGGGCTTCGCGTAGCTCGAGGGCCAACAGGTCGAGAGAGACAGACCCCCACGCCTCGAAAAACCGGCGCAATGCATTGGCGGTATCGATAAGTGCTGCAAGGTGCCTACGATCACAGATCACCAATGATTCGCCATGTGCGGCAACATCGCCAAGACAGTGTTCGAGCATGGCCCCCTCGAGCTCCGTAAGCCCGCTGCCCTCGTGAGCGGAGATCGACAAACAGGTATGATGATCAAGCTCGGAGGGCAATGGTAATAAACCGAGGTCGGCCTTGGTACGTACGATCAAAGCAGTCTTATCGTCGCATAGTTTAAGAAGGTCAAGGTCTTCATCACCGAGTGGACAGCTGCCATCGACCAACAGTAAAACCAAATCGGCGAGAGCGATCTTTTCTCGAGCACGTCGAACACCTTCGCGCTCCACCGGGTCGGAAGAAGAACGGATACCGGCCGTATCAATCAAGCGCAAATCAACACCACCGAGACTGATCCGCTCCTCGAGAAGGTCGCGGGTTGTACCGGGAACATCGGTAACGATCGCACGCGCCTCACCCACCAGGGTGTTGAGCAGGGAGCTCTTACCCACGTTGGGCCGCCCCAGGATCAGTACGGCAAGACCTTCACGCAAAATACGACCCTGGTCGAAGGAGGCACACAACTCATCAAGACGTTGAAGTACCGAGCGTAACGGTTGAAGGATAATCAGTTCGTCGTCGTCCGGTAGGTCTTCTTCAGGAAAATCAATATAAGCCTCAAGCAACGATAGTTGCTGCAGGAGAGGCTCACGCAGATCAAGAATGGCCCGAGAAAGCTCACCCTCCATCTGCGACAAGGCGACACGACCAGCCCGTTCACTGTTGGCCTGGATAAGATCGATCACCGCTTCGGCCTGACTCAGGTCGAGCTTACCATTGGTAAAAGCACGCAAGGTGAACTCACCCGGGTCGGCCAGGCGTACCTGGTGGCGTATGAAGGTGTCAAGAATCTGGCGAACCACCAGGCGACTACCGTGACAGTGAATCTCCACGACGTCATCACCCGTATAGGAACGGGGAGCACGCATAACAACTGCCAGCACCTCGTCGATTTTCTGCCGATCTGCAGAGAAGAAATCGCCTAAACAGAGGTGGTGTGTGGATAGTGGAAAGGTCGCGGAGTGAGGATGAAAAACCTTTTCCAAGGCGGCCTCGGCGTGCGGCCCAGAAAGGCGAATGATAGCGACGCCCCCTTCGCCAGGCGGGGTCGCAGGGGCAACGATAGTATCCCTATGCATGGACCCTACCCCTCAGGGGTGACGATAACCCGTTTCTCGTAACCATTGCCGATAGAAGTGGATGTAACCCCACGTTGATCCCGGATAAGCTTATGCAAGATACGACGTTCATGATGCGGCAAGGGGTCGAGGGTTACCTTGTTACCGGATGTGCGCACCTTGTCAGAGAGTTTGTGCGCGAGGCCCTTGAGATAACGATGGCGTTTGAGACGATAACCACCCGCATCAAGCACCAACGGGATATCCGTATGACAGGCCCGGTCGGTGACGGTCGTCACCAGGTATTGCAGGGCTTCGAGGGTCTGACCATGTTTACCGATAATCTGCGCGGTACTGTCGGATTCAATGACAAGGTCTATCTGCTCACTACTCTGAGAAACAGACACTTCTGCCCGCCAACCGCTACGTGTTAACAGGTTACTACAGATATGACGCGCAACATATGCACGGTCAACCAGTGCAACCTGAACCTCGGCGTCCTGACGACCGAGACCGAACCAACCACGACGACCGGAAGATATAATCTGAATATCAACCTCGGCACGAGAACAGTCAAAATGCTGGAGTGCCTTTGCTACTGCGCTCTCGAGGTCAGAACTCTTACTTGTAATTCGAATCAGACTCTCGAGGTACTTCACGCAGCTTCTGCCCCTTTGCGGTTAATCAGGTACTGCTGACCGATGGTTAACAGGTTATTAACCAACCAATAGATAACCAGGCCGGAAGGGAAATTCAGGAACATAAAGGTAAAAATAACCGGCATCATCATCATGATGCGCTGCTGGGTCGGCTCCATCTGCGACGGCATCATCTTCTGCTGGAAGAACATACTCGCGCCCATGATCAATGGGGTAATGTAATAGGGATCCTTGGCCGAAAGGTCAGTAAGCCAGAACATGAACGGAGCATGGCGCAATTCAATCGAAAACAGCAGAACCTTATACAGGGCAAAGAAGACGGGAATCTGGACCAGCATCGGCAGACAACCACCGAGAGGATTAACGCGGTGAGTCTTGTACAGCTCCATGAGTTCACGATTCATGCGTTCACGATCGTTTTTATACTTTTCCCTAAGTTGCTGCATTTTCGGCTGCAACTTCTGCATCGACTTCATTGAAGTATAACTCTTCTGAGTCAGCGGCCAGAAAAGCATCTTGATCAGAACCGTCAGCAGGATGATGGCGATGCCGTAATTACCAATATAGGAATAGAAAAACTTGAGTGCCGTCAGGAGCGGATGGGCAATAACGGCAAACCAGCCAAAATCGATCAACTCATCGATACGTTGACCCACCGAGGTGAGCAAATCGACCCGTTTCGGGCCAGCGAAAACCGTGTAGGAATATTCGAGTGACTCACCAGGCTGAAGAGAAAGGGGTGAAGAAATAACCTGGTTTTCTACCAGTCCATTATTTTGAATCAGGCGAACACGCTCGAACGGGGTTGCCGGAACCAGGATCGACGCAAAATACTTTTCCTCGAAAGCTGTCCAGAGAACATCTTGATTAAATGATTTACCGTCTGCACCTAGATCATCGACATCTTCCTGATTCAGACTTTCGGCAGCAAATACCGAAGGCCCGGCAAAGTCGTACATGGTGGTTTTCTTTTCCTTGCTCCAGGCATTAACCAGAGAAAGAACCGCACGACCGCTGAGTACCTGTGAACCACGATTTGTCAGACGAATTGTGGTAACAAAATCGTAATGACCACCTTGGAAAGAAAAGCTGCGAACAACCTCGAGTCCATCAGCAAGTTGCGCTGCAAGCACAACATCACCGGTCTGCCCGTCTTCAAAGGAAAACTCGCGTTGAGAAGATTGAAAGCTGTACGGGGCATAAGGGGAGAGTTGCAGACCGTCACTACCAGTGAGGCGCAAGGTCCCCTGCTGGGGAGAAGTTGAATCAACCAACGTTACACGAGGCGCATCATCCGCAGCGCTAAGACCAAACTTATTGAGAACAAGGTTATGAACAATGGCACCTTGATTACTGATAGTCAGGTGCAAAACACCCGTATCGACAGAAGCTTCCTCAAGGGCCACACTCGTCGGAGCAATGACTGGCGCAGGGGATGGAGCTACCATCAAAGGTTCAGACGGAGTCTGTGATGTTACATCCACGGCACTTTCAGTCTCAGTAACGGACGGTGCTGTCTGAGGAGGAGCAGGCGGAAATAATACTGTATATCCAAACCAGATCACTGAAATGAGAACAATAGCCAGGATCGTGTTTTTATTTTCCATAATAAATAAACTTTCGCTTCAGTTATTGAAGATCAGGGGACGGGATCGTAACCACCCGGATGCCAGGGATGGCAGCGCAGTATACGCTTAATTGTCAGATAAAAAGCACGGAATATACCGTAACGGTTAAATGCGTCCAGGGCATAACAGGAACACGTTGGATAAAAACGACAGGAGGGTGGAGTTAACGGCGAAATAAAGCGCTGATATAAAAACAGCATCGACAGAATGAGTTTTTTCAGGACGAGCATCAAGACACCAGGCCCTCATCACGAAAAAGCCCACCTAACTCGCAACGGACAGCAGCATAGTCGAGGCGGGCAGCTCCCTGTTTTGCTATAACGGATATATCCGCACCTTCATTCAAGAAGGAAAACTGTGTACGGAAAAATTCGCGCACCAGTCGCTTGATACGATTACGTGCAACAGCATTACCCGTTTTACGACTTGCGGTTATGCCGAGACGTGATGTTTCCCCACCATGCCTATGAATAACGACAATAAAATGAGGGGTGTGTTTTTTTCGCCCCTGTCGCCACGTCTGCTGAAACTCAGAACGTTTCAATAGACGCAACGACTTGGGGAAAAAACAGGACATAATAATCTACAGGTTACCCTGCACTGATATCCTGAAAAGAGTTACTTCGACGGAATGACGGCAGACAAACGCTTGCGACCCTTAGCGCGACGACGGCGTACGATTTCCTGACCGGTTTTGGTACGCATACGCTTGCGGAAACCGTGTGTTCTCTTGCGTTTGATGCGACTTGGCTGATAAGTGCGTTTACTCATGGCTTTATTATGCTCCTTAAGCGAAAAATCTCAGAAGGAGTAGCTTAAATCACACTTACGGAGTCATGTCAAGAAAAAGTCTTATTTGGCTAAAAGGGAAGCAACATGTGGATAAATAAAAAGATCTTGCAAAGAAACAACAGCTCTGATAATTTAATTCAGTAAATTCACGCCTCATAATATCACGTAAATATTTAATTTTTAATGACTTTTTTATTTATCCACAAACTGTTCAACAGTTGTGGATAAATAAATGATGAGCAACAAAGCAACAGGCAAAAACTTGCAATCCCGCAGAAAAACAGATCTGGGCTACTCTCCAATGAACAAACTCTGGAAAGATACACTTCAACATCTACAAAGCCAACTCAGCGCCCAGCATTTCTCCACCTGGATAAAACCGATCCGTCTACAGACTATCAATAAAGACGTCGTCCATCTCGAAGTACCTAACCGCTTTGTCCTTGACTGGGTCAAAGACAATTACGGACGTCTGATTCAGGAAACCCTCTCCAATCTCGGAGCCGTTGATTATCAACTAACGTGGAGCATAGGCCGGGATACGGTCAAGGTTGAAGATGTAAAAGAAACGTCTGAAAACGAAGAACTAGAAGAGAAAAAACCACGGTTAGCCGTTACCACAAACATGCCGGCTAACCACACCAACCTGAATCCAAAATACACGTTCGATGCTTTCGTATCCGGATCATCAAATCAGTTTGCACATGCCGCGGCGATGGCCGTCGCTGCCAATCCAGCAACAACATATAACCCCTTGTTTATATATGGAGGGGTCGGGCTTGGAAAAACCCATCTCGTTAACGCCATCGGCAATGCCATGCTTGCGCGAAACCCGCAACTGCGTGTCAGTTATTATGCATCAGAAAAATTCATGAACGAACTGATCAACTCCATCCGTTATGCGAAGATGGATGATTTCCGCAACAAGTTCCGTTCCATGGATGTACTGTTGATTGACGATGTACAGTTTATTGCCGGCAAGGAAAGGACTCAGGAAGAGTTTTTTCATACCTTCAATGCGCTTTACGAATCACACAAGCAGATAGTTGTAACGTCAGATAAATTTCCGAAAGAAATACCCGAGCTGGAAGAGCGTTTGCGCTCGCGCTTTGAATGGGGACTGATTGCCGATATACAACCTCCAGATATTGAAACCAAACAAGCCATCTTACGGCTTAAAGCCGAACAAAACCGTATTGAGCTACCGGATGACGTTGCACGCTTTCTAGCCAGTTCGGTTGCAAGCAATGTCCGCGAATTGGAAGGATATCTAGTACGTATAGGTGCCTATGCGAGCCTCACCTCGACTCCGATTACACTGGATATGGCGAGGGATACGCTCAAAGACATCCTGGTCGACAAAGTCAAAGAAATTACCGTCGAGGAAATACAAAAAACCGTTGCCGGACACTACAACATCAAGGTTTCGGATATCCGCTCGTCAAAAAGACTCAAGGCACTGATTATTCCCAGACAGATAGCCATGTACCTGTCTCGCCAGATGACCAATTGCTCCTATCCGGAAATAGGCGAAAGATTTGGTGGGAAAGATCATTCAACGATCATCCACGCAATACGAAAAATTGAAAAAAACTTGAAGGATGACCTTAACTTGCGGGCAACGATCGATAACCTGAAAAGTACGCTCAGTACCTGATGTATGGATAATCCGTGCACAAACATGTGCATGAGGGCTACAGATCCGTGGATAAAAAAGCAGCTGCCGATTTATCCACCGTTGTCCCAAAAAAAGTCCGCTGGTTTTTCCACAACGCAAAAACGTGAAACATGATGATTTACCAGCGAAAAAAAAATAACTCACAGATCAACAGTTACTATTGTTACTACTATTTTTTAAAAGACTAAAAACATAAGAATAATAACTTAAGTGAATAAGTGAAGGAGGCCACCATGCATTTCACGATAGAGAGAGAAATCTTCGTCAAAGCCCTGGCCAAGGTTCAAGGGATAGTAGAGAAACGTTCGACCATTCCAATTCTCTCGAATGTGCTGATCCAAGCAGAAAACGACTCGATACGCCTCATTGCCACCGATCTTGAAGTAGGCATGAAAACCTCCTACCCGGCAACGGTCAAGAAAAGTGGCAAAATCACGGTTTCGGCAAAAAAACTATACGAAATTATCCGCGAACTTCCTGAAGGTGAAGTTTCTTTTGTCGCCAAAGAGAACTGCTGGATAGAAATAAAATGCGGAAAAGCCTTGTTTAATATCGTCGGGCTCTCACCGGAAGAGTTTCCCTATTTTCCCGACACCGACGAACAAAAATACTTTAAAATACCGGCCGACCTGCTCAAGGAGATGATTGAAAAAACCTCCTACGCGATCTCAACGGATGAAACAAAATACAATCTCAATGGCATATATTTTCGCGGTACACAGGAAGAAGGCAAAAACGATCTGCGCCTGGTTGCCACAGACGGACATCGCCTAGCCCTTTTCGAAGCCGAATTGAACGTCACCGATATTCCCCAATTGCAGTCAGGAGTCATTCTGCCACGCAAAGGGGTTCAGGAATTGCGCAAGATAACAGAAGAAGGCGAAGGTGACGTGGATCTCGGCTTCTTTGACAATAACGCCGTCGTGCGACGCGACCAGACCACCATAGTCATGCGGCTGGTCGACGGGGAATTCCCGGACTATGGACGGGTCATCCCGAAAACACGTGATCAGGAAGCTCTGATCGACCGCGATGCCTTGCTGCATGTGCTCAAACGGATTTCGATTCTGGCCAGCGAGCGTTCGCGGGGAGTCAAGCTGCGGCTGGCACCACAGTTGCTCGAATTGAGCAGTTCGAATCCTGAGCTCGGTGAAGCGCGCGAAGATCTTGAAATAGATTACCAGGGACCAGAAGTAATCATCGGTTTCAACGCACGTTATCTACTTGATATCCTGCAGAATATCGACGATGACACCATTGAGATGGTGTTCAAGGACCAGGTGTCACCAACTTTGATATCGCCGCAGGGTAAACGGTATTACCAGACCGTGATCATGCCGATGCGGCTCTAGATTTCTAATAAAAATCATGTATTTCAAGCGGTTATGCTACATATCGTACCGCAATCTGGAGCGGGTCGAAATCGAACCCAGCCCGGGTTTCAATATTTTCTGGGGAAGAAACGGTCAAGGGAAGACCAACCTGATCGAAGGCATCTACCTGCTCGGGCATTTAAAAAGTTTTCGCTCCGCGATCAACGGAACGTTGATCGCGGAGCAGAAGAAACTGGCAAGCATCGAAAGTGAGTTGATTTCGGGAAAGGTTTCACATCAACTTAAACTGAATCTGAACCCGGAGCGAAAAGAAATTCACCTCGATGGAAAGCGTCCACAAAGAATTGCCGAAATTGCAGAAAACCTGCGCCAGGTGCTGTTCTCGCCCGAAGAGGTCACGTCGGTCAAAGGGGCACCAGGACTGAGGCGAAATCTGCTCGATCGCGCTGTTTTTCAATTGCAGCCGGGTTACCTTGAAAGGATGCAAGCCTATTACCGACTGCTTAAGCAGCGAAACCAGGCCCTACGACAAAACAAGGGTGCCAGTGAAACAGGTATCTGGAGTGAACAGCTTATCGACGAAGGCGCGCGGATCAGAGTCGAGAGACAAATTTTCATTGAGAAGCTGTCACCCTATTTCGAACAGTGCTACAGCGAACTGACCGAGAGCAAGGAACAACCGCAACTGCGCTTACGCAATACGGGAGATATCGAGCAGCAACGAAATATCCTCGCTGAAGAGCTGGTACGCTGCCGCGAACAGGAGTTGATGCGCCGCACGACACTTGCGGGTCCACACCGGGACGACCCGCAGTTTTACGTCAACGATCTGGATTTACGCACATACGGGTCACAAGGACAGCAACGCACCTTTGTCCTCGCTTTCAAGATTGCGCTGATGAAGTTGCTCAAGGAAAAAACAGGCCGCAGCGCAGTGCTGATGCTCGATGACATCACCAGCGAGCTCGATAGCAAACGGCGCAAGGCGCTGTTCGATATGTTGAAAAAGGGGGCCGGTCAGGTGTTCGTCACGACAACCGACCCTGAACTGATCGCAGAGAGACAGACTGATAACTGCCGTTTTTTTGAAGTTCGACAGGGGCAGGTATTTACGAGTTAACAACAACGAGGTGGAGATGAGCGAAGATAAGCACAATTACGGAGCCTCCAGTATCAAGATACTGGAAGGTCTGGCAGCCGTGCGTAAACGTCCGGCGATGTACATTGGCTCCACCGGCCCTGCCGGTCTGCATCACCTGGTGTATGAAATTGTCGATAATTCGATCGACGAGGCTCTTGCCGGATACTGCGACAGCGTCAAGGTTACGCTGCATGTCGATGGTTCGGTGACGGTTGAAGATAACGGGCGTGGAATCCCGGTCGACGAGCATCCGACGCAGAAGAAATCGGCCGCCGAAGTAGTCATGACGGTGTTACATGCCGGCGGCAAATTCGACAGTGATAGCTACAAGGTTTCCGGCGGTTTGCATGGGGTCGGCGCCGCGGTGGTCAATGCCCTTTCGACCAAGCTCCAGGTTGAAATTCGCCGCAACGGTGTTATCCACAAGCAGGATTACAGTCGCGGGGTGCCCGACTTTCCCCTGAAGCAAGACGGAGAAACCAAGCGTCGCGGAACCAAGGTCACCTTCTGGCCCGATGATGAAATCTTCGAGGAAACGGAGTTTTCTTTCGAGATACTCTCCAAGCGTCTACGCGAGCTCGCATTTTTGAACGCCGGGGTCAAGATCAGCATCCTCGACGAGCGGAGCGAAAAAGAGCATGAGTTTCACTATGAAGGCGGCATCAATTCCTTCGTCGAGTATCTCAATCGGGCCAAGACTGCACTCCATCCGAAACCGATCTATGTACGCGGTGAGAAGGAAGGGGTCGATATCGAAATCGCCATCCAATACAACGATGGCTACGACGAAAAAATATTTTCCTTTGCTAACAACATCAACACGCACGAGGGGGGAACCCACCTGGTCGGTTTCAAGGCGGCGCTGACGCGCACCATGAACACCTACGCCACGGCGAACAATCTGCTGAAAAATGTGAAGACCTCCATTTCGGGAGATGACCTGCGCGAAGGGATGGCGGCGGTCATCTCGGTCAAGGTTCCCGACCCGCAGTTCGAAGGACAGACCAAGACCAAGCTGGGTAACTCGGAAGTCAAGGGGTACGTCGAGACCATGATGAACGAGAAACTCGCCGAGTACCTCGAAGAAAACCCGCAGGTCGCCAAGCGGATTCTCGAAAAAGGTATCGAAGCGGCGCGCGCGCGCGAGGCCGCGCGCAAAGCGCGCGACCTCACACGGCGAAAAGGCGCCCTCGAGGGGCTTGCACTACCTGGAAAACTTGCTGACTGTCAGGAAAAAGATCCGGCACTGTGCGAAATCTACCTAGTCGAGGGCGATTCGGCCGGGGGCAGCGCCAAGCAGGGACGCGACCGTCGCTACCAGGCGATTCTGCCGCTCAAGGGAAAGATTCTCAACGTGGAGAAGGCACGCTTTGACAAGATGCTTACTTCCAACGAGATCCGCACCCTGATCACCGCCATGGGTACCAGTATAGGCAAGGAAGAATTCGACGTCAGCAAGCTGCGCTACCATCGCATCATCATCATGACGGACGCCGATGTTGACGGGTCACATATCCGCACCCTGTTGTTGACCTTCTTCTTCCGCCAGATGCCGGAGCTGGTCGAGCGGGGACACCTCTACATCGCACAACCGCCGCTCTACAAGGCGAAACGGGGCAAGAAGGAGATCTACCTCAAGGATGAGGAGGCGCTGCAGGATTACCTCCTCAACGAGGGGGTCGATGGTATGACGGTTCAGATGGAGAAAAGCGGTAAAGTGCTGCGCGGCAAGCAGATTATCCCGATGCTGCGCCAGATCATCGATTACAATCTGCACTTCGACAAGATGCTCCATAAAGGAGTTAACCGCGAGGTGCTGA
>PKUI01000035.1 GCA_002869605.1 Desulfuromonas sp. | reverse complement strand
GGCGAGTCGGCCGGGCTGTTCTCGTTCCGCGCCTGGAGGGATCGCGACGGCATGGCGCAACGCCTCTCCGCCTCGACCCTGTTCACCGAGGATCTCGCCGGACCCTGCAAGGCGGCGCACAAGGTCTGGGGGCTCAAGGGCAACCAGCAGGTCGACTGGATCCTGGGTCTGGTCGATGCGCCCGCTGACGCGGTACGCAAGGCGCTGGTCGGCAAAAAACGGGCCTACCTGCTGATCGTCAATACCCACCGCGAATGCGTGGTCGGCGGCGATCGCGGCCAGGTCGAAGCGTTGGCCCACGAACTCGGCGCGCACTTTTTCCCGCTGCGCGGGGTGACCACCGTACACTGCCCGGTCGCCGAACCGGTCGCCACGCCGTACCGCGAGCTGCACCTGTTCCCGGTCAGCGAGACCCCTGGGCTTGAGTTCTACAGCTGTGCACGTGGCGATCACTACCAGGTGAGCACCGAGAGTGCCGCCGACGTGATCCTTGCCCAGGCCCTCGACACCATCGACTACACCAAAGTGGTGGAGAAGATGTACGCCGACGGCGTGCGTGTTTTCCTCGAGATGGGCCCGGGCAACTCCTGCAGCCGCATGATCAACTCGATACTCGAGGGCAAACCGCACCTGGCCAGGGCCGCCTGTTATCAGGGGCAAGCAGGAAGTTCGCTGCTGTTGCGCCTGCTCGCCGACTGCCTGGCACAGCGCCTGCCGGTCAACCTGGCGGCCCTCTATCCCGCGGAGCTGGAGGTGGCTGAGCCGCATGCCGGGCCGCGCATTGCCACCGCGATCGGCGGAGCGCCGTTTGCACCGTCGTTACCAGCGGCAAAGAGTGTACCTCAGCCGGAGGCCGTGTCGCCGGCTGCCGCAGTTGTGACGCCGCCAATCCCGGTGAATGTTCCGCAGGCGCCGCCTGCAGCAGCGCAAGGGGACGACTCCCTGGTGGCACAGATGACGTCGACCGCGGCGCTGAACGTTGCCAGCCATGAAGCCTACCTGCAGTTCGCCACGACCATGGAGAAGGCCTTAAACGACAACATTGCCCTGCAGATGTCGCTGGTGCAGCAGCTCGCCGACAGCGGTGCCGATATCCCGCCGTTCGAGCCGCTCACCGTCGCCGGGCTGGAGATGCCTGCGGCGGTTCCGAATGTCGAGGCGCCGCCAGTAGCGGTCATCCCGTCCCGCGAGGTCGCCTTCGACCGCGCCATGTGCATGGAGTTCGCCATCGGTTCGATCGCCAAGATGCTCGGTCCCGAGTTCGCCGAGGTCGACAGCTACCCGACCCGCGTACGCTTGCCGGACGAGCCGCTGATGCTGGTCGATCGCATCCTCAGCGTCGAAGGTGAGCCGCGCTCCATGACCAGCGGGCGGGTGGTGACCGAGCACGACGTGACCAGCGATCGCTGGTACCTCGACGGCGGTCGTATCCCGACCTGCATCGCGGTCGAGGCCGGCCAGGCCGACCTGTTTCTCTCCGGCTACCTCGGTATCGATTTCATCGGCAAGGGGAAGGCTGTTTACCGCCTGCTCGACGCGGTGGTCACCTTCCATCGTGGCCTGCCGGTGCCCGGGGATGTCATCCGCTACGATATCAAGATCGATCACTTCTTTCGCCAGGACCAGACCTACCTGTTCCGCTTCAATTTCGAAGGGACGGTCAACGGCGAGCCGCTGCTGTCGATGCAGAACGGCTGTGCCGGTTTCTTCACCGAGAAGGAGCTGGCGGCCGGGCAGGGGATCGTGCACACCAAGCTCGACCTGATGCCGCAGCCCGGCAAACTCCCCGACGATTGGCGGGAGCTGGTGCCGCTGGCCAACGAGAGCTATGACGCCGCCCAGGTCGATGCCATCTACCGTGGTGACTTAGGTAGCGCGTTCGGTGAGCGTTTCGCCGCCCTGCCGATGGAGAAGCCGTACACCCTGCCGGGCGGCAAGCTCAAGCTGGTCGACCGGGTGGTTGATCTCGACCCGCAAGGGGGGCGCTACGGCCTCGGCCAGATCCGCGCCGAGATGGATATCGATCCCAACGACTGGTTTCTGACCTGCCACTTCTGCGACGATCACGTGATGCCCGGCACCCTGATGTACGAGTGCTGTATGCACACCCTGCGCATCTTCCTGCTGCGCATGGGCTGGGTCGGCGAAGAGGGGACAACCTGGTGCGAGCCGGTACCGGGGGTCAACAGCGGTCTCAAATGTCGCGGCCAGGTGGTCGAAACCACCCGAAAAGTCACCTACCAGGTGAGCATCAAGGAGCTTGGTTACGGGCCGGAGCCATTTGCGATTGTCGACGCGTTGATGTTCGCCGACGACAAGCCGATCGTCGAGATTCCCGACATGTCGGTGCGTCTCGCCGGCCTCAGTCGCGAGCGGATTGAGGGCCTGTGGCTCGGTGGCGCCGCGACACCTGTGCCGGTGGCTGCGTCCACGCCGAAAACTCCGCTCTACGACTACGACAAGATCCTCGCCTTCTCCACCGGTAACCCCTCGGAGGCGTTTGGCGAGCCGTACCAAATTTTCGACAAGCAGCGCAAGATCGCACGTTTGCCACGCCCTCCGTTCCAGTTCCTCGACCGCATCACCGCGGTGAGCGGCGAACCGTTCAAGCTGGCCGAAGGTGCGACCTGCGTCGCCGAGTACGACGTGCCGGCCGATGCCTGGTACTTTGCGGCCGGGCGCCAGCCGGAGATGCCGTTCAGCGTGCTGCTCGAG
>PKUI01000044.1 GCA_002869605.1 Desulfuromonas sp. | reverse complement strand
TTTGGTTGCGGGGGGAGGATTTGAACCTCCGACCTCCGGGTTATGAGCCCGACGAGCTACCAGACTGCTCTACCCCGCGACAACGAGAGTGGGAGACTAGCCAATGTGTCGCCAGCTGTCAACCTCTTTTTGCTGCAACACGCTGCCAGTGTGCTTGCGCCAAAGCCCTTTTTCATGCTATGAGCTAGAAGTTATTCATCTTTTCTGCAATGACCTGCCCTACTCAGGTGGAGGAGACATGAACCTGCCCGGAATCCCCAAGGCCAGCTACCTAAGGAAGGTCTTCTGCTTTACCCACCTCACCGGTTTACTCGGCGGCGGTCTGTTCTCCGTGGTCACTGCCCCGTTCTGTGGTGTTGAAAACAGGCTGTCGTTTACGGTGGCCTGTCTGCTGTTCGGCGCCCTGATGGGAATCATCTCCTACCTCTTTGTGCGTAAAACCCTCAAGATGCAGCTACAGCAGCAGATTAACGTGCTGGAAGCGTTTGGCGGTTGGGATGAAGGTTCCGCTGACGGGACACTTGAATCGATGATGTATGCGGTCGAGGCATCCGTGGCGCAGGTTGAGGACTTGATCAAAACTGTGCTGGTGACTGTCGATACCCTGCTTCCTCATTACCAGACCATGACCGAAGGGGTGCATTACCTGGCGGACCGCGCGCGGGCTGGACTTTTGGCGGCAGAAGATGGTTTTGGGGTGATCAGCGACATGGAGGAGCGCTTCGGCAAGGTGCTCGACAAGGCGAAGTCGTTGAGTGAACATACCCAGGACGAGGCGGCGTTGTCTCGTGAACTGGCGGCCTCTCTCGAAGAGATGGCCGAGGCGATGGAGGTTTCGAACGCCAAGTTCCTCGAGACCACCTCAACGGTCGAGGAGATGGCGGCCAGTATCCGAGAGGTTGCCTACCAGGCGATCGAAGTCGGACGCTCTGTGGAGAGCGTTTCGCAGGATCTCGACACCATCGGAGAGACTTTCGAACGGATCCGCGAGGAGGCCGACAACGGCGTCAAAACATCCCAGGCTGTCCGTGACGATGCCGAATCGGGGCTTATGGCCGCCAAGAACTCCATGACGGAAATGGAGAAGATCGAGGACGAAAGCCGCAAGGCTTCTCTGGCGATGGACAAGCTGAGTCTCCATACCCAGGAGGTAGAGGCCGTTATCGAGGTGATTCGCGAACTGGTTTCCGACACCGAACTGTTGGCGTTCAATGCGGCGATCATTGCGGCCCAGGCCGGTGACGAGGGTAAAGGCTTCTCGGTGGTTGCTGACGAAATTCGCGATCTCGCCGACCGTACCTCGACCAGTGCCGGGGAGATTCATACCACTATCCTCACCATCGGTCAGGAGACCAAGAAGGTTCAGGGCGCGGTTGCCGCCACGGCCGAGAAGATCGACGAGGGCAAGCATGCCTTCGAGTCTGCCGAAAACGCCCTGCGCAAGATCGCCAAGAGCGCCAAGAAGTCAGCCGACTGCAACTTCGAGATCTCGCGGCTCACCGACAAAGAGGGGGGGCGTGCGCGCAATCAGCTTGACGAGGCCGGCAACTCGTTACGCGCCGTGCAGCAGATCGCACGGGCGATGAAGGAGCAGGAAGAAGGGGTGTTCCGGATACAGTCGGGGGTCGAGGAGATGAAAGCTGCCGCCGACCGGGTTTCCCGCGGCATGGAAGAGCAGGTGCGCGCCAACCAGTCGTTCAACAAGGGCTTGGAAGAGCGCGACACTCAGATTCAAGACGTTGCCCTGACCATGCAGTTTCTGCTTGAGACCACTCAGAAGGTAGTCGAACATTTCAACAACTCCACCCAGCGTCTGCATGGGAACGTCTCCAAGGTGCAGGCGCTTTCCGCCGAGATCAAGGCCATCGAAAGTGCAACCGACCAGTTGCGCAAACTGATGGAGGGGCTCAATCGGCAGATTTCTGAAGGGCCGACACCAGACGACGCGTAACCGAACTGTTGACCCGGTAGCAGATGTTACGCCCCTGGCGTACCGTCTCCACCGCACCGACCCGGCGTAACAGGGCAAGGTGGCGAGATGTTTCAGCCTGGTTCAGACCGAGCCGGTTCCATAGTGTCCCGACGCAGCATTCCTGTTCGATCAATCGACTGACAATCAATAGCCTCACGGGGTGGCCGAGGGCCTTGAGCAGGCGGGCTTCCTTGGTTGGGAGTGCGCCATTGAGCACGTTTCTTGCTCCTGCATGAAATAGGATCAATATGCTTGCCAATATATACGACAACATATATATATTACTTGAATCATGTTTTCAAGATATTACGTAACAAAGAGGTTTTGAGCGATGTCTACAGAATTGAAGCTGACTTACAGTACCTACGGTTGTTGTGCCAAGTTTATCGATATCGAGTTGGAAGGGGATACGGTCCGCAAGGTGGCCTTTATCGGCGGGTGCAAGGGAAACGCCCAGGGGATTTCCACCCTGGTGGCGGGTTTGCCGATCGATGAGGTCATCGATCGCCTGCAGGGCATCGAGTGCCGTAATGGCACCAGCTGCCCCGATCAGCTCGCCCAGGCCCTGGCCGGGCTGAAGGTTCGCAAGGCCGGTTAGTTGGTCGGTTTTTCACCCACGGCCAGCTCGGCACAAAGCAGAGCGGTTTTGGGCATGGCGACGCCTTGGGCGTGGGCGTGCTGCAACGGCAGCCGGTAGATGCTGTCGAGTTCGAGGGGGTGACCTTCCATGCGGTCAATCATCATGCTCGGNCATCATGCTCGGTCGGTAGTCACCCATGCCGAGGGTGACCTTGAGCATGCGGGCCACGAAGGCCGGGCCGTCGATCGAACTGCTGAGACCCTGGGCGTTGCCAGCAGCGACCACCTCGTGCATGATCGCTGCGATTTCGGCGCGCAACTCGTCGCAGGCAAGGAGGGTCCCGGTGCCTTGCTGCAGCAGGGCGCAGAGACCGTTAAAGGGAATGTTCCAGACAAGTTTTTCCCAGCGGGCCTTTTGCAGGTCCTCGACCGCCTCGCATTCGATGCCGCTGGCGTTGAACGTTTCCGCCAAGGCCTGCAGCCGCTCGCTCATGCCGGGCTGCAGTTCGCCGATGCGGATACGCCCCTGGTCGAGGTGGTGCACACTCCCTGGCTCGCCGCGGTTGGAGCAGAGAAAGGCGATGCCGCCGAGCACCCGCTGTGCGCCGAAGGC
>PKUI01000136.1 GCA_002869605.1 Desulfuromonas sp. | reverse complement strand
TGTACGGTCATCTGTTATCCTTCTAGCCGAAACGGCCGGTAATGTAGTCTTCGGTCTGCTTCACCTGCGGCTTGACGAACAGTTCCTTGGTCACCCCGTATTCGACCAGGTTCCCCTCGTAGAGGAACGCAGTGAAGTCGGAGACGCGTGCCGCCTGCTGCATATTGTGGGTCACAATAATAATCGTGAACTTTTCGCGCAGTTCACCGATAAGCTCCTCGACACGGGCCGTCGATTTGGGATCGAGGGCGCTGCACGGCTCGTCCATCAGGATCACTTCGGGGTTGACCGCGATGGCACGCGCGATACAGAGACGCTGCATCTGCCCCCCCGACATGCCGAGCGCCGAGTCGTCGAGACGATCCTTGACCTCGTCCCACAGCGCGGCCCCTTTCAGGCTCCGCTCGACAGTCTCATCGAGCTGCTGCTTGTCCTTCACCCCGGCAATGCGCAGACCGTAGATCACGTTCTCATAGATCGACTTGGGAAACGGGTTCGACTTCTGAAATACCATGCCGACCTTGCGCCGCAGTTCGATGACGTCGGTCGTCTTGGCGTAGATATCTTCATGGTTCAGGGCGATACGTCCATCGACCCGGGCGATATCAACCAGGTCGTTCATGCGGTTGAAACAACGCAGCAAGGTCGACTTGCCACAGCCGGAGGGTCCGATCAGTGCGGTCACCTGCTTGCGCGGAAAAGCCAGGGAAACATCGAACAGTGTCTGCGCCTCGCCGTAGTAAAAATCGAGCCCTTCGACGGTGATCACCGGGTCGTGTATGGTTACAGCTTGATTCTGGGACATCGCTTATCCAACCTCTCTGGTTAAAACGTTCCGAAAGTATAGCGTTTCTTCATCTTGTTACGCAGGTAGATGGCGATACTGCTCATCACCAGCACGATCAGCACCAGCAGCAGCGCGGTGACGAAAACCATCGGCTTGGCCGCCTCGACATTCGGTGATTGAAAACCGATGTCGAAGATATGGAAGCCGAGGTGCATGAATTTGCGGTCGAGGTGGACAAAGGGGAAGTTGCCGTCGATCGGCAGCGCCGGGGCGAGCTTGACGACCCCGGTAATCATCAGCGGCGCGACCTCACCGGCGGCACGCGCCATGGCCAGGATCAATCCGGTCATGATCCCGGGTGAGGCCATCGGCACCAGGATGCGGTAGAGGGTCTGAAACTTGGTGGAACCAAGAGCCAGCGAGCCCTCGCGCATCTCGCGCGGAATAGCACCGAGCGCTTCTTCGGTGGAGACGATGACAACAGGAACCGTCAACAGCGACAGGGTCAGGCTCGCCCACAGAATGCCGCCGGTGCCAAAGGTCGGGGTCGGCAGGCGCTCGGCGAAAAACAGGCTGTCAATGCCGCTGCCGATACCATAGACGAAGAAACCGAGGCCGAAGATACCATAGACAATCGAAGGTATCCCGGCCAGGTTGTTGACCGCGATGCGCACGATCCGCACCACGATCCCGTCACGGGCGTATTCGCGCAGGTAGATCGCGGCGATCACCCCGAGCGGGAAGGTGAACAGGCTCATGATGAAGATCAGCATCACCGTGCCGAAGATGGCGGGAAACAGCACCCCCTCGGTGTTCGACTCGCGCGGCTCGCCAACAATCAGCTCGATGAGTTTGTCCCCGTAAAACAGAACCTTGCCAAGCAGCGACATCTGGTTGGGGCGATAGAGGCGCACGACCTCAGACACCGCGATCTCCTTCTGTTGGCCGGAGGCATCGTGGAACAGCGCACGGGCCTGTTCCATGCGCACCTCGAGAGCGTTCTGCTCACGCAGGTGCAGTTCGAAATCGCGATTGAGCCGCTCCAGTTCGGCCTGAAGCTTTCGGTAGGCGGCGCTATCCTGCGCCTGCCCCTTGTGAACCAGCACCAACTGCTGTAGGCGTAGCTGCTCGGCGTCATAGCTGAGCTGGCTGACGACCTCGGCCTTGTCATGGACCTGTCCCCTGAGCTCTTCCACCACATCCCGCAGCGCATCGAGGGCCACGAAGGGGGACGCGTAACCACGTATATCGAGCAGATCGCCAGCATCGACGCTGACCAGGTAGCCGTAAAAGTTGCCATATTCCTCGCGTTCAAGAGCAACGGCCTCTGTTGGTTGCGTTTGCTTCACGATCGAGTTTTCCTCGACCCAGCGAAAATCGAGGCCGTAGAGGTCGCGATTGCCGACCTTGAACTGAATCCGCTCCCCGGTTTGTTCGGGAACCGGTTCACGCTTGACCACTTCCCCCAACACCTGGCTGCCGTCGGCAAGTTCAGCCTGATGCAGGTTACCCGGCCAGAAAACGCCCAAACCGTTGACCATCACCACTCCGACCAGGGTCAGGGCGATCAGCAGAGTCACCGCCAGGGCCGCTCCGGTTCCCCAGACACACGGCTCGCCTATACGCCAGTATTTCATGCTCATACTTATCTCCCGGCCTAGAAGCGGCCGTATTTAGCCCGCAAGCGCTGCCGGATTACCTCGGCGGCGGTGTTGACGATAAAGGTCATCACGAACAGCAGCACCGCCGAGAGGAACAGCACCCGGTAGAGGGTGCCGCCATGCGGCGCCTCGGGGATCTCGACGGCGATGTTCGAGCTCAGCGGACGCATGCCGTTGAACATGGTCAGTTCCATGATCGCGGTGTTGCCGGTCGCCATCAGCACGATCATGGTCTCCCCCACCGCGCGCCCGAAACCGATCATGGTGCCGGCAAAAATGCCGGGACTCGCCGAGGGGAGAATCACCCGCCACACCGTCTGCCAGCGGCTGGCACCGCACGCCAGAGAGGCCGCCTTGAGGCTCGGCGGAACGTTGGATAGCGAGTCCTCGGCGATGGTAAAGATGATCGGGATCACCGCGAAACCCATGGCGAAAGCGATGACGATACAGTTGCGGGGATCGTAGCGGGTGTCGAGGTTCTGAAAGATCCACTGCTTCAGGTCTCCGCCGAAGAACAGCGCCTCGAAGGAGGGTCCGAAGCTGAAGGCGGCGGCCACGGCGATGACGATAATCGGCGCGACGGCGAGAAATTCGTAACCACGCTCGATCGGCTTGAGCTGATCGTGCTGACGTAACCCCTGCCAGACGATGATGCCGACCATGATGCCGGCCGGTACCAGGATCACGCTCAGGAAAACGGCGCCGAGCGAAGCCTCGATCAGCGGAGCCAGCCACAGGGCGGCAAGAAAACCGATGATCACCGTCGGCACCGCGGCCATAATCTCGACCATCGGCTTGATCCATCCGCGCACCCGCGGACGGCAGAACTGGCTGGTGTAGATCGCCCCGAACAGCGCCAGCGGCACCGCGAAAATCATGGCGTAGAAGGTCCCCTTGAGGGTTCCGAAGATCAGCGGTGTGAGGCTCAGTTTCGGCTCGAAATCGTCGCTGGCCGAAGACGACTGCCAGGCATAGACCGGTTCGTCGTACCCCTCGTACCAGACCTTGCCGAATAGCGTCTTGAGACTGACCTCGGGGTGCGGGTTGATAATCTTCCAGGTGCGCAGTTGCATATCCTCGGCGAAGGTCACCAGGCCGTTACTGCGGGTCGACAGGGCGAAGCGCCGCAAGGAGGCGCCAGCGGCGACCTCGAGCAGGTGCCGCTCACTGGTCATGTGGTCAAGGTGCAGCCCCCCCTCGACGCTATAGCTGAGCAGCGACTTGTCGCGCAGCGAAGGACGGATATCGGTAACGGCGCCAGGGTGTGGCGTCAGCTGGTGGAGGCGGGTCATGACGAAGCGGGTCGGATCGTGCGCATCACGCACCGGAGACCAGGTCGAGAGACGCCCTTGAGCATCACCGATCGCCAGCGAATAGTCGCCGAAGACCAGGTTGAGCGCGGTGATGGCTCTCTCGTCGCCGTTCACCCTCACCTTGTCAATCAACTCCGGCTCGCCCGGCTCACTCAGGTCGTAGCGGAGCAGAAACCCCTTCCCGGTCCCGAGATAGAGATTCTGCCCTGCCTGATCGAGGACCATGGCGCTGATCGGGCCGGCCTGTTCAGCCAAAACTTCGGACTCAAAAAGCTCCTCCTCGGCATCGCCGAACAGGCTCTCGCTGACCGCAACCTGGCGGATAAGGACACGTTGATCCTTGAGCAGATCAACCCGTGAACGACCCCCTTCCTCGGGGTAGCGCATAAGCACCATACCGTTTGAGTCGTCATCGGCAACAGCATCAAAGGTGGCCACGTCCTCGAGCCGGTAGCGGATGGTGCGTTTGTTGTTCTGGGCCTCGTCGAAAAACGGTGTGAAGGCAACCTTGACAATGGAGGAGGTTCCGTCTTCCCAGAGCAGACCGTAGAGCTGGCGCCCGAACGGCTCGACGGCGCGCAGTTGACCGCTGAGGTACGCAGGAGTCAGGGTGCTGGACAATTGTGTCGGGTCATCACCCAGCGGGATGAAATGAAAGCGCCCCTGCGTATCGATGGCAAAGGCGTTCTCGAGATAATCATCGACCCCGACCGCCAGCACCTCGTCAGGACGCAGCTTCACGGAGAGTGGTTTCGCGGCGACGAGCTTCGCTTCGGGTGTCTGGAACAGGGGCAGGGAGACATTAACGATCAACAGCAGGATCAGGATGACGCAGAATATAATCGCCAGGCCGCCGAAGGTAATAAACCACTTGGCGAGTCGGTCGTTGCGCTTGATCCTGCGCCGGAAGGCTTCGTTCATGGGATCTCCCTGTTACCAGATAAGCTGAATCCCGCCCCCCGCTATGCCGGGAGGAGGGACCGCCTTTTTGCATCACGATCGGCCATGGCCGACCAGAGGTCTATTAGTCGAGCAGCTTGGCAATCTTGGCAGCGACCTTGGCGGTCAGCGGCAGGTAGCCATCCTTGATCACAATTTCCTGGCCTTCCTTGGAAAGGACGAACTTCAGGAATTCTTTCTGCAGTTTGTCGAGCGGCTTGTTCGGCTGCTTGACGACGTTGATATACAGCAGCCGCCCGAGGGGGTACTTGCCGCTCAGCACGTTCTCGTAGTTCGGCGTGTAGGCCTTCTCGCCGTCCTTCTTGGAGAGGGCAATCGCCTTGACTTCGGAGGTCTTGTAGCCGATCCCGGAGTACCCGAGGCCCCCCTTGTCTTCACCGACACCCTGAACCACCGATGCCGAGCCGGGCTGCTCCTTCACCGAGTCACTGTAGTCACCCTTGAACAAGGCGTGTTTCTTGAAATAACCGTAGGTCCCCGATGCCGAGTTACGACCGTAGAGGCTGACCGGCTGGCTGGCAATAGCCCCCTTTAGACCGAGTTGACCCCAGGTGGTGATCGGAGTCGGGTAGCCCCCCTTGCGGGTCTTGGAGAACATGGCGTCGACCTGTTGCAGAGAGAGCTCATCGACCGGGTTGTCCTTATTGACGTAAACCGCCAGAGAGTCGAGAGCCACACCGAGGGTGGTCGGCTTGAAGCCATACTTGGCCTCGAAGGCCTCGGCTTCCTTTCTCTTCATCTTGCGCGACATCGGACCGAATTGCGCAACCCCTTCGATCAGTGCCGGGGGAGCGGTGCTTGAGCCCTTGCCTTCGATCTGGATGTTGACGTTGGGGTAGATTTTGCGGAACGACTCGGCCCACATGGTCATCAGGTTGTTCAGGGTGTCGGAACCGACGCTGTTGAGGTTACCCGAAACCCCTGCAACCTTGGTGTAGACCGGGAGCTTGGAATCGACCTTGAGGGTAGCGGCGCCGGCAACCGGTGCGGCTACCATGACGGCGACAAGACTAACAATCAGCTTCTTCATCATCTTCATGATTTTGTCTCCTGTTGTTTCTACATGCTTGGAATGGGCGTACTCGTTGTCATTCAAACCACACGGTTTGATTGCTTCGTTACGCAAGGACTATCTCCAAGCCGTGTTAGGAACGGGTCAGGAGGCGGTTAAATTGTCGTAAAATCGTCACACAGGAGGCATTTGTGTCTTACGGAAGTTAAGCGTAGATGAGCCGTGTTAGGGATCTGTTAGTGCAGGGTTAGGCTGTCGTCAGTGAGAATGGTGGGCCTTAAAAAGGCCTTCGTCATGATGAGAGGTCTAGCAAACAGGCAGGGTAATGGTAAAGCTGCTCCCCTCTTCGGGGCGGCTGTGGACCTTCACCTCACCGCCATGAGCCTGGGAGATATGCTTCACGATCGACAGGCCGAGACCGGTCCCTCCCTGCTCACGACTGCGTGCCTTGTCGACGCGATAGAAACGCTCGAAGAGACGCGACAGATGCTCCGCGGGAATGCCCCGCCCCCAGTCCTGAACCTTGAGTTGAATGACATCACCCAACTGAACCGCATCGACCACCACCCGTGAACCTTCATCACTGTACTTGATAGCGTTGGTCAGCAGGTTGATCACCGCCTGCTCAAGAAGCGGCCCGTTGATTCGTGTCTGCAGATCATCTGTGCAGTTCAGGGTCATCTCGATCCGTTTTTCGCTGGCGGCATGGCCGCATATAGCCATGGCGTTCTCCAGTACCGGCCGGAGCTGTCCGCTCTCAAGCTCAATCCCTTCGCGCTCCGACTCCTGCTCGATACGCGAAAGCGCCAGCAGATCGTCGATGATCGCATTGAGGCGATCAGCCTGTTTGGCCACAATCGCCACAAAACGGTGTGCTTCGTCGGGCGTATCGATGGCTCCGTCGGCCAGAGTTTCGGCCGAACCACGGATCGCAGTGATCGGCGTCTTGAGCTCATGGGAGACATTGGCGACAAAATCACGGCGAATCCCCTCAAGACGGCGCAGACGGGTCACGTCGTTGAGCACCACCAGGGCGCCGATCTGTTGTCCCTGGGCGTCGGTGAGGATGCTGCCGTGAGCCTGCAGGTAGCGCTCCTCGCCATCAACGCGCAGGGCGATGTCCCTTTCAACAGGGCGTGAAGCCTGCAGCGCGTCACCGACGAAGAGCAGCAGATCGGCTTTGCGCAGCACCTCGTGAACCGAACGGCCAGTCGCCTCGAGGGGATCGACCCCGACCAGCTTCCCGGCGGCCTGGTTCATACGCAGAATATTCTCCTGCATGTCGACCGCGAGTACACCTTCGACCATGCTGGTAAGCATCGCCTGCTGCTCGTTGCGCTGTTCGACGATGGTCTGAATCCGCTCGTCGAGTTGCCCCGCCATGCGATTCATCGCCTCGGCCAGAGCGGAGATTTCGGCGGCCCCCTTTACCGGCAGGGTCCGATCGAAATTTCCGCGGGCAAACCGCACCGCCCCCCGCTTCATTTCCTCCAGCGGACGGGAGATGCGTCGCGCCACGAAATAACTGATAACAGCCAGCACCAGCGTCATCAACAGGCCGAAGTAGGCCAGCTTCTGCCGCAGATCCCCGAGGGCCTGCTCGATATGCGCCACCGACACCGCCGTGCGCATCACCCCGACGGTCCGCTCCCCGGGTGCAAAGGGGATCGCGACATACATCATTCCCTGCTGCAGCGTACGACTGAAGCGGATCACAACCCCCGTCTCGCCCCGCATTGCGGAGCGAACTTCTGGACGCGTGGCATGGTTATCCATCAGCTGCGGGTCTTCCTCGCTGTCCCCCAACACCCGACCATCTTCGCGAATAATGGTTATGCGGGTCTGGATATGAGCACCGAGCCGTTTGGCGAGCCGATCCAGGCCGGCATCGGCAAGCAGCACCTTGTCCGGGTCAACCCTTTCCGCAATCAGGTAAGCACGCTTCTCCAGATCATCCTGTACCTGGTCATAATAGAACTGCTTGACGGATCCCGAGACATACCAGGAGATACTCACCAGCGCGGCAATAACCAGCAACAGAAAGGTTGGGAAAATCAGCCCCAGCAGGGAAAATCGTTTCATTACTGGTCCTTGAAGCGGTAGCCGACGCCGCGGACCGTCTCGATGTAATGGCCACGCTCACCAAGCTTCTTGCGTAAACCGACGATCTGCACGTCGACCGCGCGCTCGGTAACGGCATAGTCATCACCGCGGACCATATCCATAATCTGATTGCGGGAAAAGACCCAGCCTGGGCGTGAAGCGAGCAGCTTCAGCACCTGAAACTCCGTAAAGGTGAGATCGACGTTCTGACCATCAACCAACACCTCATTCCGCCCCGGATGGATCACCAAGTCACGTATCTGGATAGGTGCTTCGGGCTCCTCGTCCCGCTGTGCCCCAACCCGCTTTAGAACCGTGCGCACCCGCGCCGCCAGGACCTTGTGACTGAACGGCTTGGTTATGTAATCATCGGCACCGGTTTCAAGACCGGCAACAACATCGCTCTCCTCCCCCCGGGCGGTCAGCATGATCACCGGAATCTCAGCCGTCGCACTCCCCTGCTTCAGCTTACTGCAGACCTCGAGACCGCTCATTCCCGGCAGCATCAGGTCGAGAACCACCAAATGAGGCTTTTCGTGACGCGCCAACTCGAGACCCGACTCACCACTGGTCGCCGTGGAGACCAGAAACCCCTCTTTTCCCAGGTTGTAATGAATCAGGGCAAGGATATCTTCCTCGTCCTCGATAACCAGTATGCGTTGTTTTCCCATACGTCCCTCACCTGTCAGTTTGCACCAACCTAGCCGGCAATTGTTAGGATTTTATGAGCCCGTTTAAATGAAGCACCTTTCCTATGATAAAGGACGATTGCGCAAAAAACAGAAAAAAAACGGGGCAGCCAAAAGCTGCCCCGCGGTATCTCTAGAAGACCTCAAAGTCTCCATCCTGCTTATGTGGCTGCTTTCCAGGAGAGCCCTCCTGGTAGGCCAGCCTCTCCTGTCTACGGGGTGAATTCCTGGAATCGAATGACAGACCGCTTGCAACACCTCGACCCTCAATGCGGAACATGCCGACCAGACCGGTCAACTGATCCGCCTGAGCAGAAAGCTCTTCGGAGGTGGAGGCCATTTCCTCGGAGGCCGAAGCGCTCTGCTGGATGACTTTCTCCAACTCGGTAATCGCTTTACTGATCTGCTCGGCACCGGCATCCTGCTCGCGGCTGGCAGCGGATATCTCCTGGACCAGTTCCGCCGTTTTCTGGATATTCGGCACCAATAAATCCAGTGCGTGGCCCGCCTCGGTGGCGATACCGACACTCGAAACCGACAGATTATTGATCTCGGCCGCCGCCGCCTGGCTCCGCTCGGCAAGCTTGCGTACCTCGGCAGCGACCACCGCGAAACCCTTACCTTGCTCCCCGGCACGTGCCGCTTCGATCGCCGCATTAAGCGCCAGAAGGTTGGTCTGACGGGCAATCTCTTCTACGATTTCGATTTTTTCGGCGATTGCGTTCATGGCCCTGACCGTCTCGGAGACCTTTTCCCCACTATCCAGTGCATCCTGGGCCCCCTGGGTGGCAATCTTTTCGGTCTGCAGAGCATTCTCGGTGTTCTGGCGAATATTGGCGACCATCTGCTCAATCGCGGCCGAAGCCTCTTCCGCCGAGGCTGCCTGCATCGACGCCCCCTGCGAAAGGTTTTCCGAAGCCGAGGTAATCGATCGGCTGCCGGAAGTGACATTATTCGATGAGGTCTGTACCTGCTCCATCATACGAGAAAGATCATCGCCTACTTTACGCAGCGACGAACGGAGCATGTCCTGAGCGTCACGCGCTTCGACCTTAAAGGTCAGATCGCCTTCGGCCATACGGGTAAGGTTATTCACCACTTCCTGCTGCAGGCTGTCGGCAAAGCTGTCCATGGTCTGGGCCATCATGCCGATTTCATCATTGCGATTCAGATTCAGGCGGGTCCCCAGACGGCCCCGTTCCAGCTCCTGGATCATTGTGACCGTCTGTGCCATCGGTTTCGACACAAGGTTGCGGATCAGGTAAACCACCACCGCGCAGACCACGATCAGCACCACCACCAGCATCATGGTATTCATGCCGAGAAACCGTTTCTGACCAGCGGCGCTCTCGGCTGCACTGAATTCACGAGTATTCTGAACCCCTTGAGCATTGGCCTCCCGTAGGCTGGAGAGGAGCTGGGCATTGCGCTTATTGATGTTGGCAAAGATCGACTCGACCTCCTGAAGCCCCTGCAGCCCCTCCATGGTAAGGTGCATTTCGACCTTGAGATAGGCAAAGTCTCCACGTCGCTCTCGCACATAGAGCTTGCTCAATTCGCCAAGCTCCATGTTCCCGTAGCTGTAGATATCAAAAGCCTGAGGGTCTTCACTCGTGTAGTAGCGCACCCCGAGAATTGCAGGATTGCTCTCCATGAGCGACTCAATCACTGTCTGCGGTGAATCGAAGTCGAAACTCTCGATCATCGGGAATATCTGGTTGGTCAGAGCCTTGTTCAAGGTGTTGAACGAATCGTCGTAGAGACCTGAGACAATCTCCTGAACAGTATTGTCAGCGGTCTGAAGCGCTTCACCCACTTCGTCAAAGCTGGTGTTCAGAGTCGTAAGCGTCCGATCATTTTCAGCTTGAAGCTGGCTGCTCACGGCATCGACAATCCGGCTGTTATTGGACACCACCGAATAATTCGACAGCAAGGTAATCAACACAAAGGCCCCACCGAGCACCGCTGCAATTGAAAGCAGCAATTTCTTAAGAATTCCCATATAACACCTATTCAAAAATGTACGCACCCGCTTACGCGGGTGCGTAACAAACATTACTTGCTGGATCTACCAGCTGTAGCTCTGCGGATCAATGTTCCCTTTGGCCATCAGATTAAGACTGAAATGCAAGGCCGAGCCATCAAAAGCACTCATCTTTTGTGCACCGAACGCCTTGGGGTTTTGCATCGCCGCTGCAGCCAGCTTTTTGCGCTCCGCCGAACTCACACCATTGGATGCGGTCAAAACATTATCCGGATTCCCCTGCTTGGAGATTCCGGGAATTTCGTACATCGCCAGTTCGGGAAATTTTTGCTGATTAGCCTGCCACCACCAGTTCTTGACTACAGCGGCCTTGGCCTTTCCGGCCTTTACGGCACCACATGCAGCGCCATGATTAGGTACACCGATTGCGGCCTTGCCAACAGTAGCCGCCTTGGCGCTCGACTCGCCCGAAGAAGCCCCTTTAGCAAAGGCGATTTCCGTCGGGCTGTTTTTCAAAATCGACGCAGGATCCTGCCCCTTGGGATAAACCAGGACTCCACTGTAAAACTCCTGGCCGGTAATTGCCTGGGCCAGGGGCTTGCCGAGGTTCCGGGCCCGGATAATTGCCTGAACAAAGGAACCGACATAAACCAGGTTGGCATCACCAGAGGAAAATGCAGTAAGAATTTCCGGGTAGCTCCTGGCGATACGCGGGCGGACCTGTACGCCCGAACCTTCTGATAAAGCCTTGGCGATGGTGCGCGCCTGTTCGGCCTTGTTCTTCCAGCCGGGGGGGAACCAGCAGGTCAAACTATCAGCAGCTAAAGCCTGACCTATTGGAACGGTGAGAAACAGGGTGAGGACCAGCAGGGTCAAGATTCTTTTCATTGAGCTATCTCCTTTTAAAGAAAACAACATGCGTTTACCATCTTATAGACAAAATCGAAAAGGGGTCGACCCCCAACTCGCCTTATCCATTACGCCAATAGGCGCAACCAAGGCGAAATGGCTAATCGACACCCCAAACCACAACAACGTCAAGCATTGATCATTTTCATTGTAGGCGCGCAAACATGCAGGTATGCGGGAAAATCCATAACCATTAGTATCGATGCACTAAACAAGTGCATTTATTACTCGCCAATTTATCTACTTTTCGAAACCTCCGCACCAAACATACCAAACACGACTATATTAGTAATGAACTGCTAATTAATATAACCTAACCGTCTATGCGCACGTAAGCCTTCAATTTACGAGAAAAAATACGCTACACAAAGATGAGCTAAACATAAAAAGGCGACCGTTGCCGGTCGCCCGATATTAATAAGCGGAGCCGTGTCGAATTTAGCTACGCTGGAGAACCAGACGTTGACTATAAACGGCCATCAGCGCACCACTCAGCCAAGAGAAAAAAATGATCTGGTATTTGTCGATCTCAGGAAAAAGAAGTGCCAGGACAACCAGGGTTGCGAAATAATAACCGATTAGCCGAGAGAGGAAGCGGGCGGAAGCAGCGAGCAGCATCTTGAGAGTCATACAGCACCTCCATGAAAAGCTTACTTAACTGACAGCCTCTGTGTTTCTTTTTCTTTACAATTATTATTAACAACCCGCCCTGCGGCATTCAACAATTAATATATTATTTTTCACTAATTGACCCGCATAAAAAAAGGACCGACGCTATATGCGTCGGTCCTCCAGAGTAAATTACAGAGTTGTACTTTTCTTACATCAGTTCCTTGACCTTCTCGAAACCGAGATTGTAGGCCTTCTTGTTCAGCTCGAGGAACGCCTCGGGAACCTTGGCCAAAACTGCCTTCTCACCGGATTCCTTCTCAACTACGCCGGTAAGAGCGATCATCGCACCAAGCGCTACCACGTTGGCGACGATCTCGCGACCGATGTCTTCAGCAGCGGTACGCATGATCGGCATCTTCAGAACCTTGAAGTCGCCTTTCGGTTCGTTCTTGACGAAGTCGGCGTCGAGCAGAAGCAGACCACCCGGCTTGATGCCGTTGGCGTACTTGTCGGCAGCTTCCTGGGTCATCGCCAGGCAGGCGTCAACCACGGTAGCCTTCGGGTAGTCGATGGGTCCGTCGGCAATGATAACTTCCGACTTAGAAGCACCACCGCGGGCCTCGGGACCGTAGCTCTGCGACTGTACCGCATGCTTACCTTCAACGATCGAGGCAGCTTCGGCAAGGATGATTCCGGCCGTGATCAGACCCTGACCACCGGCACCGGAGAAACGAATTTCATATCTTTCAGCCATCGTTACTCTCCTTTCTTAGTGATCAGGCCCCTTGGGCCTTCTTGATAACTTCCTTGTACTGATCAGTGTACGCAGGCTTCTCTTCCTTGTGCAGCACGCCGGTCAGAATCTTTCCTTCGAGCTGTTCTGCCGTCATCTTCGAAGCTGCAGCTACAGGAACCGAGATGTCCTTGAGACGCTTCATCATGTCGACGACGCTGCGGAACTTGTTACGACGCCCGTAAGTGGTCGGGCAGTCGTCGAGGACCTCGATAACCGACATCCCGTTGTGCTTGATGCCTTCGGCGATCAGCTTGTCGATCTGGGTGGCGTGGAACGCGGTGGTACGAGCAACGAACGTTGCCCCGGCACCGATCGCCAGCTTGCTGATATCGAAGGTTGGATCAGGGTTGCCGTACGGCGTGGTCGAAGCCTTGTCCCCGGTCGGGGTGCAGGGCGAGAACTGACCACCGGTCATACCATAGATCCAGTTGTTCATGATGACGTACGTCATATTGATATTCCGACGACAGGCATGAATGAAGTGGTTACCACCAATGGCGGTACCGTCGCCGTCGCCACCGCAGACGATGACGTTCATCTCCGGCTTGGCCATCTTGACACCGGTAGCAAAAGCCGCCGCACGACCGTGAGCGGTGTGCAGGGTGCAGGTGTCGAGATAACCGGGAAGACGGCTGGCGCAGCCGATGCCCGAAACCACGGCGGTATTATCGCGGTCGAGTTCACAGGTATCCATGGCCCGAATAAGGCCCTTCATGACGATTCCGTGACCGCAGCCGGGGCACCAGATGTGCGGCAGCTTGCCGGGACGGAGTGATTTTTCGTAATTGTAAGCCATTACAGCACCTCCTTGACCTTGTCCATGATCTGGCCGGGGTTCAGTGGTTCACCGTCAACACGGTGAACACCTTCGACAATGCAGTTCCCCTTGGAGATACGGTCAACTTCGAGAATCATCTGGCCGAGGTTCATTTCCGGAACCACGATCGCCTTACACTGATCAGCCAGCTCTGCGGTACGCTTCTCGGGGAAGGGCCACAGGGTGATGGGACGGAACAGACCAGCCTTGATCCCTTCCTTGCGCAGTTCATTCACTGCGTAACGAGCGGAACGAGAGGTCGAGCCGTAAGCCCAGATAATCACCTCGGCATCCTCGGTCAGGTACTCTTCGTTGCTCTCGATGTCGGCACGTGCTTCCGGCTTCTCAACCTTGCTGATCTGACGACGCTCTTCAGCATCAACCAGCTCGGCCTTGGTGGTCGGGAAACCATCGGCGGCCTTGTTCAGACCAGTGACGTGGAACTTGTAACCAGTACCGAAGGCAGCCAGCGGCGGTACGTCGCCCTTGCTGGCGTCGTACGGCTTGTAGTCGGCGGGAGAATCGGTCGGCGCTGCACGGTCGACAACTTCCAGCTCGCCCGGCTCGGCGAACTCGATACGCTCGCGCATGTGACCAACAATCTCATCGTAGAGCACCTGGACCGGCATACGATACTTCTCTGCCAGGTTGAAGGCACGGATGGTTTCGGTATAGATCTCCTGGCAGGATGCCGGAGCCACGGCGATCGTAGCGTGATCACCATGGGTACCCCATTTGGCCTGCATCACGTCGGACTGGCCGGGGCCGGTCGGCATACCGGTCGACGGACCGCCACGCATAACGTTGATGATGACACAGGGAACCTCGGCGATACAGGCATAGCCGATCAGTTCCTGCTTGAGCGAGACACCCGGACCCGAGGTCGCAGTCAGCGACTTGGAGCCGGTCAGCGAGGCACCGATGACCGAGGCCATGGCGGCGATCTCGTCTTCCATCTGAATGAATTTACCACCGACCTTGGGCAGTTCCTCGGAAAGAACCTCGGCTACCTCGGTCGAAGGGGTGATGGGATATCCACCGAAAAACTTGCACCCAGCATATACAGCGCCTAGGGCACAGGCAGTGTTTCCCTGAAGCAAAGCAACTTTCTTAGCCACTTGTGCGTCCTCCTATAATGATTTAAGCGTCGTGAACTTTAATGGCGAAATCGGGGCAACGCAGTTCGCACTGCATGCACTTGATGCACGCCTCTGGCTTGACAACCTTCACCACGAAGGTCTCCATTTCAAGTACGTCCTTGGGGCAGAATTCGGCACAGATCGCACACCCCTTGCAGTACTTGTCAATAACTTCGATTTTTGCACTGCTCATGCAACGTTCTCCTTTGTGTTTCGCTAATATTCGGCAGCCCGTATACGGGGCGGAAGATCGAAGGAACCTAGCACAACTTCAAACCGTGTTCCAATAAAAAAATTCTATTTTCCGGATGTTTACAGCACTGCTAAACTTTTTAAGTCTCACCATAGAAAGAAGGGCAATGTTGCCATTGCCCTTCTTTGGACAGCAAGCAAAAGGGTTGTGAAATTAGATCACGCCCTGTTTCTGCAGAACACCAACCAGTTCCTTAACGGCGTTAACCGAGTTATCCATCAGTGCCTGCTCTTCGTCGTCAAGCTTGAACTCGATAACCTTCTCAATACCACCGGCGCCGAGTACCGCAGGAACACCTACGTAGAAACCGTCAACCCCGAACTCGCCGTTGAGCTTGGCGCAGACCGGAAGCACACGCTTCTGGTCTTTGAGGATCGCTTCGGCCATTGCGATGGCCGAAGAAGCCGGGCTGTAGAAGGCACTACCGGTCTTGAGCAGGGCCACAACTTCGCCACCGGCAGCCTTGGTACGCTCGACCATGGCCGTCATGACTTCCTGAGCCTTGGCTGCGCCGTACTTCTGCTCGAGAAGTTCCATAACCGGCACACCATTAACGTTGGCGTAGCGCTTGATGGGGACCATGGTGTCGCCGTGGCCACCGAGGGTCATAGCGTTGATGTCTTTGACCGACACGCCGAGCTCCCAGGCGATGAAAGCGGCGAAACGAGCCGAGTCGAGAACGCCGGCCTGACCCATAACGCGCTCGGGCGGGAAACCGGTAACCTTCTGGCACAGGGTAACCATGGCGTCGAGGGGGTTGGAGATAACGATAACGAAAGCATCAGGAGCGTTATCACGGATACCTTCGGCCACCGAGGTCATGATCTTGGAGTTGACTTCGATCAGGTCGTCACGGCTCATGCCCGGCTTACGGGGCAGACCAGCGGTAACGATAACGACGTTAGAACCGGCAATGTCCTTGTAGTCATTGGTACCGGTCATTTCGACGTCGAAGTTGTCTACCGGGGAAGCCTCGGCGATGTCGAGCATCTTGCCCTGGGGCATACCCTCAACAATATCGAACAGTACAACATCACCGAGCTCACGCAGAGCGCAAAGCTGAGCAAGTACACCACCGATCTGTCCACCACCGATCAAAGAAATCTTTGGTCTCGCCATTTTCTCTCTCCTTAAGTGTTTGAAAAATGTGAAAGTGCGGGGCACCAAAGGTGCCCCGCCTCTCGGGTCAATCGTCTATTTACATTGCGTCGATAATTGCGTTCAGGGTCGCGCTCGGGCGCATCGCCTTGTCGGCCTTGACCGGATCGGGGCGGAAGTAACCACCACAGTCAACAGCTTCACCCTGGCAGTCGATCAGTTCCTGATCGATCTTGTCAGCGTTCTTGCGCAGTTCAGCGGCAACCGGTGCGAAGCGTGCCTTCAGTTCGGCGTCCTGATCCTGAGCGGCCAGAGCCTCTGCCCAGTATAGGGACAGGAAGAAGGAAGCACCGCGGTTGTCGATCTCCTTGACCTTACGGGACGGCAGCTTCTGGTTCTCCAGGTACTGACCGATACCTGCGTCGAGAGTCTCGGCAAGGATCTTAGCCTTCGGGTTGTTATCGGCAGCAGCAGCCTGCTCCAGGGACGGAACCAGGGCACAGTACTCACCGAGGGAGTCCCAACGAATGTGACCTTCGCGGAGGAACTGCTCAACGTGCTTCGGAGCCGAACCACCGGCGCCGGTCTCGAACAAGCCGCCACCAGCGATCAGCGGAACGATGGAAAGCATACGAGCGGAGGTACCGAGCTCGAGGATCGGGAACAGGTCGGTCAGGTAATCCCGCAGAACGTTACCGGTAGCGGCGATGGCGTTTTTGCCTTCGCGAACCAGCTTGAGGGAGAACTTCATTGCTGCGACAGGATCCATGATCTGGATATCCAGACCGGTGGTGTCATGATCCGGCAGGTACTTCTGGACCTTCTTGATCATCTGGGCATCGTGACCACGCTTCTCGTCGAGCCAGAAGACACAGGGCTCGCCGGAAGCCTTGGCGCGATTGACGGCCAGCTTGACCCAGTCCTGAATCGGAATGTCTTTGGCCTGGCTGGAACGGTAGATATCACCGGTGGAAACCGGCTGCTCCATCAGCACAGTACCGTTGGAAGCAACAACCTGGAACTTACCGTTGCTCGGAGCTTCGAAGGTCTT
>PKUI01000141.1 GCA_002869605.1 Desulfuromonas sp. | reverse complement strand
TGGCCGAACGGCTGCAGAAGAACCCGGACACGGTGGTCCTGGATGTCCGCCAGCCGCACGATGTTGCCAAGGGGTACATTAATGCTCCCGGGCGGGTTACGATCCCCCTGGATGATCTGTTTTCACGGCGGCGTGAGGTGCCACGGGGAGAGACTCTGGTTATTTGCTGCCAGAAAGGAAAGCGGGCGCCGACGGCCGCGCGCTATCTGCTCGGCAAGCATTTTGACAATGTCGTAGTTCTCGCCGGAGGGGTCGAGTCGTGGAAGAAGGCAGGGTACCCGGTGGCGATTGATTAAGGTCAAGGCTTGGCAGTAGATGTGAGATCAGGGCGGCTCCGGATAAGTTCCGGGGCCGTTTTTTCGCGTAGCGCATCCGTATATCCACGTAGATTTAAGTGGTTTGGTCCCACTATGGGGCTGTTTTTTTATGCTTGAATTGTGTTGGAGCTGGCATCAACCTTGCTTTATTATGAAGCGTTAATAGTTGTGGCGTGACATAGCCCCCGGTGCTTCCGGGGCCAAGGCAAGGAGTTTTGTAATGCAGAAACGGATGGTTGTATGGCTAATGGTTCTTGCTTTCGTGGTGATTTCGGTTCCGGTGGCTGCGGCCGGTTGGCAGAAGATTGACGCCAAGGGGGTCAAGGAGATGATGGATCACGAAGATCCACTGGTGGTTTTTCCCCTGAGCCGCATCGAGTACAACAACCTGCATATCGAGGGCTCGGTGAACATTCCCCTTTACCAGCTCGAGGCGAGTCTGCCGGCTGACAAAAACCGCAAAATGGTATTCTACTGCCTGGGCACCAAGTGTACCGCCAGCCCATTGGCGGCGGATATGGCGGTCGAGCTCGGCTACAAGAATGTCTATGCCTTCATCGAAGGTCTGCCGGGGTGGATCAAGGCGGGCTACTCGACCAAAACGATTGAGCGTCTTCCCCTCGCTTCGATCCAAAGCATCAGTCCGGAAGCCCTTAAAGAGAAGCTTGCCCAGAATCCGCAAATGGTACTGATCGATATCCGCCCGGATGATGTTTCCAATGTGCGGATCGATCATCCGCGTTATCAGGTCATCCCCCTCGATGACCTGATAACGCGTCTCGACGAGATCCCGCGTGACGCCGAAGTGGCGATTGTTTGTCAGAAAGGCAAGCGTGGGCCAACGGCGGTACGCTACCTGGCCGGCAAGGGGTTTAGCAACATCTCCTGCCTGCGTGGCGGCGTCAAGGGGTGGCAGGACGCGGGATTACCCATCTTGAAAAGATAATGATAAATGTGCTGTTCGAATACACAAAAGGCCCGGTCGATGACCGGGCCTTTTGTGTAGAATGAGGGGGGTAAGGGATCCCTAAATTGCAGTCCCCTCAGCCAACACCGCCGGGGGCGCCCGGCAACGCCTTACTTTTCTTTGAGTGGCAAAGAAAAGTAAGCAAAAGAAACCACCCCGACCTACGTCACCCGACGATCGGGTTCCCTCGCTGACCGGAAGTTTTAATCCAGTCGGCTCGCGTGCTCGCGAAACGACAAGATTAAAATTCCGCCACTCGGTGACTGCACACGGGGCCCCACGGGCCGTGGAACAATCAAAGACTTAGAGTTTTTGATCTGTCCCACTGGAAATTGCGATGTCTGCGGGCGAGGCATCACCTGGGTTTATATTCCCAAGTGAATCAAGAATTGTGCGTACAGCTAGTCGAAGATCAAAAGCATTCGCGAGGAGCTGGTTACGAGGCGAGCTCATTGCCGAAATTGATTGAGGTGATCTCGTGGCCGACGCCTAGTTCAACGCAGATATCAGCACTGTGAGGAGTGGTGGCCAGCATCAGGCGGGTGATACGTTCGTAGTGGGAGACAAAGCGCCGCAGTTGCGGCTCGTCCATGATCCGTGTTCCCTCGATGTCGGGGGTGGCGGCGACGAGCTGCTGCTCCTGCTGCTGGCGCCAGATAAAGACGCTCTCCCAGCTCGGGGCCTGGAGAAACAGCAGCCTGTCGAGCAGGGTGAACAGCTCGGCGTAGTCGGAGGCGAGGTGACGGTTGACGAAGCTGCGCCAGATCAGCTCGGCGTCTTCACACTCTTCGAGGTTGTTGACCGCGATCTTCAGCGCGTATTCCGGTTGCGGGCGGGCACCGAGGCACCATCCCTCAAAGAGGATGATATCGAGTGGACCGTTCACTGTTGGCCACTTGTCAACCGGCAGGCGCTCGTCGTGGGCTTTGTCGAAGCGCGGCAGGCGCATCTGCTGTCCGGCCCCGAGATGGCTAAGCTGGTGGATCAGGTCGATGCCGAGCTGCACGTCGTGGGTGCCGGGAACGCCGCGGGTGGCCAGCAGCGGGTGGATGTTGTCGCCCAGCTCCTGCCGATAGGCGTGCGGGTAGTAGAGATCGTCGAGGGATAGACGGGCGACCTGGTAGCCGAAGCCCTGCTTGAGAATCTGCGCGAGCAGCGCGGCGAGGGTCGATTTGCCGCTCCCCTGGCCCCCTGCGATGCCGAAGACCAGGGGCGTTTTACGCTTACTGCGCCAGTGGTGAACGGTGAGCGCCAGGGGGAGGTAAAAACGTTCGAGCGCCTCGGCGAGGTGGCTGAGGTTGTGGCTGCTCAGCCAGTCGATGGTCGCAGGCGCGGCGCTTTCGCTCAGTTGTCTGAGTTCACGCGGATCATATGTCGTGGGCCACTGAGGCATGTTTCCTCATTTGTGTTTGAACTCTGCGCTGCGCTTCTCGAGGAAGGCACGCATTCCTTCCTTCTGGTCCTCGGTGTCGAAACAGAGCGCAAACAGGTCGGCCTCGTAGCGGTTGGCGTGTTCGAGGTCGAGCTCCAGCCCCCTCTGCACGGCTTCCTTGGTGAGGCGAATCGATACCTGCCCCTTGGCGGCGATTTTGCCTGCCAGTTCGCGCGCTTTTTCCATCAGCTGATCCGCCGGGTAGACCTTGTTGACCAGCCCGATGCGATGCGCCTCGGCGGCGTCGATCATCTCTCCGGTCATGATCATCTCCAGGGCGAGCCCCTTGCCGATCAAGCGCGGCAGGCGCTGGGTGCCGCCCCACCCCGGAATGATGCCGATGTTGACCTCGGGCTGGCCAATTTTGACCTTGTCGCTCGCCAGGCGGACGTCGCACGCCATCGCCAATTCGCAGCCACCGCCGAGGGTGTAGCCATTGAGCACGGCGATGACCGGTTTGCTGCCGGTTTCGATCATCTGTAGCACGTTGTGGGCGAGCAGAGCAAACCCGCGCGCTTCCAGTGGTCCAGCTTCGGCGAAGGTTGAGATGTCACCACCGGCGACAAAGGCCTTGTCTCCGGCGCCAGTGATCAGGATCACGTGAACGTCGTCGCGCTCCTGGAGTAGTTTGATCACGGCGCCGAGCTCACGAATGGTGTCGGGTGAGAGGGCGTTCATCGCCTGCGGGCGATTGATGGTGATGGTGGCAATCTGTTCGGAAATCTCAAGTAACAGGTTGTCGAAAGTCATCGCACTCTCCCTTTCTCAGCCGTTGATTTTGACGATGGTGCGTCCCTTGAGCTGACCCTGGAGGATTGCGGAGATCTTCTCTTCCAGCTCGTCAAGGGTACATTCGCTGGCCAGTTCCTCGAGCTTCGGTATCTTCCACTCGCTGGCAAGTTTTCCCCACACTGCCAGTCGGGGTTGCATTGGACACTGCACCGAGTCGATGCCGAGCAGGCTGACGCCGCGCAGGATGAAGGGGTAGACGTTGACGTTCAGGTCGATGGAGCCGACCAGTCCGCAGCAGGTTACGGTACCACCGTAACGGGTCGATTTGAGCGCGGCGACAAGCATGTCGCCGCCGACGCAGTCAATAACGCCTGCCCATCGTTCCTTCATCATCGGCCGTTCGGCTCCTTCGAGCACCGCTTCGCGGCTGATGATCTCGCTTGCCCCGAGACTTTTCAGGAACGGTTCTTCGCTCGCCTTGCCGGTAGCGGCCACCACCCGGTAGCCGGCCTGAGCGAGAATCGCTACCGCCACACTGCCGACGCCTCCAGTGGCTCCGGTAACCAGGATCTCACCCTGTTCCGGGGTGACGCCGTTGGCGGCCATCTTGTAGACCGAAAGCGCCGCAGTGAAACCGGCGGTTCCGTAGATCATGCTTTCACGGGTGCTCAGCCCTTTGGGCAGCGCTACCGCCCACGCGGCGGGGATGCGGATCAGCTGGCCGTAGCCACCATCGGTCTCCATGCCGAGGTCGAAGCCGGTCACCAGCACCTCGTCTCCGGCCTTGAAACGTCCGCTGGCGTCGGAAACCACCGTGCCGGCGGCGTCGATGCCCGGGGTGTGGGGGAACCCACGGGTTACGCCGGGATGGCCGGTGGCCGAGAGGGCGTCCTTGAAGTTCAGTGACGACCAGGCGACGCGGATCACCAGGTCGCCCTCGGGGAGGTCGTCAAGAGAGCGGGTGACGATGGAGCGGGTAAAGGTCTTCTTCTCCGGTTGCTCGACCAGGAGGGCCTTGAACTGTTCAGACATGTGCTTCTCCTTTGTAGGGTGAAGTATTCAGTAAAGCAGAATTCTGTTCGATGACCAGCTTAAGCTACGCTCTTGCGTAAAGTCACAAGTAGCTTTACTATGGAGACAAACATTCTATATGGCAAGTACCAACCTTTTTGTATGGTACTTACCAAAAGGAAACTATGGAGAGAATAATGAGCGAAGGATATCGTTGCGGGGTTGCGTTGACTCTCGAAGTGATCGGTGGCAAGTGGAAGGGCGTGATCCTCTGGCACCTGCTGCACAAGACCCTGCGCTTCAGTCAACTGCAGCGACGTATCTCCGATATCACCCAGAAGATGCTCACTCAGCAGTTACGCGAACTGGAGCGTGACGGCCTAGTGCATCGCCAGGTCTATGCCGAGGTGCCGCCGCGGGTCGAATATTCGCTGACGGCGAAGGGGGAGAGTCTGCGCGAGTTGCTGGTGTTGATGTGCGAGTGGGGGAAGGAGAATGTCCTGGTGCAGGACCCGGGAGATGAACCCTCGCAGGCCCAAGGATAAGCTGAGGTCAGGGCGGTAGAGGCTGTCGAAGAACAGGAAATAGAGGGTCTCCCCACTTATCCAGGAGCAATAAAGCTCAGGAAAATCCTGAGAGAATTTATCCAGAGTCGCTGCTATAGTTGCTGAAATTTGTCCTCGAGGAGGAGAGCGGTGACGGGTGAAGATCTCAGCAAACTTCGTGATGAAAATCGGCAACTCTGTTCCGAGGTCAAGCGACTTGAGCGGCTTCTTGCCGAAAAAGACGCAGCGTTTGAACGCCTGAGCGAAGAGGAGAGCCGTTGCCGGGAACTGGTTGAACTTGCGGCCGATGCCGTTTTCAAGGGGGATCACGAGGGGCGGATCACGGCTGCCAATCGGAGCGCCACGCTCCTGACCGGCTACTCATGTGAAGAACTGCTGGGCAGGGAACTCGGGACGCTGTTCAGTTCACAGGAACCAGGAAATCATCCGCTGCGTTACGATCTGCTTAAGGCAGGTCAGGTGGTCCAGTACGAGCGGATGTTGACCCGCAGGGATGGCTCCACGGTGTCGATCTGGATGAATAGCCGTATGATGCCGGACGGCACCTACCATACCTTCATCCGCAACAACACCGAGCGCAAGAAGCTCGAGGAACAACTTCTCACCCTGGTCAGGGATCTGGAAGCATACTCTTACACTGTCTCCCATGACCTGAAAAATCCACTCTCTGCTATTCTCGGTAGCCTCGAAATACTCAAGAGCAGTGCCGGGTTTCAACCGGATGAACGCTGTTGCGAACTTTTCCTTCTCATCGAGTCTTCGGCCGAAGGGATGCTTGCCCTGATCGAAAACCTGCTGGCGTTGGCACGCACCGGAAAGGCAGATCGCCCCGAGCAGGCGACAGATACCGGGGCGGTTGTTGCCGGCGTGCTGGAAAACCTGGCGCCGCAACTGGAAGCCTCCGGGATGACGGTGGAGATGGGGGGACTACCTCAGTTGCATCTTCCGAGTGTTCTGGTCGGACAGGTTTTTCACAATCTGATCGTCAACAGCCTCCTCTATGCTGCTGTCCCCGGGACGACGATTTCCATCGCCGCCACCGAGGAGGAGTCAAGGGTGCGGCTATCGTTCTCCGATAGGGGGGCCGGTATCAACGAGCAGGAGCGTCTGAAGATTTTCGATATGCATTATCGAGGGGAACAGGCGCTTAATAAGGGCGGCTCCGGGCTCGGGCTAGCGATCGTTTCCAAAATTGCCCGGAGCTATGGCGGGCGTGCCTGGGTGGAGGATAACCCGGGCGGTGGCAGTTGCTTCTTTTTTGAGGTGCTCAACACCCCCGCCGAAGACTAGGTTGATGTTTCAGGAAACCTGCCTGTGGTGGGCGCCGATTTCGGCACTCTGCAGGTAGTTGATGGCGGTCTGTTCGTACTCGAAAACCTTGAATTCCCGTTTGCTGAACAGGCTGACGGCGTTGATGGCGATTTCGTTAAGTTTGGTGACGCCGACCATTGCTGCGCGGTGAACGTACGGTTTGTTGCCCAGGGCGAGCTTCTGTAACTCGGTGACGAGCTTCGGAGTGAACTTTCCCGTTTTAATAACCGTGAGCGTCAGCACGGAGTCCTTGGGCCTGCTCTGGACCTTTCTCGCACACTCCCTGATCAGCGGGAGGGCATCATCGGGGTTTTCAACATCGAAGGTCAGGACAAAAATCTCTTTGCCGAACTCGCTGGTAAATCGTGCGTTTCTCATGTCGCCCCCTAGCTCGAAGATCTTTCGAATATAAGGTGCGGATTCCCCTGATTGCAAATTAGAACTTACCAATCAACTGGTTTTAAATATTTGTTTTATAATGTGTTTCCTGTTTGAGAGCTGTCAGTTTAACGTTTCAGTTGCAAGCGTGGCTGACCTTGAGTGACGGGACGCCTCTGGTCAGAAATTCCGGAACACAGAGGCTTTCGTCGAGGGCGGTGATTGCCACCCGGCCGCGCAATCTGAGTTCAATAACCTGCCCGGTGCCGAGCAGGTAGTCACGACTATCCCCCTCCTGGGTAATCCAGACCTTGCCGATGGCGCAGCGGATACGCATTCCCCGTCCTATACTGTCGAAGGTGATCAGGTCCCCCTTGTTCATCTGCATATGCATGGTTCCCTCCTTTAGACCCTGTCGAGTGATGCTTTAACGATGTCGATGATTCTGGCATGAGTACGACTTCACAAACAGATACAGATGGGTTAAATTGTGTCCACCACAGTTTTTAAATATTTAAACTGTGTCCATTGGTTGAATAGCCAACTGTATCTGTCGAGGGTAAGAGTATTCAGGGTAGGGTTGTTTGCATGAGTCTGTCGATTAACGAAGAGGGCGGGAAAAGCCTGTATGAATCGGTTGCCGAGCGGGTTGCGTTCCTGGTCGAGGAGGGAACCTATCGCCCCGGAGAGCGGGTACCGTCGATTCGCAACCTGAGCCAGCAGTTCAAGGTCAGCGTCAACACCATCAAGGAAGCTTATCGGCTGCTCGAGGATCGACGGGTGATTGAGGCACGTCCGCAGTCGGGGTTCTTTGTCTGCGCGCGTCTGCCCGAGGTGGTAAACGCCCCGTTGGTCTCTCCGCCGGAACTGAGCCCGATGACCGTCAGTACCAGTGAACTGACGGCACGGGTGATGCGTGACACCCTCTCCCCGGAGCTGGTGCAGTTCGGCTGTGCGATTCCGAATCCGGAGCTGCTCCCCATCGAGCGTCTCAATCGCATGCTCTCCAGCGAGACGCGCCGCTTTCGCAACCAGAGCATTGCCTACGCCATGCCCCCCGGTAACCCGCGCCTGCGTAAGCAGATCGCCCAGCGGTTGGTACTCTCGAACTGTACCCTGCGTCCGGACGAGATCGTGATTACCGATGGCTGCACAGAGGCGGTCTCCCTGGCGTTGCGCTGCATCTGCCGGCCGGGGGATACCATCGCCATCGAGACGCCGGTCTACTATAATTTTCTGCAGCTGATCGAATCGCAGGGGCTCAAGGCCCTTGAGATCCCCACCGACCCGAGCGAGGGGATCAGCCTCGAGGCACTGGACTATGCGCTGGAACACAACACGGTCAAGGCGGCCCTGGTGATCAGCAACTTCAATAACCCGCTCGGTAGCCGTATGTCGGATGCACGCAAACGGCAGTTGGTGGAGATGCTCGCCGAACGCGAGATCCCGCTGATCGAGGACGATATCTACGGCGACCTCGCCCATGACGGAGACCGCCCTTCGGTGGCCAAGGCGTATGATCGCAAGGGGCTGGTGATGCTCTGCTCGTCGTTCTCCAAGACCCTCGCGCCCGGATACCGGGTCGGCTGGATGGCGCCCGGACGTTTTCAAGAGCCCTTCGAACGGCTCAAGATGGTCAACACCATCGCTTCGGCGGCACCGACCCAGATGGCGATCGCCGAGTTTTTGGCCAATGGTGGCTACGATCATCACCTGCGCAGCATCCGTCGGGTCTATGCGCGCAAGGTGGCACAGATGGCGGCAGCGATCGGGCAGCACTTCCCCGCAGGGACAAGGGTCTCGCGGCCGCGCGGAGGTTTCTCTCTGTGGGTCGAAATGCCGGAGACGGTCGATGCGCTTGATTTTTATCGCCTGGCGATTGCGGAAGGTATCACTCTCGCCCCGGGACATCTCTTTTCGACTTCGGGGAAGTATCGTAACTGCGTGCGTCTGAACGCGGCCTTCTGGTCGGAGCGTGAGGAGCGGGCGGTGGAAAAACTCGGAGAACTGGCGACAGGGCTGGTGGTTTAGGGGAATTCGAAAAACCCGGCCGCGCACCCTGAAGGAACAGGGTGCGCATGGGGCCGGGGGATCAAGCCGGTTGGGTTTCGGGAACGGCGCCGAAGAACCGGTCGGTGAAACGGACGTACCAGGCGGCGCTTTGCACCTGGATGATGTAGGCGATACTGATCACCAGGGCGGCGTCGGCCCCGGCGCTTCCGAAGGCGCTCATCGCCAGTGCCAGGGCGATGGAGAGGTTGCGCATCACGCTGCCGTAGACCAATGCGATGGCGTCCCCGCGCGGCAGCAGCAGGCGCCCGAGCAGGGTGCTGAGCAGAAAATTCCCCCCATACAATAACAACAGCGGTACGAAGATCGACAACAGCGCCTCCGGGTGGGCGGCGATGCCGCGCGCCTTGAGGGCAATGGCGATGAACACGATACCGAGTACTCCGATGGTGGAGAGCCCGGGAAACTTTGGTGCCAGCTGTTGTTGGAAGCTCTGCTGCCCGTAACGTTTGACCAGGGCGCGCTGGGTCAGGTAGCCGGCAGCCATCGGCAGAAACACCACCAGGACGATCTGCATGAAGATACGCAGCATGTCGACCGGGATGGTGGCACCGAGCAGGGCCTGCACGTAAAGCGGGGTGGCGAGGGATCCGAGCACCAGGCCGATGACGGTCATCTTGACGGCGGCGGCCAGGTTCCCCTTGGCGAAGCCGGTCCAGGAGATGGTCATGCCGCTGGTCGGGACCAGCGCGGCGAGCAACAGGCCGAGGGCCATGGCCGGCTGTGCGTCGAAAAACTGTGTGCCGAGGAAGTAAGCGAACAGAGGAATCAGGGTGAAATTAAGGCACTGCGTCAATACCTGGGCCTTGAGGTCCCCGCCGGCGAATACCTGGCGGATCTTCAGGGGCACCATCATCGGGTAGACCATCAGGAAGGTGAAGGGGAGGATCAGCTTCTTGAGGAAGACCAGGTCCCAGACCCAGCCGCACACGAAGCCTGCCACCATCATCACCGGGATGGCAAGGATCAGGCTACGGTTCAAGCGTTGCAGGAGGGGCCACATGATGTTGTCCTCAGGCCGCTTCGTCGATCAGGCTGCGGATGACGTTCTGGGTTTCGCACAGGCTGGCGGGAAACTCGGGGTCATCGACCAGCTCGCGGACCAGCTGTTCGTCAAGGCCGAAGTAGCGGATCTGGGTTTCGTCGTTACGGGTGAAGGCGACGACGAACTTCGGCATCAGAGGCGCACGCTCCGGGTTGTGACTGAGGCTGGCGGCCGCCTTGGCCGGCTTGCACAGCTGCACCATATGCACGTCAAAGTCGGTTGCCACGTCGACGCCATGGGCAGAGAAGGTGTCGGCAAGGTTCATCTTGTCGCGGTTATGGATCACGAAGCCCTGGCGTTCGGCGGCGGAGGTGAAATCGTGAATGAATTGCGGGAGGGGTTTGCGGCTGGAACGTTGAAAGACCAGGGACATGTATGTGCTCCTTATGTTTTAAGATTTGAATATTCAACTTATGCGATGCATCGGCCGCTGTCAAGTCTTTATCCACGTTTTTTACCGTAAAACATTTCGGGATGCCAGATGCTGTACCGTTGCAGGTTGGAAGAGCTGAAAAAGCCCTCCGCGGCGGGTGCCGGGAGGGCTTTAGGTCGGAATGACTGGAGGGCGGGAGTCAGTAGTTGACCAGGAAATCCTTCGCTTCCTCCTCGGTGTCGAACATGTGGAACTCACGCTTGCTGAACATCGCGACCGCCATCAGCACCACCTTGTAGAGACCACTCATGCCGACCACCGCGGCTTGTTTGACGTACGGCTCGTTCCCCTTGGTCAGCTCCTTGAGCTTGGCGACGATATCGTTATCGAACTTGCCGCCGCCGGCGACGGTCATGGTCAACACCGACTTGGGGGGCTGGCTTCTCACGACCCGGGCACATTCGTCGATGAGCGGATGAATGTCGGCCGGCTTGCAGTTGCTGCAGTCGATGACATAGATCTTCTTTCCTTTGTGGTCGATAAACCGGGAGCGTTCCATGCATGCCTCCATCCATAGATATCAATGCATCAGATTTTGGACATTTTAGGGAAGCGGATACCGTTTGTCCAGCAAAGAAACTATCGCTCGACCGCGACGTTGCGTCGTTGCCGGTTTGCCGACAACGTTTGTCGATACTGCGAAAGAGGGAGATATATTTGCGGAATGCTAACTTGAATGGTCTTTAATTGATGCTAGCGTTAAAAGTGTGCCGAAGAAAAGCAGAACCTGTTGTGAGGCAGGGGCGGAAAGCCACGGATCTTACCGCATCGCGGCAAAAGATGACCGGGCTGCCGGGGAGTACCTTTCTTCGTAATGCCCGGCTTTTTATATGAGCCAATGAACAACGAGTAGACAGGGAGATGAATAATGAACTGTAGATTCAGAGACGTTGCTCGCCAGCTGTGTCGCCTGGCGGTTTTGTTTGCCTTTGTAACCCTGGGGGCGACGCCGGTGCTGGCCACCGGATACGATAATGCCCTCCATGGGGTAAAGAGTTTCAAGGCCATCTATCAGATCAGCCAGGGGAACCCCAAGGTCGCCAACGCGGTGTTCTGGGCGGTGCGGAATTCCTACCAGGCTACCGAAGTCAAAAAGATCAAGGGCGACCCGGAGATCGCGATTGTCTTCCACGGCCCCGCGGTCAAGTTGATTTCGTCGGACAAAAAATTTTTCGACGAGGCACAATGGCCGGAAGTGCAGAAGTTCCAGCAGACCCTGCGGGAGATGAAAAAGGAGGGGGTTAAGCTGGAGGTTTGCCAGTACGCAGCCAAGGTTTTGGGGGTGGACAGGGAGACCATCATCCCGGAGGTTGACCAGGTCGGCAATGGCTTTGTCTCAGTGATCGGCTACCAGATGCAGGGCTATGCCGTGGTCAGAATCCCCTAGGGGAATAAGGTTTTCTTAACGGACAGGTTTAGAACAACCGGACCATCTTGAAATTTTTTCGGGGGGTCCGGTTGTTTTTGTAGCGTCGATTTATTGTTTTTCGATGGGTGCTCTCCAGAGCTTGCCAGGAGTACAGGCTGTTGCATAGAATGGCGCAATGGACCGGTTGAATTCTGCTTGCCCGGTTCGACAGGAGAGAAGATGGGCCCTGGTGTGAAAAAATGGTTGTTCTTTGCCGTTGGCGGCGCTCTTTTCGGGGCATTGCTCGGCTACCTTGCGCGCTGCGTGGGGAGCACCTGAGGGCCGCTTTACTCTCCCTGGACGGGAGGACTGTTCGGTCTGCTGGTGGGAACCGTATTGGCCGCGATCCCCGGTGAGAAACCTACGGATTCCTCTCCGGATGACGAGACATGAAGCTACCGGAACCGCTTCTTGGCGGTAGACTGCTCAGGCGCTACAAGCGTTTTCTGGCCGATGTCGAGCTGGATGACGGGCGCCACGTGACGGCTCATACCCCGAACACCGGCAGTATGCAGCAGTGTGCCGTCCCGGGTTATGAGGTGTTGCTGTCGCAGACGGATAACCCCAAGCGCAAGCTCGCCTACACCCTCGAGCTGATTCGGGTTAACGATTACTGGGTCGATACCCATACCCAGCGCGCCAACCGGGTGGTCGAAGAGGCGTTGCGCCAGGGGCGTATCGACGGGCTTGCCGGCTACCGGGTGAAGCCCGAGCATCGCTTCGGCGAGAGCCGTATCGACTTTTTGCTCGAAAGCCCTGTGCAGAAGGTTCTGGTTGAGGTCAAAAACGTCACCCTCTGCTGTCAGCCGGATGTCGCCTGTTTCCCCGACGCGGTGACCACTCGCGGCCAGAAGCATCTGCGCGAATTGATGGCTGCCGTAGTACAGGGCTACCGGGCGGTCATCCTGTTTCTGGTTCAGCGGGGTGAAGCGAAACGTTTTACCGTCGCCGATGCCATCGATCCCGAGTATGGACGGTTGTTGCGCGAGGCGGTCGCCGTCGGTGTCGAACCGCTCGCCTGCCAGACCGTGGTGTCGCCGGAAGAGGTGCGGTTTGTGCGTACCCTGCCGGTGATCCTATAGGTTTCTTTAGGAGTGCCATGCGTGCTGTTGGACTGATCAGCGAATACAACCCGTTTCACAACGGTCACCTCTATCACCTCGAACAGAGCCTGCGCCTGAGCGACAGCGAAGTGTCGGTGGCGGTGATGAGCGGCCATTTTCTGCAGCGGGGGGAGCCGGCACTGGTCGACAAGTGGTTGCGGGCACGCATGGCCCTGGCCGCGGGGGTCGATGTGGTCGTCGAGATGCCGCTGCCGTGGGCCTGTAACAGCGCACCACACTTCGCCGCCGGGGCGGTGGTTGCGCTGGCGGCGCTCGGTGTTCCGACGCTCTGTTTCGGGAGTGAGGCGGGCGATCTCGGCACACTCCAGGAATGCGCCGAACTGCTCGAGGCGCACGCCGCGGTGATCGACCAGGAGACAGCCGTGCTGCTGCGCCAGGGGATGCATTATCCCGATGCGCGGGCCGAGGTGGTTAAGCACCTCGGCGGCGAGCAGCTGGCCCGTCTGCTCCATGCCCCCAACAACATTCTCGGCATCGCCTACCTGCGGGCGATTCTTCGCCACTCCCTGCCGCTTGAAGCGTTCACCCTGGCGCGCCTCGGCACCGGTTATTACGAGACCCGCCGCGAGGGAGACATTGCCTCGGCCACCGGAATTCGTGCACGCCTTGCCGCCGGCGAGACGGTAGCGCCCCTGGTGCCAGCCGCGTCGATGGGCTTTCTAACGCGGGCGCTCGATACCGGGGCACAGGTCGATTCCCAGCTTTATTACCGCCTGCTGCTGGCCGCTATCCTGCGTGGCTGCGAGGAGTGCTACCTGGTCGAGTACGGCATGGGGCAACGCCTGCGGCAGGCCTGCGAGCAGAGTCACGACCTCGAATCGCTGCTTGCGGCGATTCAGGCTCCCCAGTGGACCCGGACCCGTATCAAGCGGACCCTGTGTCATGTGTTGCTCGGCAGCTCCGCGCCGCAGTACGAGGAGTTCCTCGACAGTGGCCCGCTCTACCTGCACCTGCTCGGGGCCAGTGAGAAGGGGCGGCGTTTCCTGGCCGCGACCCGCAAGGACCGCAACCTGCCGCTGATCGACAATTATTCACGGGTCTATGCGCGCCTGCGCCGTTTCTACGGCAAGGTCAGCCGCAAGTCGCGCCTGGCCGAGGCCCAGCTGGCCGCCGAGATCGATGCCACGAGGATCTACGGTTTACTGATGAATGAACGTCCCCCGGGGGGCTGGAGCCGGGATTTTCACGAAGACGCGATCGGACGCTAGCTGGCGAGGCGATGCAGGTCTTGAGGTGTAGCGGTGGTTGTTTGGTGTTTGGGGGGATGAGCTGTTTTGGGGTATGATGTGTCGATGTGTTGCCCTGTTTTGTCGAAGGTAGAGCGAAAATGACCAGTTATCCATCTGCTTTTCGCAAACCTCACCAGAGAGGTCGGTCTGCCGTGTCCCCCTGGACCCGGGTGCATCTTCATGTCGCCACGTGGCTGTGCAGCCTGGCTCTTCTGGCGCTCCCCGATATCGCCTGGGCCGTGCAGGCCCACCGAGGGCTCGAGGGGCTGGTGTCACACCAGCTCGGACACCTGCTGTTTCTCCTCGGTATCGGTTACCTGCTGTTCAAACTCTATCGAATGCGTCAGGCTGGCGCCGGCTGGGTGGCCTTCAAGGCTTTCCTGTGGCTGCTGATCCTCTGGAACCTCGTGACCTTCTCTGGGCACTGGCTGAACGAGTATGTGGCGCAGGAGAGCTTCGTTAAAAGCTACGGCAAGATCGTCGCCTTCACCATCGGCTCCTTCCCGGATGCGGTCTATTACCTGACCCGGCTCGACCACCTGCTGTTGGTCCCCTCGTTTATCTGTCTGTTGCTGGCGCTGCAGAAATGGGTTCGACAGCCATGAGCGTATCGTGGGTTCCCGTGCTGATGCTCGATATACTCGGCTCGCTGACCATGTTGCTGTTGGCGGGATGGAGTGCGTTGCTCGCCTGGAGGTATCTCCAGAAGAAACCGGATGACGTTTTTCGGAATTACCTGTTCCTGTTTACCCTGGCGATTGTCTTTTTTGCCGTCTCCCGCTCCTTCGGGCATCTGGTCAAGCAGCTCCTGTTGGTTGGTGGTCACGACCTGGCCTGGGCGCGTATTGCCCCTTTCAGCGGGGCGGTCAACACCACGACTTTCGTCGTGATCTTTGCCTTTGGCATCTACTTCCAGCGTTTCAGAACCGTCCATACGGAGATCGAGTATTTCAAGCACAACCTCGAGTCGATGATCGAGGTGCGGACCTCGGAACTGGAAAAGGCCAACAATACGCTGGAGAATATCCTTAACAACTCCAATCCGATCTGTATCACCGGCCTCGACTTTGAGTTGCTCAGGGCCAATGATGCCTTTTACGGGCTGTGGCCGGCACAAAACGGTCCTGCGCAGAAGGTCAAGTGCTACGAGTCACGTCCCGGCACCTTTTGTCACACGGAGGATTGTCCGTTGCGGCAGATCCGCCAGGGCGTTGAGTTCGTCAGTCACGAAGTGACCAAGACAGTGCATGGTAAGCCGCGTGATTTTATTGCCGTCTCGCGCCCTTTTCGGGATGTTGACGGGAAGCTCATCGGCATGGTGGAGAGCTTTCAGGATATCACTGCCCTCAAGCGTGCCGAGAAGGCGATGCGCGAAACCGAGGAACGCTTCCGCTTGATCTTTGCCGCCAACCCCGACCCGGTTGTTTTGGCACGACTCGTCGATGGCGCGATCATCGATGTGAATCCCGCCTTTGAATCCGCAACCGGAATCCCGCGTGCCGAGGCCCTGGGGCATAACTCCGAAGAGCTTTCGCTATGGGCCGAGCCGGGGATGCGCGACATGCTTCGCACGTCTCTGCAGGAGCGTGGGGAGGTCAACAACCTCGAGGTCGAGTTCCGGGTCCAGAGAGATGAAATTAAGACAGGACTGGTCTCGGTGCGTCTGCTACACCTTACCAACGAGCCCTGCCTGTTGCTGGTAGTGCGCGACATTACCACCGAAAAGGCGGCCGAGCAGGCGCTGATCGAGACTGATCGGGTCAAAAGCGAGTTTATTTCAACCGCTGCGCACGAACTGAACACCCCGCTGAGTGCCATCCTCGGCTACAGCGAGTTCCTGCGTACTCCCGAGGAGTACGGTGGCTTCAGTGAAGCGCAGCAGCGCGACTTTATCGAAGAGATCCATGAGCGCGGCGAGGCGCTTTGTCGCATTGTCGATGACCTGCTCGATATCAGCCGCATCGAGAGTGGCCGGCCGGTACCGCTGGAACTGCAGGAGACCGACATTGTCGATGTGCTGAGTAAAAAAGTGAAATTCTTTACCCTGGAAAAGACCCGACATCACTTTTGTCTCGAACTGCCCGAAAACCCGCAGCAGACAATACTGGTGATTGACCGCCACCGGATCAACCAGGTTCTTGACAATCTGATCACCAACGCCGTGAAGTATTCTGCCGCAGGGAAAGAGATTCGTGTCGTGGGGAAAGAGCAGCCGCAGGGTTGGGAGATCACGGTCAGCGACCAGGGGGTCGGCATGAGCCCGGAGCAGCTCGAGCGCATCTTCGAGAAGTTTTATCGTGTGGATGCCACCGATACGGCGATCGGCGGGCTTGGCCTCGGCATGAGCATCGTTAAGCAGTTCGTCGAGGCGCATGGCGGAACCATCCGGATCGAGAGTGTCGAGGGAGAGGGGACCTCGGTGTCGTTTACGCTCCCCGGGCAGTTTTTCAAGGGGGGGGGCTGCGCGGCTCTGAGCGCTCCCAGCGGCGATCCGCGGGTTAACATGGTTACGTTTAAAAGTAGCGGCTTTCTTCCGGGGAGCCGCTGCTTCGCTTTGAGCCCAGTTAACTCAGATGCTTCTGTGCCAGAACCGCACTTAATTGCTTCCCATAGCAGAGATGTCGACAACTCTTTGGCAAAGGGGACGGTCCCCTGAACCAAGAATGACAAAAAAATGGCGACCTTTAGGTCGGATGGATCGCTAGCCCTGTATTGGGGGAGTAGTTAAAAAAGCCCAATAACCCTTGGGTTAAGATTAATAATGGTTTACGAGCGGAAGAGTAGTGAACTTGGTATGTGTGTTGCTGTATATGCTTATTAGTGGATGTGTCCAGATTCTTTGATCTGTGGGGGGTGTTTTATGAAACGCGAGTCGATCTGGTTGGTCGGTTTTGCCGCTGGGGTTGTCGTGCTGACCTTTCTGCCGGCCTTGATTATGGCCGCGATCCGCTTTGCTGGGTATTGTCCTTACTCGCATGAAACGCATGTTCTGATCAGCCAGAAGGTGCAGATCCTCTGGATGTCCGGAGTCGTTCTGTTGTTCTGGTCCAGGATGGGCGAGAAGTATGAACGGAGCGTCCGGGCCGGTTGAAAAAGAGAGTTCATAGGCAACAAAGACGGGGGATCGTAGGCACGATCCCCCGTTTCTTTTTGGGGTGTCCTGAGGGGCTACTGCAGGGTGAGGTTTGTGCTGAGGGATACGTTATCCCAGGTGTAGCCACCAAGCAC
>PKUI01000087.1 GCA_002869605.1 Desulfuromonas sp. | reverse complement strand
CGTACTCTTAGGTTACGGTTGCCCGTTTCCTGCACTAGCGTAATTGTCTGCTATTTAGTTTTCAAAGACCAAGTGTTTCGCGCTGCCGCTCGTCGCGGCGACAAGCAAGCATCCTATCGAAACCGTGCTTCCATGTCAATCTTTTTTCTTTACCGTGGAGCGTTTTTTTCTGTGCTCCGTTTTGCTCCGCATCGCTGCGAGGTCCGGGAATATATATAAGCTCTCCCGTGTTGTCAACACTCTTTTTCAAGAGTTTTTTCCTGGCGAGGCACTCAGTTTTACCTGCCCCTTTTTTTGCCCCACATCGCTGCGAGGAACGGGAATATATATAAGCCCCCCGGGGAAGTCAACACTCTTTTACAAGAAAATTTCAGCGCCAGAAATAACCCTTATAATCCGGCTCCTTTCGGCACTCCGAGCCGGTTCTTCGAGCAGCCCATATTCGGGGCCGAGCGCGCCAAACTGCTACTTTTTTCTACCCGGAGCTGACTTGCCGAGCCAAAAGAGGCAGCGCACCGTTCAAAGCGACCAGGTCAGCGTCGCCGAGCAGGTGAAAAATTCAAACAGCCACGATAGACACGGGGCACGTCTCAGGGATGTCATGGGGAATACGTTTTACAGTCGGCAGAAGGCGCTTCGAGCTAACTCACACCGCTTCGATGATATAGTAGTTCTTCTTACCCTTCTGGATCAGCAGATAGGCTCCATTGATCAGATCCGCCGTCGTCACCATGTATTCCTGGTCGGTCAGCTTCGCCTTATTGAGGCTGAGACCGTTACCCTTGATGGTACGACGCAGTTCCCCCTTGGAGGGGAAAGCTTCGGTCTCGGCAGCGAGCAACTCCACCACCGGCAGACCGGCATCGAGTTTATCGCGGGCAACTTCATAGGTCGGCACGCCTTCAAACACCGAGAAGAAGGTCTCTCTATCGAGCTTGGCCAGGCTTTCGGTGGTGGCCTTGCCAAACAGGATCAGGGATGCCTCGACGGCCTTATGATATTCGTCTTCGTTATGAACCATGCAGGTCACCTCTTGCGCAAGGCGTTTCTGCAACGGCCGCAGGTGCGGAGCCCCGGCCTGCTCTTCAACCAGCGCCGCCACCTCCTCCCGACTCAGGAGCGTGAAGATCTTGATATACTTCTCGGCGTCAGCGTCAGAGACATTGAGCCAGAACTGGTAGAACTTGTAAGGGGTGGTCAGCTTCGGATCGAGCCAGACGTTGCCACTTTCGGTTTTGCCGAACTTGCCGCCATCGGCCTTGGTGATCAGCGGACAGGTCAGGGCAAAGGCCTCCCCGCCTTCCTTGCGACGGATCAGCTCGGTCCCGGTGGTGATATTCCCCCATTGATCCGAACCGCCCATCTGCAGCTTGCAGCTCTTCTCGCGATACAGGTGCAGGAAGTCGGTCCCCTGCACCAGCTGGTAGGTAAACTCGGTAAAGGAGAGGCCGGCCTTCGACTCTTCGCCGAGGCGTTTCTTGACACTATCCTTGGCCATCATGTAGTTGACCGTAATATGTTTGCCGATATCGCGGATAAACTCCAGGAAGGAGAACTCCTTCATCCAGTCGTAATTATTAACCAGCTCAGCGGCATTGGGAGCGTCCGACTCGAAATCGAGGAACTTCGCCAGCTGCTTCTTCAGGCACTCCTCGTTATGACGCAGGGTCGGCTCGTCAAGCAGGTTGCGCTCAGCCGACTTCCCCGACGGGTCACCGATCATCCCGGTCGCACCGCCGACCAACGCTATCGGCTTATGCCCGGCAAGCTGGAAATGCTTGAGCATCATCACACTGACCAGGTGACCGATATGGAGTGAATCGGCGGTCGGATCGATCCCGACGTAGGCCGATGTCAATTCCTTACCTAGCTGTTCTTCCGTCCCGGGCGTGATGTCGTGGATCATGCCACGCCAGCTCAATTCTTCGACAAAATTCATCAGCAACACCTACAGCTTCTGTCTATTTAAATTCTGATCCGGCCACGCGCCTGCATACGGCCAGACGCTTCAGTCGGCTAACTCCATGACCCGCTCGATCTGCCGGGCCTTCCCGGTCGTCTCGTCGATATCGATGACCACCGCGCACAAGACAGGATCTTTCTTCGCCACCTCGAAGCGCGCGGGGCGCTGGGTGAGAAATTTTTCGATCACCGCCTCGCGGCCCATGCCAATGACCCCGTCGCGACTGCCGGTCATGCCAACATCGGAGATAAAAGCCGTGCCACCCGGCAAAACCCTCTCATCGGCGGTCTGAACATGGGTATGGGTTCCAACCAGGGCAGAAACCCGGCCATCGAGGTACCAGCCAAGGGCCATTTTTTCACTGGTCGCCTCGGCATGAAAATCGATAAAAATCAGCGGCGTCTGCTGACGCAGTTCATCGACCAGCTTGTCGGCCAACGTAAAGGGGCAATCGAGGTTGTTCATAAACACCCGCCCCTCGAGATTGAGAATACCGACCTTGACCCCACCTGGCGTCTCAAACACGCCGTGCCCACACCCGGGAGTTCCTGCGGGGTAATTGGCCGGGCGCAGCAGACCCTTATCACGCTCGAGAACATCGATGATCTCGCGCTTGTCCCAGACATGATTACCGGTGGTAATAACATCGACCCCGAGAGAACGTAACTCGCGAAGAATCTCGGAGGTCAAACCAAAGCCGCCGGCGGAATTTTCGCCATTGGCGACCACCAGGTCGACCTGGTAACGATCGACCAAGCGATCAAGCACACGCGCCAACATCTGGCGCCCGGGCTT
>PKUI01000106.1 GCA_002869605.1 Desulfuromonas sp. | reverse complement strand
TCCCCGCGGCCCTCTCCGGTCAGGACGTGCTCGCTACCGCCCAGACCGGCACCGGCAAAACCGCCGCCTTCATGCTCCCGGCGCTGGAGCGCCTCAGCAACTTTAAAAAGGGACCCAAGGGCGCACCGCGCGTGCTGGTGCTGACCCCGACCCGCGAACTGGCCGCCCAGATCACCGACGCCACCCGCACCTACGGCCGCTTCCTGCGCGTGCGCAGCACTTCGATCCTCGGCGGCAGCTCCTACCGCGACCAGTTCCGTGCCCTGTCGGCGCCACTCGATTTGGCCGTTGCCACCCCGGGACGCTTGATAGACCACCTCGAACGCGGCAGTATCGACCTCTCGCGGGTTGAAATCCTGGTGCTCGACGAGGCCGATCGCATGCTCGATATGGGCTTCAAGGAAGATATCGAGAAAGTCACCAAGGCGGTGCCTGCCGAGCGCCAGACCATGATGTTTACCGCCACCCTGAATCGCACCATGGAAACGCTGGCAATGAAATCGCTGCGCAAACCGGTGCGGATCTCCATCGCCGCCAAGGAAACCACCGCGGCCAACATCGAGCAGCGTCTGCACGTCGCCGACAACCTCAGCCACAAACAGCGCATGCTCAACCACCTGGTTGGTGAAGATGGCCTGCGCCAGGCGATCATCTTCTCGGCCACCAAGCGCGATGCCGACAGCCTCGCCAAGGAGCTCAAGGGGCAGGGACACCGCGCCGCTGCGCTGCATGGCGACATGACGCAAGGGGCGCGCAACCGCACCCTGCGCGACGTACGCCAGGGCAAGGTCAAGCTGCTGGTCGCCACCGACGTCGCCGCCCGGGGCATTGACGTCAGCACCATCAGTCACGTCATCAACTTCGACCTCCCCAAATTCGCTGAAGACTACGTCCACCGTATCGGCCGCACCGGCCGCGCCGGCGCTTCGGGTGTGGCGATCTCCTTCGTCTCGCGCAGTGACGCTCCTGCGTTGCAGCGCATCCAGCGCCTGATCGGCAAGACCCTGCCGCGCTACGAGATTCCCGGCTACGAGCCGACCCAGAAGCTCGACAGCCGCCCGGGACCCGCACGCGGCAAGAAGGGCTTCCAGGGCAAGCGGACGGGACAGAAACCGGCGCAGGGAAACTGGAAGGGCGGTCAGGGCAAACCGTATGCACCGAAAAAACGCTCCGCCTCAGCCCCCAAACCGAAGCGCGAACCGGTAATTCATTACCGTTAAACACACAAAGGGCACCCGCATTGAGCGGTGCCCTTTTTTTTTGTCTTCGCTATAGTAAGGGTTCTTCCACTCAACAAATGAAGAAAAACTTCTCCAGGAGTCAGCACCATGACCATCCGCATCGGCATCAACGGCTTCGGTCGCATGGGGCGGCTCGCCCTGCGCGCCGCCTGGGATTGGCCCGAAATCGAGTTTGTCCATATCAACGAAATCTCAGGAGGAGCCGAAGCAGCCGCTCACCTGCTTGAGTTCGACTCGGTACATGGCCGCTGGGCCAAAGAGATCCACCATGCCGACAAAGCCGTCCTCATCGAGGGGCAGGAAATCAGCTTCAGCGCCGCGAAGTCTCCAGCCGCTGTCCCCTGGCAGGACAAGGGGGTCGATATCGTCATCGAGTCCTCGGGAAAATTCCGTACCCCGGAGCTGCTGCAGCCCTACTTCGACAACGGCGTGCGCAAGGTAATCGTCGCCGCCCCGGTCAAGGAGGGCGCGCTCAACATTGTCATGGGAGTGAACGACCACCTCTACGACTCGCAGCAACACCACCTGCTCACCGCGGCCTCCTGCACCACCAACTGCCTGGCCCCGGTGGTCAAGGTGCTACACGAACAGGTCGGGATTGCCCACGGCGCCTTCACCACCATCCACGACCAGACCAACACCCAGATCATCGTCGACTCCCCGCACAAGGACCTGCGCCGGGCCCGCGCGGCGAGCATGTCGCTGATCCCCACCTCGACCGGCTCGGCGAGCGCTATCGGCATCATCTACCCGGAACTCATGGGTAAGCTCAACGGCCATGCGGTGCGCGTGCCGCTGCTCAACGCCTCGCTCACCGACGCGGTCCTCGAGATGCAACGCCCGGTGAGCGCCGAAGAGATCAACAACCTCTTCAGGGAGGCTGAAAACAGCTACCTCAAGGGGATCCTCGGTGTCGAGGAGCGCCCCCTGGTGTCGATCGACTTCAAGAGCGACCCCCGCTCATCGATCGTCGATGCGTTATCGACCATGGTCGTCGACGACACCCAGCTCAAGCTGCTGGTCTGGTACGACAACGAGATGGGCTACGTACAGCGGATGATGGAACTGTGCAGGAAAGTCGCCCTGTCGCTGGGCTAGAGATACGATGACCGATCTACGCAACTACACGCTGGTAACGGCAGCTTACTGGGGATTCACCCTCACCGACGGCGCCTTGCGCATGCTGGTGCTGCTGCACTTTCACGACCTCGGCTACTCGGCGTTGCAGATCGCCTTCCTGTTTCTGCTCTACGAATTTTTCGGGGTAATCACCAACCTGGTCGGCGGCTGGATCGGTGCGCATTTCGGTCTGAAGGTCACGCTCTTTAGCGGTCTGGCCTTGCAGGTACTGGCCCTGTGCGGCCTCGCCCTGCTCAACCCCGAGTGGTCGATAGCGGTGTCGGTCGCCTACGTGATGGGCGCCCAGGCGCTCTCGGGGATCGCCAAGGACCTGACCAAAATGAGCTCGAAGAGCGCGATCAAGGTGCTGGTGCCGGAAGAGGCGCAAGGGGCCCTGTTCAAGTGGGTGGCGATCCTGACCGGCTCGAAAAACGCCCTCAAGGGGGCCGGCTTCTTCCTTGGCGGCCTGTTGTTGACCACCCTCGGCTTCCGTGGCGCCCTGTTCGGCATGGCTGCCGGCCTAACAGTCATCCTGCTCGGCGCGGTGATTTACCTGCCCGCTGAAATGGGGAGGGGAAAAACCAAGGTCAAGTTCTCCCAGATCCTCTCGAAAAGCCGGGAGATCAACCTGCTTTCGGCGGCGCGCCTGTTTCTGTTCGGTTCGCGTGACATCTGGTTCGTGGTCGGGCTGCCGGTGTTTCTCTCGGCCAATCTCGGCTGGCAGCATACCGAAGTCGGTGGTTTTCTCGCCTTGTGGGTCATCGCCTACGGTGCGGTGCAGGCGCTGGCCCCGAAGCTGCTCAAGACCATGCTCGGCGATGGCACTCCACGCGGTGGCACAGCCAGTCTCGGGGCCCTCTCCCTGTCGATTCTGACGGTGCTGATCGCCCTCGGCGTCGCTTTAGAGCTCTCTCCCTGGCTGACTGTGGTCGCAGGGCTCGCCCTGTTCGGGGTGCTGTTTGCCGTCAACTCCGCGGTCCACAGCTACCTGATCCTTGCCTACACCGAAAGCAATCAGGCCGCCCTCAATGTCGGCTTCTACTACATGGCCAATGCCGCCGGGAGACTGGTCGGCACCCTCCTCTCCGGGCTGGTCTTCCAGCTCGGTGGACTGGTTGCCTGCCTGTGGGTCTCGGCCGGCTTTGTTATGATTGCAGCAACCCTCTCGACGCGCCTGCCACGGGGCAAAAAGGCTGCCGCCTAGCGGGCTTTTCCTGCAAGGAGCATGGTATGCCACACGGGTTGACGAAAAAACTCTCGTTTCTCGACCGCTACCTGACGTTGTGGATCTTTCTCGCCATGTTTATCGGCGTCGTAGGCGGCTGGCTGTTCCCCGGAGTCAAGGAGCTGGTTAACGCCTTCACGATCGGCACCACCAACATCCCGATCGCCATCGGCCTGATTTTGATGATGTACCCGCCGCTGGCCAAGGTGAAGTACGAGGAACTCGGCGAGGTGTTCCGCAACCGCACCATCCTCGGCCTCTCCTTGCTGCAGAACTGGCTAATCGGCCCGCTGCTGATGTTCGCGCTGGCGCTGCTGTTTTTGAGCGACAGCCCCGAGTACATGGTGGGATTGATCATGATCGGCCTGGCGCGCTGTATCGCCATGGTCATCGTCTGGAACGAGCTGGCCAAGGGGAACACCGAATACTGCGCCGGGCTTGTCGCCTTCAACAGCATCTTCCAGGTGCTGTTCTACAGCGTTTACGCCTGGTTGTTCGTCACCGTGCTGCCGCCGCTGTTCGGCCTCTCGGGCGCGATCGTCGAGATCACCATCGGCCAGATCGCCAAGAGCGTCTTCATCTACCTCGGCATCCCGTTCTTCGGCGGCATGCTGACCCGCGCCGTGCTGCTGCCGAAGAAGGGGCGCGACTGGTACGAGCAGGTCTTCATCCCACGCATCAGCCCGACCACCCTGGTGGCGCTGCTGTTTACCATCGTGGTGATGTTCAGTCTTAAAGGGGAGCTGATCGTCTCGATCCCGCTCGACGTGGTACGCATCGCCATCCCGCTGCTGATCTACTTCGCGATCATGTTCATGGTGAGCTTCTGGATGGGGATCAAGGTCGGCGCCGACTACAGCAAGACCGCAACCATCGCCTTCACCGCCGCCGGCAACAACTTCGAGCTCGCCATCGCGGTGGCGGTGGCAGTCTTCGGACTCGACTCGGGAGTGGCTTTCACCGCGGTGATCGGCCCGCTGGTCGAAGTACCGGCGCTGATCGGCCTGGTCAACGTCGCCTTCTGGCTGCAAAAGCGCTGGTTTGCAGATGAGCGCCCCACGGCAAGTTAAGCCGCGACGCGACCCCAGCGAGCCATGATTACAAACCACGCCGCCGCCAGTGCCTGGGCACCCAGTACAGCAGCGAAGCCCGCACGGTATCCAGCCAGCGCATAGCCTCCGGCAGCCGTCTCGGGCCACAGACCGATAATCGCACCGATCCCCCACTGGGCGACAAACGCCGCAAAAAACACCAGCAGGTTGAGTGCGGTGTTGGCACGCCCCGAGAGTTCCGCAGGAAAATGCTGGGAGATCACCGCATAGGGAAGGATGCAGCTCGTCCCGCAGACCCCGAACAACAACCACAATGGCAACACCCACCCATCCGTAACCACCAGCAAGCCGACCTGTACCAGAGCGAACAGCGTCATCCCCGTATTTGCCACCCGCAGTGGCGTAATCCCCCGCCGGGCAAGGCGGTCAGCCAAGCTCCCGAAAAGTAAATAACCGACGATGGTCGCCAGCGCCAGCCCCGACAAGGTACCGGCCACCTCCGTACGCTCGTAGCCGGCCACGTCGCGCAGCCACGGCCCCGCCCACAGCCCAAAGATGCTCAGGTAGGCGGCTTGGGCAGTGAAGGCCCACGGCGCCAGGCGCCAGAAGTAGCGGCTGCGCAGCACCGTGCCGATCCCCCGCAGCTGCCCGGTCAGCGTCTCCTTGCTATGCGCGGCTGGCTTTTCCGGTACCAGCAAAAACACGCCCACGGCCGCGAGCAAGGTCAGCAGCGCCACCGCAGAGAATACCCCGCGCCAGTCGGTGACGTGCAGTGCCAGCTCCACCGGAGTGGTCGCGGCCAGCGCGCCGAGCCCCCCCGAGACCATCTGCACCCCGTTGGCCAACGGCAGCCGCTCGCGTGGGAACCAGATGACGAAGGCCTTGAAGGCCGCCATCAGGCAGGCCGAGACCCCGAGACCGATCAGCGCACGTCCCGCGACCAGCCCGGTCAGGCTCTGTGCGTGCCCGAACAGGTAGGCACCGGCGGCGGCGAGCAGCAGCAGCGCCGCCTCGACCCGGCGCGGGCCGAAGCGATCGAGCAGCAGCCCCAGGGGGAGCTGGAAGGCACCGAAGCTGAGCAGGTAGACGGAGCTGAGCAGGCCGAGGCTCGCCGGGTCGAGAGCGAGGTCACGCACCAGGTCGGGAGCGATGACCGCATTGACGTTGCGGAACAGGTAGGAGATGAAGTAGCCGAGGGCGAAGGGGAGAAACACCCGCAACAGGTGGCGGATGGAATGACTCTTCGTGTCGGCGTTGCTGTTATGCATGGTCTCTCCGGGTCGTCTAAACGCACCATTTGATACCATCTCCGGACTTGATCTGACAAGCGTCCCATGAGCCTGTCGCCCGACAGGCCCAGAGCAGCTCACATATAAAAACGTTCGGCTACGGCTGGAGCGCCCTAAACTGACCCCGCAATACTTCTCGCAGCATGAAGAAAGGTAAATCCGGGAATTCCGGATAGCACGAACACGCTCCCCACATTCAACACCGCCGGCGGCTCCCGGCAGCGCCTTACTTTTCTTGCTTGCCCAAGAAAAGTAAGCAAAAGAAGACACCCCGAACTCCGTCACCCGATGATCGGGTGCCCTCGCTAGCCGGAAGTTTTAATCCAGCCGGCTCGCATGCTCGCCAGACGGCAAGATTAAAATCCCGGCACTCGGTGACTGCGCACGGGGCCCCGGAAGGGCCGCGGAACAAGCAAAGAGGTTTACCTCCCGTGTGACACCGCCGGAGCAGCGACGATTCACGCCGAAACAGGCCGAAGAGTTGAGCGTAAGCGAATGGCGAAGGCCCGACGGGAAGCGTCGTTGTGGAGGGCACCCGCCGCCCTATGGCGGGCAAGGAGGTCGGGCACGTTTCTTTGCTTACTTTCTTTACGCGTCTAAAGAAAGTAAGGCGCATGCCGGGCGCCCCCGGCGGTTTTCAATGGGTTGAACACACCCTGGCTTAAAATCCCCAGATAAAAAAAGGCCCCCGCCTTGCGGGAGCCCTTTCGACTTGTCGATGTAGTTTTATCTATTCAAACGAACGAGATATCCTCGGTCGCATCGCTGATCACGAAGATCCTGTCGTTATTGCTCTGCGGGTCACACGGAAACACAAAGAAACCTGGCCTCCCGGGTGAATAGCCCTGGGTATACCCCTCCTGGATCTCGCCATCGTTGTAACTGACACGGATACGCCGTCCGAAGCCGGAGCGATCGACATCCTGCCGTTCATCATATTCCGGTTTCCCATCGAAGCACTTGACGAAGAAAATCGCCTTGAGACTGCTGACCGGGATCACCTGAGTATCCCCCCGTTCACGATCATTGAAATGAAAGGTCGGCCGGTTGGGGAAGAAGTCTTCGGTGGTCCCTTTGCGGATCTTGTGATCCTTGAAGTGGAGTACCACGTTGTTAATCATGGAGCACCTCTCGGGATGAGTACTTCAAATATTCAGAAAGGGGGCTCAATGGTCAATTAATTGAACCGCAGAATACCCGACCCCTCCAGTATTGCCTAGAAAAATCACCGGACAGGCCCTTCCCGCAGCAGTTTGACGCAGATTTTCAAGAGCTGCTTTGCCAAGCCCTTTCGAACCGGGTAGAATGTCGGGATTATTCCTTTTTTTGATGAAAGCGATTCCTGCCCATGACTGACATGTTCAACCCTGCAGAGGACTTCCGCGACAATTGCGGTTTTGGCCTGCTGGCCAGCATGCACAACGAACCCTCCCACCAGCTGCTCGAGGATGCGGTCCGCGCCCTGTCGCGCATGATGCACCGCGGCGCCATCGCCGCCGACGGCAAGACCGGCGACGGCTGCGGCATTCTGTGCTCGATGCCGATTGAATTCATGCGCAAGGTGGCCGCCGAACAGGGGACTTCGCTCCCCGAGACCTTTGCGGTCGGCACCCTGTTCCTCGATGACCCTGAGCGACAAAAGGAACTGTTCGCCGCGGCGTGTGAAAAAAACGACCTGCAGGTCGTGCTGTTCAGGGATGTACCGATGGATGAGGGAGCCCTCGGTGACTACGCCCGTGAGCGGTTGCCGCAGATCGTCCAGGCCTTCGTGGTCCCGCACCAGCTGATCGCCACCAAACGCTTCGAGGCGCTGCTCTACCTGACCCGCCGTGAGATCGAAAAAGCCCTCGCCGACGAACGCGAGTTCTACATCACCAACCTCTCCTGCACCCTGATCGCCTACAAGGGACTGGTGATGCCGGACCACCTGCAGCAGCTCTACCCCGACCTCTCCGACCCCGAGTTCGCAACCTCGCTGGTACTGTTCCACCAGCGCTTCTCGACCAATACCCTGCCCCAGTGGCGCCTCGCCCAGCCGTTCCGCAAGCTGGCCCACAACGGCGAGATCAACTCGATCCGCGCCAACCGCTTCAACGCTCTGGTCAAGGCCGCGGGGATACACAGTCCGGTCTTTTCGGATGCTGAACTGCAGCGCCTGCTGCCGATCATGCAGCCGGGGGGGAGTGACAGCGCCAGCCTCGATAACATGTTCGAGTTTCTGCTCATCAACGGCGTCGACTTCTTCAAGGCGGCGCGCATGCTGATCCCACCGGCACGTCATAACGTGGCGCACATGCCGGCCAAGCTGCGCTCCTTCTACGAGTACACTTCGGCAGCCTGGGAGCCGTGGGACGGTCCTGCGGCGGTCAGTCTCACCAATGGCCGCTACGTAGCCTGCCTGCTCGACCGCAACGGCCTGCGCCCCGCCAAGTACGTGATCACCACCGACAACCGCCTGCTGCTGACCAGCGAGTACGGGGTGCTCGGCACCGACCCCAAGCTGATCCGCGAGCGCGGGCGCCTGCAGAGTGGCGAAATGATCGCCGCCGACCTGGAACAGGGAACAATCTTCAAGACCGACGACATCAATAACTACCTGATGAACTCCAACCCTTACAGCGAGTGGCTGACCGACCGCACCTACTACCTGCAGGAGTTCATCGAGCACCAGTTCGAGGAACAGGAGGCGCTGCACGTCGACGACCTGCACCGCCGACAGCGTTACCACAACATCAGCCACGAGACCATCGAGCAGATCGTCAAACCGATGCTGCGCGAAGGCAAGGAACCGACCGGTTCCATGGGGGACGACGCCCCGCAGGCGGCCTTCTCAGAGGTGCAGCGCAACTTCAGTGACTTCTTCCGCCAGAAATTCGCCCAGGTGACCAACCCACCCATCGACCCCTACCGTGAAAAAGCGGTGATGTCTGCCACCATCGGCATCGGCGAAATCGGCAATCCACTGATCGAGACTCCTGACCGCGGCAGCCGCCTGAAAAGCATCTCGCCGATTCTGTCACGTGACATCTTCGACGCGCTGCTCTCCTTCGGCGACCCGAGCAGACCCCGTTTTGAACCATGCTACAAGCACGGCCGCTTCTCGACCGGATTCCAGAATGACCTGCAAACGAGTCTCGTCACCCTCGGCGACCGGGTCGTCGAGGCGGTCCGCGACGACGGTGTACGTGTAGCGATCCTCGACGACCGCAAGCTCGATGCACAGACCCGCCTGATGCCGATGGCGATGGTCATCGGCTACCTCAACCAGCGCCTGCAGCAGGAGAACCTGCGTCACCTGGTATCACTGGTCGCGGTTACCGGCGAGGTGATTGATGCCCACTCCGCCTGCGTGCTGCTCGCCTACGGTGCGGTGGCCATCTACCCGTGGCTGCTCTATGCCACCACCCTGTACACCCTTGAGCGGAGCAAGGCGAGTCACCGCGAAGCCCGCCAGGGTTTGAAGAACGTATTCGACGCCCTGACCAAGGGGATCCTCAAGGTGATGTCGAAGATGGGGATCAGTACCGTCTCGAGCTACCGCAATGCGGCACTGTTCGACATCATCGGCCTCTCCAGGGAAGTCGTCGGCGACTGTTTCCCCGCCTCGGCCGCGCTACTGCCCGGCCTTGGCTACGCGGAGATCGAGGCTCGGATTGACAAGATCCACAACCGCCTCTTCAAGCAACCGGCCCTCGCCCCCTTCTACCCGCTGGAGATCGGCAGCAGTCTGCGCAACAATCCGAACGGCGAGTACCACGACTTCGACGCGAAGGTCATCACCACCATCCACCGCTTCGCCGAGACCCGTACCCGTGAAGACTACCTGAAGTTCCGCGACCTGATTGCGCACCGCGGCTTACGCTTTGTTCGCGACTTTCTCGAGTTCAAAAGCGATCGGAAGCCGGTCCCGATCGAAGAAGTCGAACCGGTGGAGGCGATCACCCGCCGCTTCGACTCGGCAGCGATGTCGCTCGGCTCGATCTCCCCCGAGGCCCACGAAGCACTTGCCGAGGCGATGCGTCGACTAGGGGGCTGCTCCAACAGCGGCGAGGGAGGAGAGACCCCCAAGCGTCTCAAGTCGGAACTCAACAGCAAGATCAAACAGGTCGCCTCGGGACGCTTCGGCGTCACCCCCGCCTACCTGCGCAGCGCTGAAGAGATCCAGATCAAGGTGGCCCAGGGCGCCAAGCCGGGCGAGGGTGGCCAGTTGCCGGGTGAAAAGGTCACCCCGCTGATCGCTTCCTTGCGTTTCACCGTCCCCGGGGTGACCCTGATTTCGCCGCCGCCGCATCACGACATCTACTCCATCGAGGATCTGGCGCAGCTGATCTTCGATCTCAAACAGGTCAATCCCGAGGCGCGTATCTGCGTCAAGCTGGTCTCGACCGAGGGGGTCGGCACCATTGCCGCCGGCGTCGCCAAAGCCTACGCCGATCGTATCGTCATCTCCGGGGCCGACGGCGGCACCGGCGCGGCACCGCTGAGTTCGATCAAGTTCGCCGGCAACCCGTGGGAACTCGGGCTGGCCGAAGCACACCAGAGTCTCAAGGCGAACCACCTGCGCGAGCTGGTGCAGCTGCAGACCGATGGCGGCCTCAAGATCGGCCGCGACATCGTCAAGGCGGCGCTGCTCGGCGCCGAGTTCTACGGCTTCGGCACGCCGCTGCTGGTGATGCTCGGCTGCAAGCTGCTGCGGGTCTGCCATCTGAACCGCTGCACCGTCGGCGTCGCCACCCAGGAGGAGAGCCTGCGTGCCCATTTCGTCGGCACCGTCGAGAAGGTGGTCAGCTACCTCACCAACGTCGCCGAGGACGTGCGCGAAATCCTCGCCGAACTCGGCTACCGCTCCCTCGACGAGCTGATCGGGCACAACAACCTGCTGATCAAAAACAGCTCACCACAGGCTGCTCTCTTCGACTTTACGGCCCTGCTGCGTGAAGTTCCCGGAATCGAAACATGGCAGCGCCGCAACGATCCCTTCGACGACAACAGCTTTGAGAAAATAGTCCTTAAGGACGTTCTGCCGGTGATCAAAAACCCCCAGGAGGAACTCATCGTTGAGCGCGAGATCAGCAACCTCAACCGCTCTTTCGGTGCCCTGATCAGCGGCGAGATCGCCAAGTACTACGGTGACGAGGGTCTTCCCAAGGAAGCGATCACTCTTAAGCTAAGCGGTGTCGCCGGGCAATCGCTGGGGGCTTTTCTGATCCACGGCGTCAATATCCACCTCGACGGCGTCGCCAACGACTACGTCGGCAAGGGGATGAGCAACGGCCGCATCATCATCACCCCGCGCAACTACAAGGAGGGTAATGCGGCGCTCGGCAATACCTGCCTGTACGGCGCCTCCGGCGGCAAGCTGTTCGTCGCCGGGACCGCTGGTGAACGCTTCGCGGTACGCAATTCCGGAGCGCTGGCGGTGGTCGAGGGGACCGGCGACCACCCCTGCGAGTACATGACCGGTGGCACCGTGGTCATCCTCGGCGAAACCGGCATCAACTTCGGCGCCGGCATGACCGGCGGCGCGGCGTTTATCTACGACCGCAACAAGGCCTTCATGGACAACCTCAACCGCGAACTGGTCGAGGCGCGGCGCATCGACGTCGACGAAGACAGTGAAGCGAAACTGTACCTCAAGAGCATCCTGGTCAGCTTCCACAACCGCACCCGCAGCCCCAAGGCACGTCACATCCTCGATCACTTCCGCGAAGAGCTGGCCTATTTCTGGATGGTGACGCCGAAGAACATGAAGGCACCGCTCAACCCCAAAGAAGGGGATTGATTCAAAACCGGCCTCACGCCCGTTCGCTTTGCTCACTCAAGACGCAAAGGCGCAAAGAACACCTGGAGAATGAAAAACACAAATGACATTGCGCGGGAAGTTGTCGATTCCGCCTATCAGGTGCATACAAAACTCGGGCCGGGCCTTTTTGAAACAGTCTACGAAGTTGCTCTTGAGCATGAACTTAGCAAAAGGGGATTTACTGTTCAGAGACAGAAACCAATCCCCGTTCACTACGATGGAATCCATTTTGATGAAGGCTTCCGAGCAGATCTGATTGTCAATGATTCTTTGATCGTTGAGTTAAAATCAGTAGAGAAGGTTGCAAAAGTTCATAAGAAACAATTGCTGACCTATCTAAAAATGACAGGGATAAAACTTGGTCTTCTCATCAATTTTGGAGAAGACTTAATAAAAGATGGCATCTTCAGGAGAGCAAACGGAATTTAGGCTTCCCCCTTTGCGTCTTTGCGCCTTTGCGTGAGATAGCTTTTGACCTTAGACAGGATTAGTTATGCAAGGCTTCATAGAAACACATCGTTTGGACCCCGACAAGGAAGACGTCAGCAGCCGTTTACGTCACTTCGAAGAAATCTACCGCTTCTACACCAGCCGCATGGTCGCCCGCCAGGGCGAGCGCTGCGTGCAGTGCGGCGACCCGTTCTGCACCACCATCGGTTGCCCGCTCAACAACGCCATCCCGCAGTGGCTGGAAGCGATCGCCGAGAAGGACCTGGAGAAGGCCTTCTTGCTCTCCAACGAGACCTCGCCATTCCCGGAAATCCTCGGCCGGGTCTGCCCGCACAACCGTTTGTGCGAGGGGGCCTGCACCCTCGATGACGGCTACGGTGCGATCACCATCGGTCCCATCGAGGCCTCGATCAGCGACCTCGCCTTCAAGTCCGGCCTGAGCCTCCCCTTCCCCGGGGTGACCAGCGACAAGAAGGTGGCGGTGGTCGGTTCGGGTCCCGCCGGCATGAGCTGTGCGCATTTCCTGCTACGCGCCGGCATCGGGGTCGAAATGTTTGAACGGGCCGAGAATCCCGGCGGTCTGCTGAACTACGGCATCCCCGGCTTCAAGCTAGACAAGGAGACCGTCAAACGCCGCTTCAACATCCTCAAGGAGGCCGGCATGCAGCTGCAGCTTGGCGTCGAAATCGGCCAGGACGTAACGATGAAACAGCTGCTTGCGGACCATGACGCTGTGTTCCTCGGCGTCGGCGCCACCAACGGCAAGCGCGCAAAAATCCCCGGAGAGAACCACCAGCAGGTGTTTCTGGCGATGGAGTTCCTCACCAACGTACAACGACGCCTCTACGGCGAGGCGTGGATGGAGCGCTTCAGCGTACTCGGTAAGCGGGTGGTGGTGATCGGTGGCGGCGACACCGCCATGGATTGCGTGCGTACCGCGGTGCGTGAAGGGGCCGAGAGCGTGGTCTGCCTCTACCGGCGCGATGAAGCGAACATGCCCGGAAGCCGCAAGGAGTACCTCAACGCCGTTGAGGAGGGGGTGATCTTCCAGTTTCTCGCCTCGCCGCAGAAGATCGACATCGACGGAAATGACACGCTCGTCGGGGTCGACGCCATCCGCACCGAGCTCGGCAAACCGGATGCCGACGGCCGCCAGCGCGTCTCCGACATCTCCGGCAGTGACCATTGCGTGCCGGCCGATGTGGTGATCATGGCCCTCGGCTTCGACATGGAGGGGCTGCCGTTTGTCGAGGACGCCGGGGTCGAGCTCGGCAAATGGGGGGAAGTGCAGATCGAGCCGCAGTCCTGCCGCACCTCGCACCCCAAGGTATACGCCGGCGGCGATTGTCAACGCGGTGCCGACCTGGTAGTGACCGCGGCCGCCGACGGGAAAAGCGCGGCGCTGGCCATCATGCAGGAACTGCTCGGCTGAGACGGAGGACGCCATGAACACCCTCAAGGTTCGCGTCCCCAATGCACGCGGCGAACTTCTCGATGCACGCCTCGACCTGCCGGAGGATGAACAGCCGCTCGCCTATGCGCTGTTCGCGCATTGCTTTACCTGTACCAAGAACTTCAAGGCCGCGGTCAATATCGCCGCGGCCTTGTGTCGCGAAAAGATCGCCGTGCTCCGTTTCGATTTTACCGGCCTCGGCCAAAGCGAGGGGGAGTTCGCGGCGACCAACTTTTCCACCAACGTGGCCGACCTGGTCGCCGCCGCAACCTACCTCGAGCAGCACTACCAGGGGCCGCAGATCCTCATCGGCCACTCCCTCGGTGGCGCTGCCGTTCTGCAGGCCCGCCGTGAGATTCCCTCGACACGCGCCGTCGTCACCCTGGCGGCTCCCCACGACCCGCTGCATGTAACCCGTAACTTCACCGACATGCGCGCGCAGATCGACGAGCAGGGGGAAGCCGAGGTCAGCATCGAAGGCCGCAGCTTTACCATCCGCAAGCAGTTTCTGGATGACCTCGAGATGCACAACCTCGACGATCATCTTGCACATCTCAAGGCCGCGCTGCTGGTGATGCACTCGCCGCGCGACACCACGGTAGGCATCGACAATGCCGCAAAAATCTACCAGGCCGCCAAGCATCCCAAGTCGTTCATCACCCTCGATGGGGCCGACCACCTGTTGCTCGACAAAAACGACTCCCGCTACGCCGGAACCATGATCGCGGCGTGGGCGCGCCGCTACCTGCTGCTCCCGGAGCAGCAGGGGATCGAAGCGGCCGTGATCGACAACCGGGTCACCGTGCGCACAGGCCACGATGGGTTCTTCACCGAGCTGTTCGCCAACGGCCATGCTCTGGTCGCCGACGAACCGAAAGCCTACGGCGGCAATGACCGCGGCCCCTCCCCCTACGAGTACCTGCTCGCCTCCCTCGGTGCCTGCACCGGCATGACTCTGCAGATGTATGCCCGCAACAAGAACTGGCCACTGGAAAATGTGATCGTGCGCCTGCACCACGAGAAGATTCACGCCGAGGACTGCGAAGCGTGCGAAACCCGCAACGGCAAGATCGACCGCATCGAACGGGAGCTCGAGCTGTCAGGGGATTTAACCGCCGAACAGAGCCAGCAACTGCTGGAAATCGCCAACCGCTGCCCGGTGCACAAGACCCTGCACGGTGACGTCGAGGTCAAAACCCGCCTGAAAGATTAATCGGCGGCTCTCGCTCAGCCCGGCGACCATGCCAGGACCCGCGAAGGAGCCTTCATGCCGGAAACGAATGGCTGCAAACACCCAGAGCAACACCACCAGCATCTCTGTGTCCTGAGCCAACGCCTAGGAAGCAAGGAACTCTCCCGCTACACCCGGGATCCACACTACGTCTGCGGCAACTGCGGCGGGCGAACCCGCGAGGGCAAGCACCTGTGCAACCCGAAGCGCCTCAGGAAATAGGTGCGGCTCAGCATCCAGTAACACGGTAGTGCTAAAATGGAGCTATAAAGCTGCGAGGAACGATGCCGACCGATAAACGATCTCCAAAGTTCTCCCGCAAGGCAGGAAAAGGGGAACGTTATGAGCAAAATGTACGAATGCGAAACCTGTGGCGTAGTCTCACAACTTGATAAACAGCTCTGTACGCCGATCGAGCGCTACGTACGGGATGAATTCTGCGGATTCAGCGAGTCACACAGCAAAATCTGCACTGAAGTGAAAGAACACCGCCCTTACGTGTGCGGTAACTGCGGTCGCCCGGCGGAACAGGCCGAGCTGCTCTGTAAGCCGGAAACTCTCGGCTGATTATCCGGGTAAAGCGATGAAACGCTTTCTGTTGCTACTCTCCCTAATAACCCTGTGTCTCCCGCTTGGCGTGGGATCCGAAACCTTCCGTTGCGAACCGACCCGCCCCGACGGACAGGGGCCTTTCTACCGTGCCGGTGCGCCGCTGCGCGACAAGGTCGGCGAGGGCTACCTGCTGTACGGCGCCGTCAAGTCGGCGCACGACTGCCGGACCATTCCACATGCCAAGATCGAGATCTGGCTCAACGGCACGGACGGCAAGTACGGTGACGACTGGTGGGCCACCCTCTACAGCGACGGGCAGGGAAAGTATCACTTCCAAAGCCACGTACCGGTCAACTTCGGCAGCCGCCCGCCGCACATCCACATGGTGGTTAACGCACCCGGATTCCAGGAGTTGATCACCCAGTATTACCCAAAAAAGGGTGCCGAAGTGGGGCTCTTTGACCTGGTGTTGATACCGGTCGAGAAGCCCGCGGCACCTGACACAAGGAGCATCCCATGATCCCTACTGACAAAGCCATCGCCGTCGGCATCAACCATGTTGCCCTCGAGGTCGATGATATTGAAGCGGCGCTCACCTTCTACGGCGAACTGTTCGAGCTCAAGCTGCGCGGACGTCATCCCGGAATGGCCTTCATCGACCTCGGTGACCAGTTCATCAACCTGAGCGAGAAACGCAGCCAGAAGGCAGACACCCGCCGCCACTTCGGCCTGGTGGTCAAAAACCGCGAAGCGATGCGCCGCACCGTCGAGCGCCTCGGCTGCCGGACCCTCGCCAGCCCCGGAAAAGGGGGGCTCGACTTCCTTGATCCGTGGGGCAACCATGTTCAGGTGGTAGAATACGAGGATATCCAGTTCACCAAGGCCGAGGCGGTGCTCCACGGCATGGGGCTCGACGGCCTCGGCAAAAGCGAGGCTGCCCTTCAGGAGCTGCGCGACAAGCAGATGATCCACTGACCAAAACGGAGGGAACCATGACACAAATCAGCAGCGCCCAACGCGCCGCAGGCGCTCTGATGGGCGCCTTCATCGGCGATGCGCTGGCGCTCGGCCCGCACTGGTACTACGATCTCGAGGAGTTGCGCCGCGACTACGGCGAGTGGGTCGCTGACTACACCGCCCCCACGGCCGGTCGTTACCACGCCGGGCTGAAGGCAGGGGAACTCTCCCAGGCCGGTTACCTGCTGCGCATGACGCTTGAGTCGCTGGTGGCGAGCGGAGAATATGATGAGGAGGACTTTTGCCGCAGGCTCGACGAGCAGCTTTTCCCGATGCTCGACGGCAGCCCGGTGATCGGTCCGGGAGGCTATACCAGCCAGTCGATCCGCGATGCCTGGCGCAAGCGGGTGCAGCAGAAAAAGCCATGGGGTGAGTGCGGAGGGCATGCCGACACCACCGAGGCGATCGAAAGGACCCTGGCGATCGCGGTACGCTATGCGCATGACCCCGCGCGGCTTGCCGAAGCGGTCAGCGCCAACACCGCCCTGACCCAGATCGACGACACCGTGATTTCGATGACGGTCGCCTTCGCGGCGGTCCTCGCCCAGCTGGTGCAGGGGCACCCCCTCGACGAGAAGATCTCCGTGCGCCTGATGAAACTGGTAAAGGAGGGCGGCCTGCCGTTTCACGCGGTGACCTCGGATAATTTGCAGCCACCTAAACCCGGTTCACCCGACCCGCCACGTGCCGGCCGCTTTGCCTCGCCCGACGCGCTGCTTTCACCCGGCTACATGGCCCGCGCCGCCGGCGACCCCGAGATCCGCATCGAGCCGGCGTGGAAAGTCTCGCTGGTCTATGGCATGCCGTGCGCCATCTACCACCAACTACCGGCCGCCTACTACCTGGCGGCGCGTTTCAAGAACGACTTCGAGGCTGCGGTCCTGCATGCGGTCAACGGCGGCGGACAGAACCAGGCCCGCGCCATCCTCACCGGGGCGCTGGTCGGCGCCCAGGTCGGCACCGACGGCATCCCGAAACGCTTTCTCGACGGGTTACGG
>PKUI01000172.1 GCA_002869605.1 Desulfuromonas sp. | reverse complement strand
TCTCTCCGGAACCGGGAAGACCACTCTTTCGACCGATGCGTCCCGCAAGCTGATCGGTGACGATGAGCACGGCTGGGATGACGACGGTATCTTCAATTTCGAGGGTGGCTGCTACGCGAAATGTATCAACCTCTCGCAGGAAAACGAGCCGGAGATCTACGGTGCGATTCAGCGCAACGCACTGCTTGAGAACGTGGTTTATGACGATGACGGCGTGATCGACTTTGACAGCGACGCCAAAACGGAGAATACTCGTGTCTCCTACCCGATTGATCACATCGAAAACCATGAGCCGAGTCTCAAGGCCGGTCAGCCCTCGAGCATTATCTTTCTGACGTGTGATGCGTTTGGCGTGCTGCCGCCGGTCAGCAAGCTGACCAAGGAGCAGGCGATGTACTACTTCCTCTCGGGCTATACCGCCAAGGTTGCCGGTACCGAGCGTGGGGTTACCGAGCCGCAGGCCACCTTCTCTTCCTGTTTCGGCGAGGCTTTCTTGCCTCTTCACCCGACCGCCTACGCCAAGCTGCTCGGCGAAAAGATGGAGAAGCACAAGGTCAACGCCTACCTGGTCAATACCGGCTGGGCTGGTGGCGGTTACGGCGTAGGCGAACGGATGAGTATCAAGGCGACGCGTGCCTGCGTGAATGCTATCCTCGATGGCAGCATCGAAAGTGCCGAGTACGATCAGACCCGCTGGTTCCGCCTTAATATTCCAAAGGAACTGCCGGGCGTTGACAGCAAAATATTGAATCCCCGCAATTCCTGGGCTGACAAGGACGCTTTCGATCAGACAGCCAATAAACTGGCCGGCATGTTTATCGATAACTTCAAGAAGTATGTCACCGATAACGATAACTTCGACTTTACCAAGGCAGGGCCCCAGATTTAAAATTCTGCCAGCGAAGATCCATCAGGGCGGTCCATATGGGCCGCCCTTTTTATTTGTTCAGATTTGTCCTAACATGGTGGAGTACGAGGCAACCAAGGAGTCGTCACTTATGTGCCTGATCGTTCTTGCCGTCGACCAGAATCCCGAATTCCCATTGATCATGCTGGCTAACAGAGATGAATTTTATTCGCGGCCAACAGCCCCCCTGCAAGCCTGGCACGATACTCCCGAGATTATTGCCGGCAGAGACCTTCAGCACCAGGGAACCTGGGCGGCCTGGCATCGTGATGGACGGTTAGCGGCGTTGACCAACATCCGGCGGCCAGGTGCCATGAAACCGGGCAAATATTCACGGGGAGAACTGGTGGTCGATTGTGTGCAGGGCGACGACTGCATTGCCGACATCCTAGCAAAACTTGCTGTTGATCGAACGCTGTACGCCCCCTTCAATTTGATTCTTGGCCGCCCCGGCGCGCTATTTTACTTCTCGAGTGATACCTGTACTCCGGAGCCTGTGACCACGGGTATTCACGGATTAAGCAACGCCGGCCTGAACACCCCCTGGCCAAAGCTGGAGTATGCGAAGCATCGGCTTCGAAGGGCCCTGAGCGGCCACGAACCCCTCACAGATGGGGAGTTGTTCGAATGTGTCTTGCGGACAGAGGGTTTCCCTGACAGCGAGTTGCCCGATACCGGGGTGCCGCATGAATGGGAGCGGATACTCTCCTCCCCTTTTATTGTTTCCAGTGACTACGGAACCCGCTCAACCCTGCTGCTTAAAATCGACCGCCAGGGTAGTGCCACCGTGAGTGAGCGCAGTTATCTGCCCGAAGTTGGACCCGCGATCTTCTCACAACGGACATTTCGAGGATAATGCAGGTATCCGTTGCAGCGACGGGTGGAGTTGATATGCTTTATTGCCTCAGTCGTGGAACAATGTAAAACTGAAGTCTACCTTTTTCTTTAATCTGGATATGAGAGTGTCAACTACGGAATCCGAGCTCAAACAGGCTGCGGAAACATTATCTGCACACGGCGAACCGCCGCTGCTGATGTTCGATTACGATGGAACGCTTGCTCCCTTCGTCATCGACAGAGACCAGGCCTACCCTTACCCTGAAGCCAAGGACCTGATTGAGGCACTGATCAACCGGACATCGGCCCGCGTGGTGATTGTCAGCGGGCGGCCTGTCGCTGACATCCGGCGCCTGCTCGACCTTGAAGATGCGATTGAAATCTGGGGGTGTCATGGCTGGGAGCGGTGGACGGAGGCAGGAGAATTACAAACGGGTGAGCTTCCGGAAGAGAGTGCCAGGTTTTTTTCGCAACTACGCTCCTGGTGTAATGAACAAGGGTTTGCGGAGCGGCTTGAAATCAAGCCGGCTTCATTGGCACTACACTGGCGAGGATTGCCCGAAAAGAGTCGGCAGAAGCTGGAGGCAAGGGCACGAGAGATTACCGAAAAGCTGGATGGGTGTTCCACGCTGGATATTCATCCCTTTGACGGTGGCCTTGAGTGGCGACTGCCGGGCTGGAGCAAGGCCGACGCGGTGATGACGCTGCGGGGTGAGGTCTCCGCTGAAACTCCGATAGCCTACTTCGGCGATGACCTCACCGACGAGGATGCCTTCAGGGCGCTTCCGGAAGGAGGCCTTCCGATATTGGTGCGCAATCAATATCGAAAAACTGCTGCACGTCTTTGGTTACAGCCGCCCGAGCAACTGTGCTTTTTTCTTGAGCGGGTTCTTGAGGGCTTGCAGCAGAACCATGCGTCTTTCATGGCGAAGGGGGAGAAAAAATGATTACGGTGTCAAACCGCCTGCCGATCGTTATTGATGACAAAGGCAGCGAGCTTAAGCTAAAGGCAGCCTCGGGAGGACTGGTCACAGCTCTGACGCCCGTCTTACTTAAACACCATGGAATGTGGATCGGTTGGCCCGGGTGCCCTGACAGTCCGGCGTTGCAGGCCCAGCTTAAATCCTTTGAGGAGAAACAGGGTTACAGTCTGGTTGCTGTCGACCTGGATGAGGAGCAGGTCGACCAGTTTTATTACGGCTTCTCAAATGAAACCCTCTGGCCTCTGTTCCACGACATGCTGGGGCATTGCCACTTCAACGCGGAGTACTGGCAAAGCTATTGTGAGGTGAATCGTCAATTCGCCCGGCAAATAGTGGCCAGCGCTCCTCCCGGGAAAATGGTCTGGGTGCATGATTACCAGCTGTTGATGGTTGGCGAGGAGATGCGCAAGCTCGGGTTCGATGGTCCGCTCAAGTTTTTCCTGCATATCCCCTTCCCCTCGGCTGATCTCTTCCGACGTCTGCCTTGGCGGCGTAAAATTATCGAAGCGATGATGGAGTACGACTTGATCGGCTTGCAGACCCTGCATGACCGCAAGAACTTTGTCGCTTGTGTTCGTGAATTCTATGCAGAAGTCACGGCGGAAACAAAGCGGCGTCACACCCTGCTTTACTGGCGGGGCCGGAAAGTGCGGGTCGGGCATTATCCGATCAGTATCGATTTTGACGAATTTAACGAGCAGGCCATGGAGGAGGAAGTAGCTGAAAAAGCCCAGCAGCTACATGACCACCTGGATAAGCGCCAGCTGGTGCTCGGGATTGATCGTCTTGACTACACCAAGGGCGTCCCGGAACGTTTCGTGGCCTTTGAACGCATGCTTACCAAGTACCCGGAGCTCAAGCGCAAGGTTTCCCTGTTGCAGGTGGTTGTGCCGAGCAGGACAGTTGTCCCTGAATACCAGCAACTGAAAAACCAGCTCGACCAGTTGGCAGGGCGCATCAATTCGAGTTTCGGAGGACCGGGCTGGCAGCCCATACATTATGTCTTTCGCAGCCTCAACCGGGCAGATTTGCTGGCCCATTACCGCGCCTGCGAGATTGCCTTGATTACGCCGTTGCGTGACGGAATGAATCTTGTCGCCAAGGAGTATTGCGCCGCATCGGTAGATAACAACGGGGTTCTTATCCTGAGTGAGTTTGCCGGAGCCGCCGACCAGATGCACAAGCATGCCCTGCTGGTAAACCCCTATGATGTTGAGGCGATGGCTGATACGCTATGCAAGGCCGTGGTCATGCAACAGGAAGAGCGTACCTGGAGAATGAAGCTGTTGCGCAACGGGATTAAGCGCAATGATGTTTATCGCTGGGTGGACTGGATTCTTGAGAGCCAGATCTGAAGTCCTGGTGGCAGGCGAGTCTCTGGACATCTGTTTGGAAGTTATCTATCTTGTGGTTGGCATGTCCCTTCACGTCCGCAGTGTATCGGCTCTGTGATTGAAAGGTTTGGCTCTTGGCGCAATCCCTGGAACCTCGTGATCTGAATATCCCTTCTGAATTGCCCCTGCTCCCGGTACGGGACATGGTGATCTTCCCCTTCATGATTATTCCGTTGTTTGTGGGGCGCGAGCGTTCCATCGCAGCGGTTGAGGCGGCACTGGCCGCCGATCGTATGATCCTGCTCTGTTCGCAGAAAGACGTGGCCCTGGAAGAGCCGGGGCTGGCCGATATCTTCCCGGTCGGCACCGTTGCGATGATCATGCGCATGCTCAAGCTGCCCGATGGTCGGCTCAAGGTGCTGGTGCAGGGCATGAGCAAGGCGCGCGTGGTCGCACAAACTGAGCAGCGGGGCTACTTCAACGTTCGTGTCGAGTCGTTAGAGGAAGAAGAGCCGGCTGAAATATCGGTCGAAATCGAGGCGCTGATTCGTACGGTTCGCGACCAGTTATCGCAATTGTATGGCCTGGGGAAGTCGCTTCCCGGGGAAGTCATGATGGCCGTCGAGAATATGGAGTCACCCGGTGCCCTGGCAGATCTGGTTGCCAGTCACCTCGGACTCAAGGGTGGAAACAGCCAGGCGTTACTGGAGGTTCTCGACCCGGTTGAGAGGTTGCGCCAGGTCAAGGACCTGCTGGCCAAGGAGCTTGAACTGCAGTCGGTGCAAAACCGAATTCAGAACCAGGCCAAGGAAGAGATGGGAAAATCCCAGCGGGAGTACTATCTGCGGGAGCAGCTGCGGGCTATTCAGGGTGAATTTGGAGAAGCCGACAGCAAGGCTGAGGATCTGGCAGAGTTACGGCGACGCGCAGACGACGCCGGACTGCCCGTTGAGGCCCGCGAGGAGCTGGATAAACAGCTGCGAAGACTCGAGTCGATGCATCCCGAGGCGGGCGAATATGCCCTTCTGCGAACCTATCTGGACTGGCTGGTTGACCTCCCTTGGGGCACCAGCAGCGCAGACAGCTTTGATCTGCAGCAGGCCAAGGCGATTCTCGATGAAGATCATTTCAACCTTGAAAAAATCAAGGAGAGGATTCTCGAGTTTCTCGCCGTGCGCAAGCTCAAGCCGACGGGGAAAAGTCCGATCCTCTGCTTTGTTGGCCCTCCAGGAGTTGGAAAAACCAGTCTGGGCAAGTCGATAGCTCGCGCCATGGGACGTTCGTTTGTAAGGATTTCTCTCGGCGGGGTTCGTGACGAAGCCGAAGTGCGCGGACATCGTCGAACGTATGTCGGCGCGCTACCGGGGAGAATTGTCCAGGGGATCAAGCAGGCCGGGACCAACAATCCGGTATTCATGCTCGATGAGATCGACAAGCTCGGCGCCGATTTTCGCGGCGACCCGTCGTCGGCTTTGCTCGAGGTGCTTGACCCGGAGCAGAATCATGCCTTTTCAGACCACTACATCAACCTCCCCTTCGACCTTTCCAGGGTGATGTTCATTGCGACCGCCAATCTGCTCGACCCGATCCCTTCCGCACTCAGGGACAGGATGGAGGTCCTCTCCCTGTCCGGGTATTCAGCCGAGGAGAAGCTCGCGATTGCCGAGCGCTTCCTGGTCCCACGGCAACTCGAGGAAAACGGTTTGGACAGTCAACAGCTGAAACTATCACACAATGCATTGCAGCGGGTGGTCAGTGAATATACCGCAGAAGCCGGTTTGCGTAATTTTGAGCGCGAACTCGGTAGCCTCTGTCGCAAAGTAGCGCGACGCTTTGCCGAAGGACAGTTTAAGCCGGTTAAAATTAACGCCGCGCATATCCCGAAATACCTTGGGCCACCCCGGCATCTTCCGGAAAAAGAGCGACGCGAACCTGAGATAGGGGTTGTCACCGGCCTGGCATGGACAGCCGCCGGAGGCGAGCTGCTCAATCTCGAAGTCAGTGTCGTCAAGGGTAAGAAGGGCCTTACCCTCACCGGTTCGCTGGGTGACGTGATGAAAGAGAGTGCCCAGGCGGCGTTGACGTATGCCCGCTCTCGCGCCTCAGAGTTCGCTTTTGACGAGGAGGAGTGCCTGCATAGAGAAATCCATATTCATGTTCCCGCGGGTGCGATCCCGAAGGACGGCCCCAGCGCCGGAGTTACCATGGCCACAGCTCTGGTATCCGCACTCGCCGGTCGCGAAGTGCGTAGTGATGTGGCCATGACCGGTGAGATCACCCTGCGCGGGAAGGTGCTTCCGGTTGGCGGGATCAAGGAGAAAATCCTGGCTGCGGTACGCGCGAAAATAAAAACGGTTCTATTGCCGGAAAGTAACGCCCGTGACCTGGAGGAGATTCCGGCCTATCTGCGACGAAAAATCAACCTCGTCCTGGTAAAGGATATGCAGGAAGTTCTCGACGAGGCACTGGTTCGCAATGATGCAGCTTAAAGAACTGGGCGAGTTCGGACTGATCGAGCGGATACGTAATGCGGCGGGCCGGAGCGATGCCATTGTCGGTATCGGTGACGACTGCGCAGCCTTCAGGGTCCCGTCCGGAACCGTGCCACTGGTTTCAACCGACATGCTCCTGGAAGAGGTTCACTTCAGATCGGCATGGAGCGACTATTATTCCATCGGCTGTAAATCGGTTGCGGTCAACGTAAGTGATATCGCCGCGATGGGGGGGACTCCGCAGGCCATTTTCATGGGGTTGGCTGCACCTGGTGAAATGTCGGTGGAGCAGTTGGAAAGCCTTGTGAGGGGGGTTCGGGAAGAGTCACGATATTACGGTGCAGAACTGCTGGGGGGGGACACCTGTCGCTCGCCGTCGGGTCTTGTCCTCGGCATTACGGTGCAAGGTTATGTTCCGGAGCAGCAGATCGTTACGCGTAGCGGCGCCCGGGGCGGGGATATAATCTGGGTTTCCGGCAGCCTGGGAGACAGCGGGTTGGCACTCAAGATGTTGCAGCAAGGGCAACAGCCCCCTGAAGTATTGGCGATGCGCCATCATCGCCCCCGGGCACAAGTTGCACTTGGACGCGCGCTGGCAAAGCGCGACCTGGCAACGGCAATGATCGATATCTCCGATGGGCTGCTTGCTGACCTGGGACACATTTTGCACGCCTCGGAGGTGGGGGCGGAGATCGATGTGAGGCGGCTACCGCTCTCGAGTTACATGCAGCATCACCTTACACGACAGCCTGAGGATCTCCACCTGGCATTACGTGGCGGTGAAGACTACGAGCTGCTGTTCTGCTCCGCGGAAGAACGTGGAGCGGAGCTAAGGGAGCTCTCGGCACAACTCGAAGTGCCATTAACGCCGATTGGGGAAATTCGTCAGACTTCAGGCTTAGGGGTCGTTGGGGCAAATGATTTGGGGTCAGAGCTTAAGGGGGAGGGCTATGATCATTTTGTATCGTCATAAAGCAGAGCCCCTGAAGAGTTGCAAGGGAGGCTGACGGGATGCCGGCCAACCCTGACAAGAAGTCCGCGGGGCGTGATGAGAAACCGTTCTTCGGCAGCGAGTTTCCTGAAGACCAGTATCAGTCGATCTGCAAATTACTGCTGGAGCGTCGGGATTTTGATCTGGGTTGGTACAAGGATCGTTGCATCAAGCGCCGCATTGCCATTCGTGTGCGCGCATGTGGTATGAAGGATGCTGCTGCGTATGCCGAGCTGCTGACCCGTGATGATGGCGAGCTCGATGAGCTGTTGACCACTCTGACCATCCATGTTTCTCAGTTTATGCGCAACCCCACAACCTATAAGGTTATAGAGACTCAGCTGCCGCTACTGGACACGCGAATACGCAAGCAGGGACGCGGGATGCAGATATGGAGTGTCGGGTGTTCCAGCGGTGAAGAGCCATATTCTCTGGCGATTATACTCGATCAGCAAGGCCTGGAGGCAGACCGGTTGCTGGCCACCGATATCAGTGCTGCGGTGCTCAAAAAAGCGGCTGAGGGACGCTACGACCCTCAAAGACTGGTGAATATTCCTGAAGAATGGCATCATAAGTATTTCACACGAGAGGGTCGCTGGTATATAGTAAAAGATCGATTGCGCCGCAGGGTGAGTTTTGCAAAGCACGATATGCTTTCGGACCCTTACCCGCAAGCCGACCTGATTGTCTGCCGGAACGTGCTGATTTACTTTTCCCGGCAGCAGCAGGAGAGGATCCTCGGGCAGTTCGCCGAGGCTCTTTCCGATCAGGGGGTACTGGTTCTCGGCAAAGCCGAAACCATGCTTGGCCCGGTCCGCGAGGCCTTTCGTGCAATCGACCATGCTGAACGAATATATGCACGCCGCAGGGTGTGATGGAATGATTCCGCCGGCTCGTGCCGGACAAAGGAGTGGAAGATGCGCATAGAAATTTCGTACAAGTTTATACTCGGCTTCATTGTTGTCGTTGCGACCATTGTCGCCGTCGATTTCTTTGTCCCTTTCCTGGGTCTCCCCGAATTTCTTGAACAGCTGGTTGTCATGGCCGCCGCCATGACCGTCGGCCTGGTTCTCGGCTGGTTGTTCTCCAAGGCCTTTACGCGAAACATCGGCATGCTGCGGGAATCGGCCGAGCGTTTCAGTGAGGGCGACCTGACCACCCAGGTTGCCTGGCCGGAGCGCAAGTTCCCTGATGAGACGGAAGACCTGGCTGAGAGTCTCAACCGGCTTGCCGACAACCTGCGTACCCTGGTCGGCCAAATCCGTCGTTCCTCCTACCGGGTTTCCGACTCGGCTCAGGGGCTGTCAGCCTCTTCTCAGGAGATCAGCGCATCCTCGCATCAGGTCTCCAACACTATTGAACAGGTCAGCCGCGGTGCTGAAAAACAGGCCGAAATGGTTGAAAGAGGCGCCAAGATCGTCAAGGAGCTGGTAGTTTCTGTCGACTTGATCGCCAACGCGGCACAAAAAATGAAGGAGGCTGCGGTCACCACGGTCAGCACCGCCGAGCAGGGGAGCGATATGGCCCGCTCGGCGATGGACAAGATGAAGCAGGTGCTGATGGATGTCGAGCGCAATAGCGCCCAGATCGTGGACTTTGGCGACAACGTCCAGAAGATCGGCCAGATCGTCGATGTCATCAGCGGGATTTCTCAAAAGACCAATTTGCTGGCACTCAATGCCACCATTGAGGCCGCACGTGCCGGAGAATACGGGCGTGGTTTCTCGGTGGTCGCCGAAGAGGTCCGCAAGCTTGCCGAGTCAACGGCTGAATCAGCCGGGGAGATCACCTCGCTGGTCGAGACGATTCGGGATGAAAGCCAGAAGGTGCAGACGTCCATGCGTGACAGCGTGCAGATGATGCATTCCGGTCACGAAGCCCTCGACACCACCGGAGGCGCTTTTAACGAGATCACCGAGCATGCCCTGAACACGCGCAGCAAGGCACAAACCATCGCCGAACTCTCCGAGCAGCAATCGGGCGGCGCGACTGCCATCGAAGAGGCTATGGATGAAATCGCCAAGGTAACCGATGACAACGCTGCCGCGACCGAGCAGGTGTCGGCCGCAACCCAGGAGCAATCGGCCTCCATGGAAGAGATGGCCCGTTCGGCACAGGAACTCTCGACCCTCTCTGAAGAGCTTCTGACCATGGTCAGCCGTTTCGATCTGGGCCTTGAAGAGGAGACGGGATGAGGCAACTTCTGGTTTTTTTTCTCGGCGATGAGCGATACGGTCTCGAGGTCGATAAAATCCAGGAAGTGGTTGAAGCTGACGAACTGTTTTACGTGCCACGGGCTCCGGAACATATCCTGGGCGCAATTAACTTTCACAGTCAGGTCGTCCCGGTTTTCGATCTCGGTAACTTTTTAAAACTCGGGGACCAGGAGAGAGACCATCGGGTGGTGGTTCTTGCGGGTCACGAGTTAAAGCTGGCTTTGGCGGTAACCAGGGTTGTCGGTTTTCAACCTTTACAGGAAGAGGCCCTCCTCCCGGAAAGTGAAGAGCGGCGTGCCAGCACCTACATTCGTGCTGTCCAGAACCAGGAAGATAAGATGATCAACTTGCTCGATCTCGAAGGATTGATCAGCGCAATTGAAGAGACTTTTGTCGATAGAGGAGGCGAACGTGGGGCTTAAGGTTTTAATTGCAGATGATGCCCTGTTTATGCGCAATCTGCTCAAGGACATTCTCACCAAGGTCGGTTTTACAGTGGTTGGCGAAGCGACTAACGGTGAGGAAGCGGTAGAGCTGTATCGCAAGCATCAACCGGATCTTGTGACGATGGATATCGTCATGCCGCTAAAAAGCGGTATTGAAGCGCTTGAGGAGATAATCAAGGAAGACCCCTATGCGCGCATCGTCATGTGTAGCGCCCTGGGGCAGGAGTCTCTGGTCCTGGAGGCGGTTCAGGCCGGGGCCAAGGATTTTATCGTCAAACCGTTCAAGGAAGAACGGGTGGTAGAGGTTGTCAAGCGGATCTGCGGACAACAGGGTTAAGCTCCACACCGAGGGGTAGACCATGGACATGTCCAAATACAAAGGGATGTTTCTCAGCGAAGCAGGGGAGCATCTCGCCAGCATGGCCAAGCTGGTTATTTCTCTTGAAAAAGACCCGTCGGATCGTGGGGTTATCGACACCATGTTCCGTAATGCCCATTCGGTAAAAGGAATGGCTGCATCGATGGGTTATGAGAATACCGCAACCTTGGCCCATCATTTGGAAGATATCCTTGACGGTTTTCGCAAAACCGGGGAGGCTTCTTCTGACTCTGTAGATACCCTGCTGGATGGCATCGACCTTCTCGAAGGCCTGATGGAGGATATCGAACAGGACCAGTCGGAACGTTCGGTCGACGAGTTTCTAAGTAGCCTCCCTCAACGCGCAGAAAAGCCGGAGACAGCGACCCCCGGGGTGGTTTTCCCGGAAGATGTCGGGGTTGAGGCGACCGAACCTGTTGCTGCAGACAGCAGCGGTGGCCCCGATTTCGACTTCGACGCCGATGGCGATGAGCCCGAAACCGAAGCAACAGTGGACTCTACGCCTCCTCCCTCACCGCCTGCCACACCGGCCGTACCGAAGGCTCCAGCAGCCGGTTCAGGTGTGTTGGCTCTCCAGATCGACCTCTCTCCCGAAGCTGCCGCACCCGCTGCACGGGCAATGTTGCTGTTTCGCGAGCTCGAGCAGATAGGAGAACTTCTTTACCGGGTACCGACCGCCGACGAGCTGGCAACCGGGACCCCGGTGCGCCACCTGCACGCCCACCTGCGTACCGATCAAAGTCCTGAACAGCTGCAGCAGATGCTCGAGGGTCAGCCCGATGTTTCCCGGGTTATACTGGCCGAGCCCGAAGCGAAAAAATCCGAGAAAGAACCGACGAGCAAAGTACGCGGAGATGAAAGCTTGCGGACGATTCGTGTGCGCACTGATCTGCTCGACCGCTTTATCAATCTCACCGGAGAGCTCCTTACCAACCGTTACATGCTGCAGACAGCGACCAAGGAAGAACGCTGGAAAGACGTCAAGGACGGCATCGGGCAGCTCGCGCGCCTGATCACAGATTTACACCATCATGTGCTGCAGGTTCGCATGTTGCCGATCGAGAGTATTACCGGCCGTTTGCCGCGCTTAATTCGCGAACTCGGCAAGAAGACCGGCAAAGACGTGACGTTACGTCTCGAAGGTGATGATATCGAGCTCGACCGCGCGATTCTGGATGAGCTGGCCGACCCTCTGGTACATATGGTGCGCAATGCCGTCGACCATGGTATCGACAAAAAAGGTGTTGTAACCGTACGCGCCTGGCGTGAAAAGGACATGGTCTTGCTCAGCGTGGCCGATGACGGCTGGGGCATGGACCCCGAAGTGATTCGTAACAAGGCGATAGAGAAAGGCCTGATTACAGCAACTCAGGCACGCAGCATGCGAGACCGCGACGCCCTGCAGCTGGTCTGCGTACCTGGTTTTTCTACGGCTGCACAGATTACCGAGACCTCGGGCCGTGGCGTCGGTATGGATGTTGTCAAGAACGCAGTGGAGACACTGGGCGGGATGCTGCAGATCGAATCAGAACGTGGCATGGGCACCCGGATTCTTATGAAGTTGCCGCTTTCGGTGGCGATTATCCAGATCCTGCTTGTCGACGTCGGTGGCAACATGCTTGGAATTCCGATAACCCGTGTCGGGCACAGCCTGGAGGTTGATCGCAAGGACATCCGGGCGTCCGGCAAGCAGATGGTCATCCAGTTCGAAGATGACCTGATACCACTGGTCTCCCTTTCAAAAATGCTCGAAATTTCCAGCCCTCCCCGTATCGGCTCGATCCCGGTGGTGATTACCGAATACCGTGGCCGTAAGCTCGGGCTGGTAGTCGACCGCCTGATCGGTCAGCGAGAAGCCTTTGTCAAGGCGCTGGCCCCACCTCTGGACCGTCTTACAGGGGTCAGCGGAGCGACCTTTCTTGGCGAGGGGAACATCGTGTTCATTATCGATCCGCAAGGCATGATCGAGGGCAAAACCATGCCCCTGCTGTCGCGCGCAGGAGAGACGTTATGAGTACGTCTTTCAACGACTCGCAGCTCGACGCACTGCGTGAGATCGGGAATATCGGTATGGGGCATGCTGCAACAGCGTTATCCCAGATGCTGGGTGAGACCCTGTACATCAAGGTGCCCAAGGTTACGGTAACCGATGTTGCCCAGATTCCCGAGCTTCTCGGAGGTCCGGAAAAACTTGTGGCGGGAGTTGTTCTGCAGGTTTTGGGTGACGCCCGAGGCCTGGTCCTGATGGTTTTCCCCGAGGAGAGTGCCCTTGAATTGCTTAAGCGTGTTGTCTCCCGGACGCCGAGCCAAAAGGTCCTCGATGAAATTGAAGAGTCGACCCTGAAGGAAATCGGTAACATCCTGGCTTCCGCCTACCTGAGCGCTCTCGGCAGCCTGATGAACAAGACCATGATCCCCTCGATTCCGCAATTTGCCTACGACATGGTGGGTGCCGTTATCGATGCGGTACTGATCGACCTCATTCAGCAGGGTGAGCAGGCGGTTATGCTGGAGGCGGTAGTTTATAATCAGGATTCCGAAATCAGTGATCTGTCTGGCCATTTCTTTCTTATCCCGGATCGAGATTCACTAAAGACAATTTTCAAGGCGGTTGGGGTAGAATAGAATGCAGACCTATTCGGTTGGCATCGCCGAATATCAACTGGCCCAGGCACCAGACTCACTGACAGCTCGAGGTCTCGGTTCCTGCCTGGCGATTATCCTGTACGACCCGACCCGCCGTTGCGGCGGTATGGCGCATGTCCTGCTCCCGACTCCGCGCCCGGGGTTGTCGGTTGAGCAGCCGGCAACCTACGTGGCTACCGGTATTGACGTTTTGATTGAAGAACTGGAAGCGTCCGGCTCTCTGCGGCAGTATCTGGTTGCCAAGCTGGTCGGGGGTAGTCAGATGTTCGAGGCCTTCAGTGAGAGGGTCGAGGCGATAGGAGGCCGGAATATCACTGCGGCGCTGGAGGCTTTCCGGGAACTTCAGATCCCGGTTGTGGCCCAGGAGACCGGAGGTAACTTCGGGCGTAGCCTGGAGTTTGACCTCGCCAGTGGCGAGGTCGTGATTAAGTCGTTACGCTCGCACGTGCCGATGCGTATTTAAGCAGGTTCGATGGAGGCAGGTATGAAAAAGAGCATGATATTCGTAGTTATCCTGGTTTTTCTGATGTTTGCTTCATTCGTGTCGGCGGCTCCGATCGGCTTGAGTGACGTTATCAACACACTTGAAAAACCGTTCAGCTCCGAGACGTCAGGGTCTTTTGGGGGGGGAACAACGAACCTGCTCGACTTCGAGGGAGACTTTTTCCAGGAAGCCGAGATTGCAACTCTTGACCAGGTTCAGCGCGGTTCGGGTAGAGTGATGGTCAAATATGTCCGTCGTCAGGCCGGACGGGTTCCACTCACCATGTTCCGTTGGGAATACGAGCAGCCGACACGCCAGGAGTTCGTTTCCGATGGTGAGACTCTGTGGGTTTATCTGCCTGAAAACAACCAGGTGATTCAATCCGACATCGAATTTACGACCCGCCAGCGTGCCGATGACCCAATGACCTTTCTGACCGGTATGGGCAACCTTTCGCGAGATTTCCTGATTACCTGGGCCTACCCCAATCAGGATGTCGAAGGAAACTACGTGCTGGAGCTGAGACCGAGACGCAGTTCGATCCTGATCCAGAGGATGCTGCTGGTCGTGGACCGCGATGCCGTGCTCGCCTATAAAAACAGTGGCAGCATGGCCGAGCTGTTCCCGATTCGCTCCAGCACGGTGTTCAGCCCCGAAGGCAACCGCACGATTATCGAGTTCAGCAATATCCGCGTGAATCGCGGTCTTCCCGACAGCCTGTTTCGTTTTATCATGCCGGCCGGGGTGGACGTCATCCGACCATCCGGCAAGGAAATGGGTTTTTAGATCTCCTTCGACAAGACAACCTTCAAACCGCTCCGCAACAGGCTTGGCCTGCGGAGCGGTTTGTGTTATTAAGGTCCCGATTCTACGTCGTTTTATCAGACATCAGAAAGGAAGCATGAGAAATGCCTAGCTTTGATATCGTTTCACAGGTCGACATGCAGGAAGTCGACAATGCCATCAATCAGGTACGCAAGGAAATTTCCCAGCGTTACGATTTCAAGGGAACTCATAATGAAATCGAACTTGCCAATGGAGTTGTTACCGTCCTGGCGGCTGACGACTACAAGCTTGAAGCGATTAATGGTCTGTTGCGGGAACGTCTGGTGCGGCGCAAGGTGTCGCCCAAGTGCCTCGATTTCGGCAAGCAGGAACCTGCTTCAGGCGGCGCGGTCCGCCAAAGGATTTCCATTGTTGAAGGGGTCAGCAAGGAGAAGGGCAAGGACCTCGTCAAGCGGATCAAGGATACCAGGCTGAAGGTCCAGCCCCAGATCATGGATGACCAGGTGCGTGTCAGCGGCAAGAAGATTGATGATCTCCAGGAAGTGATTCAGTTTCTAAAAGGGCTCGATCTCGATATTGAACTGCAATTTATCAATATGCGTTCGTGATTATTACTTGAAAAGAAAGACATCTGGAATGGGAAAACATACTGTCAGCCTCGTCAGTCTAGGGTGTCCGAAAAACCTGGTCGATGCGGAGATCATGCTCGGGCACCTGCCGGAAGATCGTTACGAAATAGTGACGGAAGAACAACAGGCTGAAATTATTATCGTCAACACCTGTACTTTCATCAACGACGCCAAGGAAGAGTCGATCGAAACGATTCTTGATCTCGCCGACCTGAAGGTCCGAGGCCGTTGTCGCATGTTGGTGGTGACCGGCTGTCTGCCGCAGCGTTACCGCGAAGAACTGCAGGTGGAATTCCCCGAGGTCGACCTGTTTATGGGGACTTCCGATGCCCCACGCATCGTCGAGCTGCTCGAGTCGGGGATGGGCGGCAAGGATTCTCTCGCCGCCATCGAAGAACAGCCGGATTACCTTTATGACCACACCACCCCCCGAGCGGCCTCTTCGCCCTTTTATTCGACCTACGTCAAAATTGCCGAGGGCTGCAGCCACCATTGCTCTTACTGTGTGATCCCCCAGGTGCGTGGAGCATTACGCTCCCGCTCCATCGACTCGGTCGTCACCGAAGTCAGGGAACTTGTAAGCAAGGGCGTGGTAGAGGTGAACCTGATCGCCCAGGACATCACGGCCTTTGGGCGTGACCGGGATGACGAGGCGACACTGGAGATGCTTCTGCGCGAGCTGGTCAAAATCGAAGACCTGCAATGGCTGCGGTTGCTCTATGCCTACCCCGACGGAATCAGCGATGAACTGCTTGAGTTGGTGGCTACGGAAGAGAAGATCTGTTCCTATCTCGATATCCCGCTGCAGCATATCGACAATGAGCTGCTCGGGCAGATGAACAGGCGCATCGATGAGCAGGGGGTGCGGGACCTGATTGCGCGGATCCGTGATCGGTTGCCGGATGTCACCCTGCGGACTTCCTTCATCGTCGGGTTTCCCGGGGAGACCGATACTCAATTTGCCAAACTGCAGGAGTTCGTAGCTGCGGGGCACTTCGAGCGAGTAGGCGTTTTTCGCTATTCGCGGGAAGAGGGGACGCCGGCCGCTGACATGGAAGCACAAATCCCGGAACGGACCAAGCAGGCACGCTACCGTAAATTGATGAAGGCCCAGAGCAGGGTTTCGTTCCGCAAGAACCGTGCGCTGGTTGGGCATATCGAACCGGTGCTGGTCGAAGGATACAGTGAAGAGACCGAGCTTTTGCTGCGTGGGCGCAGTGTCCGTCAGGCTCCCGATGTCGATGGGCAGGTATATATCACGGCTGGACAGGCCGATGTCGGGGAGGTGGTGCAACTTAAAATTACCGACTCGTCCGAGTATGACCTGATCGGGGAGATCGTCGAGGAGCAAGAGTGAAACGCCGCTACGCGCTGCTGGTCCTTTGTGCCCTTGTTGCGCTGGCGGTTCTCTGGTGGCGTGGGCAAAAGCCGCAGACGGTCAAGCGCAGTCGCATGATCATGGGCACCGTGGTCGAAGTCACTGCTAGCGGGCGCGATGGTCTGATGCTCCATGAACAGATCGAGGCGGCTTTTTCCGAAATGGAGCGGCTGGAAAGACTGCTTTCACCTCATATCGAGACGTCGGAGGTTGCGCAGCTGGCAACCTCCAGGGATCTGCAGGTGTCCGACGAGACACGTACCGTGATAGCGATCGGTCTCGAGGTGGCGCAGAAAAGTGATGGGGCATTCGACATGAGCCTCGGGCGGCTGGTGGAGGCCTGGGATGTTACCGCGGTTCAGCCTCGGTTGCCGAGCGCCGATGAAATTCGGGAGGCACTGAAAGGTATTGGACCCGAAGCCATACGTCTTGATGGGAACCGGGTCATCAAGCGGGAGGCCAGCTTGCAGCCTGAGTTCGGTGGGGTTGCCAAAGGGTATGCTGTTGAAGCTGGCGCCAAGCTTTTGCGCAAGGCCGCAATCGATGCGGGCGCCGTAAATGCTGGCGGAGATATGGCGCTGGTCGGGCGGCCGGAACAGCGTGAATGGCGGATCGGTATACGGCATCCTCGGGAAGCCGATCAACTGCTCGGAACCCTGGTCGTGCCGGGTGGAGCAGTCGCTACCTCGGGCGATTATGAACGTTTTTTTGAGCAGAATGGAGAGCGCTTCCATCACCTGTTCGATCCGCGCAACGGCTATCCGGCGCGTGGTTGCCAGAGCGTCACGGTGTGGACGACGAACGCCGCGTATGCCGACGCGCTTGCGACGGCAGCCTTTGTCCTCGGGCCGACAGCAGGACTGGAGTTACTTGAAAACTGGCCGCAGACGGAAGCACTGCTGGTCGCAGCTGATGGTACAATTTTTATGACCGGTGGCATGGAGGAGCGGATCGAGTGGCCCTGATCGGTTTCTGGAAGGCCGCTCGCGTATTCGACCGGGCCGTTGTGGCGTTGTTGCTGGTCGGGGCACTGGCAGGGATATGGTGGAGCCTGCACCATGTGGCAGGG
>PKUI01000017.1 GCA_002869605.1 Desulfuromonas sp. | reverse complement strand
AGGGCTGCCTCGGCGGATATCGCCGGGGTAATGGCCTGTTCAGCGGAAAGGCGCAAGGTGGTTGACGATAGAAGCAGGCGCTCATTCAACAGTGGTCCGGATTCAACCAGCTGGCTAAGACTGCGGATTGAACCTGCAAATTCAGGGGATTCCAGTGCTGCTACGGCGGGGGCACTTAAGCACAGCACCAGCAGGGCCAGAGAGAGAAATCTCATGCAGCGGTCCTCGAATCTCTCTGCAGACAGCCGTCGTGCAGTTCAACGACCCGTCTGGCGCAGGCGATCACTTGCGGGTCATGGGAGCTGAAGACGAAGGTGACACCTTTTTCTTTATTAAGGTGCTGCATCAGTTCGAGCAGCCCCTCGCTGGTGTGAGAGTCGAGGTTGGCTGTCGGTTCGTCGGCCAGAATCACTGCCGGTTCCGAAATCAGCGAACGGGCCACTGCGACCCGCTGTTGCTGTCCCCCCGAGAGATCCATGGGCCGCCTATCCTCGAGGCCGGCTATACCGAGTTGTTCGAACAGTTCCACCACCCGATTGTGGCGCATGGATTTTTCCACCCCCTGGAGCATCAGGGGGAACTCGGCATTTTCGGCGGCGGTCAGGACAGGGATCAGGTTGTACGACTGGAAGATAAAGCCGATGTTGTTCAGACGAAAATCAGACAGTTCACGGTCGTTGGCCGCGGTGAGATCCATCCCAGCGACGATTACACTGCCGTTGCTCGGGCGGTCCAGGGCGCCGATCATATTCAGGACCGTGGTTTTACCGCTCCCCGAGGGTCCGGCGAGGACCGCAAACTCACCGCTTTCGATCGACAGGTCGAGATGTTGCACGGCATGAACCTGCTGATTCCCAAGGGGGTAGATCTTGTCGATGGCGTTCAGTTTTATCAAAGACATCAGGTTCCTCCTGTTTAATGGTAGCGCATGGCGCGGGCCGGGGAGGTGCGCCCCGCCTTTCGCGCCGGGTAGAGACCGGCAAGCAGCGAGAGAACGAAGACATACAGGGCCATCTGCAGCATCCACGAGATATCCCAGCCTGCACGCATGACCGGGTCGAACAGCACTCCGCCGAATTCGACCGAGCTGTCGACAAAGCTGCGCAGATCGATGCCGGTATCGACCAGGTACCAGGTCAACAGGCTTCCGCAGATGCTGCCGAGCAGCATGCCAAACGCACCGAGGAGCAGCGACTCGCACAACAGCATGCGCCACAGCCGCCGTGGCGAAGCGCCCATAGCGAGGATCACGCCGAATTCCGGAATCCGTTCCATCACTGACATCAGCAGGGTGTTGACCACCCCGATGGTGACAATCAGCACGATCACCAGGAAAATGAATTTTTGCGAGGCGTAGTCGAGGCGGATGGCGTCGGCGAGGTTGGCCATCGACTCTTCCCAACCGACCAGGTGCAGTTGCGGGCGTGACTCAAGTGCCTGTTCCATCTGCTTGATCACCGCACGCTCGTCGGCCTGATCCGCCAGGATCAGTGCCAACTCGTGAATTGCCCCCGGGGCCCCGGCCATCTGCGCGGCCCGTTCGCGCCCCACCATGACCAGTGAACGGTCGACCTCCTTGATGCCGGTGTCGAAAACCCCGCGCACACGCAGCAGTTCGCTGGCGAGTTCGCCGTTTTGCCCCTGGACGGTGACCACGAACTTGCCGCCCGGACGGATCTGCAGCTCATCGAGCAGCTTGCGTCCGATGATCGCGTCCCGTCCTCCGAGGCTGCGGATCATCTGTTCGTCGCCGAGATTTTTCAGGTACGGGTTGATCAGGCGTTCGCGGGCAGGTTCGATGCCGGTCAGGAGAATACCGCGGCTGTCGCGGCTCGATTGGGCCAGCCCCGGCAGGTAGAGGCGGGGCAGGGCTGCTTCGACGCCGTCGATGGTGTCGGCGCGCGACATCAGCTCGCCCAGCGGGTAGGTGAGCTCCTCGTTGCGGCTGTCGACGTAATCGCCGCGGTAAACCGCAAGGTGGCCGCTGCCGACCCGCACCCCACTGTCGATCATGGTCGAGTAGACGCCGAAGGCGAGGTTGTGTGCGCCCTGCATCAGGGTAATCGAAAAAGCGATCGCCACCAGGGTGATGATGGTGCGGCGGCGGTTACGCCAGAGGTTTTTCCAGGCCAGGCGAAGGTCGTCCATGGTTACTCCTCTCGCAGCGCTTCGACGGGGCGCAGCTTGGCCGCCCGGTTGGCGGGCAGAAAGCCGGCCAGCAGCGAGATAGCCAGCAACAGGATGGCGGGGATCGAGAAGTTTTCGAAGACCAGCACCGCGTGCAGACGCGGCAGGATCGTTCCGCCGGCGTAGGAAATCGGCGAAATAGCCCCGGAGAGATCGATGCCGACCAGGTTCATATACAGGGTCATCAGCAGCGCGAGAAACAGCCCGAAGGCGAGTGCAATCAGCCCCATGAACAGAGATTCGGCCAATACCAGCAGGCGGATGCGCCAGGGTCGCACGCCGAGCGCCATCAGCACTCCGAATTCGCGTGTCCGTTCGAGTACCGACATGAAGAAGGTGTTGAGGATGCCGAGCCCGGTCGCGAGATACAGGATGGTGACCATGATAAAGCGGCTGACCCCGTAGGAGGCGATCGCCTCGCGCATCTGTGGCAGCAGGTCGCCCCAGTCAAGGACCTCGTAGCCGCCATCGAGAATAACACTGAGTTTATCTGCAGTCTGTGACGCCTGCAGCGGCTCAATCACCCGTACGGCAATCTCGTGGTCAACCCTGGGGAGCACCAGCAGGTTGCGCAGCCAGTCGATCTGTACCAGCACCAGGCCGTTATCGTGGCGCATGTCACCGGTGGTAAAGATGCCACAGACGTTGAGCAGATCATTGCCGATTGAACCATCGCTGGCCTGGGTGAGCACGACCAGTTCGCCACCGACTTCGACCCCGAGTTTCTTGGCAAGACCGCTGCCGATGAGTGCGTCGCCGGTGCGGGTGTCGTTAAGAGGTTGCCCCGCGACAAGATGCGAGGTCAGAGTCGTGACCTGCTCTTCGCGACTCGGGACAATCCCCAACAGCTCTGCCGGTTGGCTGTCGCTGAGGTGCGAGATCAGCCCGAAGCTGCGCACGCGCGGGGTGGCGGCAACAACCTGCGGTACGGCTTCGATCTGTTGCAGCAGGGAGCCGTTGGCCGGGAAGCTGGTGTAGAGGTCGCGGTCTTCCTGGTACCCTGCTCCGGAGATCACGATGTGCCCGTGGTACTGTTCGGTGGCAGATGCCAGCATGTCGGCAAACATCCCCGAGAAGACCCCCAGACAGAGGATCAGCAGTGATGAAGAGACGACCATCGCCGAGAGCGTCAGCAGCGAGCGGCGCCGGTTGCGCCACAGATTGCGCAGGGCAAGGGTGAACAGCATGTTACCGCTCCTGCAGGTTGGCAAGGGAGAAGAACGACTCTTCCATCGGTACATCGAAGGCGATGTCGTGGTAGGTGAAGACCGTTTTCTCATCCGGTTTATCGAGCGGTATGATGGTCATACGTAGCGGCAGGGTCCGCTTGCCGATGGTTTTGACCCTGTCGAAGGTCATGGTGCGCACTTTCTCCTGTTCTTCATCGAAGTAGTCGACCGTCAACGGTACACGCCGCGCCTTTTCCACCGTGTAGACGATGCGTCCCCAGACCACTGCCGCCTCGGGGCGAGGGATGCAGTCGACGGTCCAGGTGGTGTCGTCTTCGCCCAGCAGCTCAAAGGTATAGTCCTCATCGATCTTGGCCGCCTTGACCAGGTCGTTGTTGGTGATGTGACTTCCCATCCAGGCCCCCCCCATCATCGAAGCTGGGACTTTGATGGTACGGTCGATCTTGGGCAGGTAGTTCCAGACTTCCTTGTCGACCTTGAGGGTGGCGACGCCCTTTTCCTTGGCCGGCTTGAGGATGCGGATCAGGAAGTGATCACGTCCCAGCGACCAGGCCTTCATGCTCAGGGACCTCTCCCAGTGCTCGGTGCGCACCGTCATCTCCATGGTGGCAATCGATGAACGGCCGGTATGCTGGTCCTCAATGTCGCGGATCAGTTCACGCATATCGAGCGCCGCGCTCGAGGTGGCAAGCAGTAGGAGGCACAGGCTGCTGAGTACGAGTTGTCGAATCATTGCGGACTCCTTGTGAGAGGCACTGTATCGTTGACACCCTTCGGGGTGCGGCTAATCGCTTTCGTGTGCGAGCAGAACCCCGAGGCTGGCCGCTACAGTGAATGTTACCAGGCTCAGCCAGCGTGGAATCAGAATGTTTTGTATTTCGATGTCCAGGTGCAGGACGATTCTCAAAAGGTGGAATGCGGCGACCGCGAACATCAGACCAATAATGGTTTTGGTGGCAGGTTTTTTCATGAGGCCTCCTTTCCTAGTAGGTTTTTTCTTCCATGTAGAGCGGGCGATAAGCGACCCGACTGCCGAGGCGGTAGAGCAGGGTGCGGTGACCGAGGATCAGGCGCGTCCACCAGATGTACAGGGAGTCGTTGCGCAGGTAGCCGCGGCGGGTGGCTTCGATATAGAGATCCATCCCCCGTTGGTAAAAATCACGATCACCGAAGTTGAATGGTTCATCCTGGTAGACCGGGGTGGCCTGCCATGCGACCAAACGTCGCATCATGTCGAGACGTTCCGGTTCGATCTCGCTGACACTGTCGAAGAAACAGGCGGCGGCGATCACCTGGTCGAGGGCTTTTTTGTCCCCGTCGATCAGGGCGTTCTCGGCGGCGACCTGCTCCCGCCATTCGCTGTCGCTGAGCGTGCGTACGCTGCCGAAGTCGATCAGTCCGAGGCGGCCGTCGTCGAGGATCAAGAAGTTCCCCGGGTTGGGGTCGGTGTACATGGTGTGGGTTCTGTCCCAGATGCGTAAAAAGGCGCGCGTGATCAGACGGCCGATCTGGTCCCGTTCCGCTTGACTCGGCGCGCTTTCGATAAACTTGCCCGGGTGGCATCCCTGCAGGTAGTCGGTGGTCAATACCCTCTCGCTTGAGTAGTCTTGCCAGACCCGTGGTACCACAATCTGGTCAGCAGGGGTGAACAGGCTGCGTGCCTGCTGGAGCATACGGGCCTCACTCGAATAGTCGGTTTCGGCGGTCAGCATGCTTTCGATGTCGTCGAGGTGGCTGAAGATGTAACGTCCCTCCTCCTTGAGTTTCATCGGCAGAACGATTTTGCGCAAGGAGGCGAGGTCGGAGCGTATGGTTGCCGCCATGTTCGGGTACTGGATCTTGACCGCGACCTGCTCGCCGCTGTGGAGTACCGCGCGATGGACCTGGCCGAGTGAGGCGGCAGCGAAGGCCTTTTTCTCGAAGGACGCGAACATCTCGTTCGGGTCCTTGCCGAACTCATCGAGGAAAACTTCGCGAATCAGCGGGTAGTGCATCGGGGGAGCTTCGAACTGCAGGCGTTCGAGGGTGGTCGCGATCTCGTCCGGAACCAGGTGGGGCAGGTTGCCGAGCAGCTGCCCGACTTTCATGATGGCGCCACGCAGGTAGCCCATGGTGCCGATCAGTTTGAGGGCGGCGTTAAGGTGGGCCTCGTTGAGAAGCTCCTGTTGTTTGTCCTTGCTGCTGAAGCTGCTGCGCATGGCATAGGCGAGGTAGCCGACGGCAATCTTGGCCTGCATGCTGCCGAGGGCCCACATCCTGGTCAGAGAGCTTACCGGGACCCGCCTGGAAGAGATCTGCGCGATCAGGTCACCAAGTGGATCTTTGGTCGGCGACTCATCGTTGATTTCACTCGGCAGCGCATGGAGGATCTCTTCGAGCGGGAGTCCGTTATTGGGTCTGTTCTCAGAATACATGTCAAACCTCCTGGGCTGCGGTGTCGTTGATGGTGTGAGTGAAGACCCGCAGGGAATAATCGATAAGGGCAAGGGTCTGTTCCTGGTTGCGTGAGTCGTCGCCACTCCAGAATGCCAGAATGCCGAGATAGAGTGACCAGTACAGCGTGGTCGCAACCTGTTCCGGGACATTGGAAAATCCATGGTTCTGGATCGCCTGTTGCACGGCTGCGAGATGTTCTGTGCGGGTGCTCAGCCCTTCCGGGCAGCCGCGTTCCTTGGCAAAGATGCTCATGGTACTCTCAAGCACCGGGGCTACGAAGCTGCGGTAGGGGCGTAGGCGACGTAGTTCGGAGCTTATGAGCAGAAACAGCTCCTCGTTAAGGTCTTCCGAGTCAGTACGCTGCGCCTGGAAATCCTGGCGCCCCTTCTGAAAGGCGTCCGCCAGCAACGACATGGCCAGGGTTTCCTTGCTCGGGAAATAGTTGAACAGGGTCCCGGCGGCGATTCCGGCCGCCTGGGCGATCTGGCGAGTTGTGGTGTCGAGATAGCCGACCTCTGAAAAAAGCTTTTCCGCATTGCGCAAAATTTTTTCCCGGGTCGCCTGTTTAACTTCTTTGGTAACGCGCATGGCCTGCTCCAATGTGATCGTGATCATATTAGAGTCTTGAAAAAGGTTTTTGTCAAGCTCAAAGTGAGCGTGTTCATATTTTGCTCTTGGATGGATTGGACAGAAGGCGCTCTGCGTTATCGGTTGGTTGTGATATGGGCATTCAGGAAGAAGGATTTATGGTTAACCAGAAAAAGGCCAGCCCCGATCGATCTGATCGAGGCTGGCCTTTTGTGGGGTAGAACGAATGAAGAAGGTTTGTTACTTGTATCTATTAATCCATATATTGTCAAATATTTTTCGCGTATTTAATGTGGGAACAGGATTTGTGCGCTTATGATTGACTGTTGACCATTGCCGGTCAGTGCATTACATTGCCCCGGCGATCTTAGGGGCGCGATAAAGGAGAAATGCATGACCACGATCAAATTGCCGGGAAGTCGCAAGGTGGGACACTTGACGCTGTTTCGAGAAGAGCGGGAAATTACGCCACACGAGTTTAACGCATTGAGTGCCGATGAGCGCCTGGAAATGGTGCGTGCCGTACCAGGAAAAAATAAATACAACCTGATCATCGAGGCGCAGGATGCTAAAACGCTGATACGTAAACTTTCCAGCCAGGAAGTCTACGCGCTGGTTCGTGAAGTCGGTGAGGAGGATGTTACCGACCTGGTGGAGATGGTTTCCAATGAGCAGTTGACGACATTTGTCGATCTCGATGCCTGGCGCACGGAAGGTTATGACGGGCAGGCTGCTTTACGGTGGCTGGTCATGTTGGCCGAATCCGGCGAGGAACGTCTTTGGGAAGCCCTGAACGGGCTGGACCAGATCTCTCTGGCGCTGCTGTTTGCGCAATTTGTCACCGTAACGGGAGGGCTCGGGGACCTGCTCGAGGAGGATCGACTGCAGCGTGGAGAGATCGACAAGATCTACCAGGTCGACTACAAAGATTCGGAAATGGCCAAGTTGATCGGTGGTTTCCTCGATGTCATTTATCGTCGCGATATTGACCTTTATATCGCCCTGATGGAGTTGGTGCGGACGGAACAGGGAGCCTCCCTGGAAGAGTTCGGTTTGCAGCAGCGTAACGGGCGACTGCTCGATCAGGGGATTCCCGATCCGGAAAGCGCAGCTTCGGTCTACACGTTTCTCGATCCGGAACGCTTCACGGAGTTGGCGCCGGCGGAAAAGGTTTCGTTGAACGAGCAGCTTGCGGCACCGCTGCCGGGTAACTTGCTGGTTGCTGCTCGGCCCGGGGGCGTTTTAGCCGAACTGCTCGCCGAGGGGCTAAGCGAAGAGCTGGCCTGGGAATTGACCTGCCTGACCAACAAGGTGCTGGTGGCCTCGCAGGCAGATATCGGCAACCCGGAGCATATCGCCACGGCACTGCAGGAGACCTACGCTAATCTGGAGATCGCTCTTGGTTACCTATGTGGGAACGATCTGCAGCAGGCCGAGCAGCTCCTGGCAAGCCATTACCTCGAACACATTTTCCGGCTTGGATTCAGCCTGTTGCTGCGTTTGCAACGGCGTGCACGCAAGGTGCGTAGTGAAGTCGGACCTCTGTTGGATGCGCCATTTGCCAGACTCATCGAGGGGCTTGCTGCTCCACGCCCTCTGCTTTACCGTGACCTGGTTGAGCCTGGCCGAGATGAACTACGCCCATTCCGCTCCTACCAGGAGGTTGAAGTGTCAGAGACCGCCCTGGGTGGGGTTGAAGATCAGCAACGCCTGTTTCATGAACACCTGCCGCTGCAGCGCGAGGCGCTTGCTCAGCTCGATTTGACAGGGTGCAATATCGAAGAAAACGACCTGACCCTGGCGACACTGCTGCTGACCTCTCTGGCCAACCGACTGCTCGGCAGAGATTTTTCACCGCTGCCGATGCCTGCCGATGATCTGACTTCCCTGCATGCCATGATCAGCCGTGACGGCCAACTCAATGACAACCTGCGTCGCGAAACCCTGACTTGGCTCGATGGCCTGGTATCGGGGAGCTCAACCTTCGGTGCGTATTGTCTGGGGCTGTGGGAAGACGGTATCTGTGCTCTGGAGGCGCAAGCTCTCGATGCCCGCTTTGTCTCCGGCTTAATCGTGCGTCTGTAGGTTCTCCTGCTCGAGCAGGATCTTCGGGTCGAAGCCGAAACGGACCGCTCCCCAGTGACGGCCATCGATGATAATCGGCAACGACAGATCACTGAGCACTTCGCCGGTGTCCCGCGCATAGGTCTGGAGCAGGAACGGGTTGGTGTTGCGCGCGCAGCGTAATCCGGTCGGGTCGTTGAACAGGCGCTTGTCACGGCTGAAGAGCAGGTCGGTGTCATAGTTTCCGGTCAGCGCCTGGGAGAATTTGCTGTTGTGTGTCGGGCCGTAGCCGTTCAGGTCGACGCACAGGCAGTAGATACTGCCGTTGAGCTCAGCGAGAACCTGATCGTAGCGGTTCTGGAATTCCCTTTCAATATACTCATCGTAGACCGTCTTGTACTTCGGCGGGTCGGTGTCGGCGATTCTCCGATAGTTCTGATCGAAGATGTCGACCTGGCGTGACAGGTACATCTCTCGTAGCTCCTGCTGGAAGGTGTCGCGCAGCAGGGTGATATGGGCAATGATTACTTCAAGGTATCCCTTGCCGGTCTTGAAGTGTGCCACCACTTCCTGAAGTTTCTCCGTTTCTTCCTTAAGCCCCTGGGCATAGGCACTCGATTCGCCCATCAGGCCATTGACCTGGCGGCTGAGCTGGTTGATGTCCGAAATGTTGGCGGTGATGTCCTGATTGGCGGCCTGCAGCTGGGTAACCGACAGCGTTATCCCTTCCAGCTGTGTCGAATTGTTTTCGAAATCCTCGATCATCGCTCGAAAATGCGTACATGACGACTGCACCGCATCCCGGGTGCGGTCCGCGAACTGGCTGATGCTGCGCGCCTCCACCGAGGAACGTCCAAGTTCCTGAAGCATGGCGCTGACCTTGTCGGAAATCTTACTGTTCGCCTCATTGACCTGCTCGGCGAGAGTCTTGACTTCACGGGCCACGACGGCAAAACCCTTTCCCGCTTCACCGGCCCGGGCGGCCTCGATCGCAGCGTTCAGGGACAACAGGGAGGTCTTGTGGGCAATCGAACGGATCAGGTTGACGAAGTTCTGGATGTCCTGGGATTTCTCGTCCATGTTGCTGATAGTGGTGCTGTAGCGCTCTATCATGCCGCTCATTTCATCGACCTGGGCGCGCACCTCCTCCAGTTCATCGTAAGAGGCCTTGGCTCCATCAAGGTTGCGCGCTGTCGAGGAGAAGATCTCCTGGGCGTGGTCGGCCATAGAGGCGAGGGAGGTGAGGGATTCGCGGCTGTGGGTGAAAATCGATTCGGCGAGCTGTTCCTGGCGCTGCGCATTACTCGCGGCAACGCCGACACGGTTAGCCAGGGTTGCGGAGTTGACGGCGATGTTCATGCCCATCTGGCGCATGTGGATGAAGATGTTGCGCAGGCGGGAGAGGAAATTGTTGTAGTTTTCGGAAAGCTGCCGGAATTCGTCGTGGGAAATGCTGGGAATCGAGACGCTCAGGTCTCCCTTGGCCCAGCCGAGGTCGGCGAAGATTTCAAACAGCATGCGCACTGGTCGCACGATCAAATGGCGCAGGAAAAAGATCATGAAGATAAAGATCAGCGCTGCGATGCCATGGAGTGTGACGATTTGCGTCAGGGCGAGTTGCGACGCCTCGTTGATGCGTGCGGCGAGCACCGCATCGATGGCTTCGTTGGTCAGTAGTTGTGCGATACGCTCCTGGTTGCGGTAGATGATGAAGATGGATGCCGACTGCAGCAGGCCGAGAAACAGGAAGTTGCCAACGAGTTTTTTGGTGAGGGTATTGAAGAAAAACTTTTCCAGCCAGGTGTAGATATTTTTGAGCATGGATTGGGAGCCTCGCAGCGAATTTTTAAGCATGTTAAAACATCGTTTGATTTAATTCCAGATATTTATGAGCCTAGCCGTGGAAAGTGTGTGGGATGGGTGTGCACAATTGCGCGGTTGCTTGTGAGGTTATCCGAAGGGATGGCCAGTTGAACAGGTGTTGGCCTGTCTGCTGAATAGGGCTTTTTCGAATCGAAAACCGTGTTTGTCAAGTGCCGGGGCGCTGAGGGCGCAATGGTAGCGTATCGGGAGGTCGTTGCCGCGTCAGCGAAAGAGTTTCATGCGAGTATCTTTTCTGTGACCTCTAAACCGACCCCCGGCCTGGTGAAATAGAGGAATAGATGCAGGCTGCGCTGTTCCCCGTGAAGGTGGTGGAAGACGCAGGCAAAATGCTGCAGCTTGACCCCCTGGCCGCGGATGCTTTCGAGCTCGATCGCCAGCTGCTCCCGGGCCATGGCCTGTTCGCTGTCGTTAAGGTCGCACGAGAAGAAGAACGGGGGGGAGGATAAGGCGACTTTCTCGCTAAGCGCATAGTCTCGCGCAAGGTGTTCCGTAAGCCGATCCCTGGTCATTTCGTGGAAATTTTCGGCAACGACACCGGCAAGCGCCTCGAACAGACTCCGCTGTGAGAGCGGGTGGCGCAGCATCCCTTTTCGTTTCAGCGTCGAAGAAAGGAGCTCAAGGCCCGAGGCGAATGAGCCGCTCTGTAGCGCGAGCGCCGTCAGGAAGCCGCGCATGCGGCCATGATTCCAGGTCATGTCGAGTACCCGACTCAAGGCTCTGACCAGGCCAAGCTGTGCGAAGTCGATCTCAGGGGTCGACAGCACCGTGTAGGGGGGGTGGGGGGCGAATTCAATCCCGCACTCTGAAGCAGCGCCTCGCAGGGGCGAGCCCGGGAGGAGCTTGACCAGTTCGATTTGCAGATGGTGCGGCTGCATGTCGATGACCCGGTCAATCGAGGAGAGCAGCTGGGGGTACGATTCTCCGGGGAGCCCGGCGATCAGGTCGAGGTGCAGGGTGATGTTCCCGGTCTCCTGGAGACGCGTTACGTTGGCCTCGAGCCGTTGCTGGTCGACGTGACGGTCGATGTTGTCAAGCGTCTGGTCGAGGGTCGACTGTACACCGATCTCAAACTGAAACATTCCTTCCGGGACCGTGGCGAGCAGCTGCAGGGTCTCCTCGTCGAGGAGATGCGCGCCGATCTCGAAGTGAAAGTGGCTGTTCCGGTTGTGCTCGAGGATAAAGGAGAAGATCTCGCGCGCACGTGCGGGACTGTAGTTGAAAGTGCGATCGACAAGTTTGATTTTCGCCACCCGCGCATCCATCAATAGCCGCAGGTCGCTGCGGATGCGCTGCATGGAGAAGGAGCGTACGCTGTCGTCGAGGGCGCTCATGCAGAAGCTGCAACGGTAGGGGCAGCCGCGGCTGGTTTCGAGGTAGGTAAACCCGCGCGACAAATCGACCAGCTCCGCGGCAAACGGTGAAGGGATGGCGTCGAGGTCTTCCAGTGGGGGCGCATCCGGTCCTTCTGTAATTTGCTTGCCCTCCCGCCAGGTCAAGCGGGGTACGCCGTCAGGCTGCTGGTGACGGAGCCAGGCGCTGAGCAGGCCATGCAGCGGGAGTTCCCCTTCGCCACGCACCAGCGCGCAGATTCCGGGGTGGGCATGAAGGAGCGCCGTTCCCTCGAAGGAAACCTCCGGTCCGCCGAGCACGATCCGTACCTGCGGCGCGGCAATTGCCAGGGCGTCGACCAGTTCCAGTGTCTCGCGTCGATTCCAGAGGTAGACCGACAGGGCGATGACATCGGGTGAGCTGGCGAGCAGCAGTTCAAGGACATTCTCCTGCGGCTCATGAACGGTGAATTCGCGGATTTCAAAATCACATGCGAGATCTCCACAGTACGCTGCCAGGTAGGGGAGGGCCAGGCTGGCGTGGATATATTTGCTGTGCAGGGTGGCCAGTACAATGCGCATGACGGCTAGCATAGCCGAGTGCCCGGCAAGTGAAAAGCTCAAATAGTAGGCTGGCGCAGCGTTCCGACCGGCGTGTAGAAGTTACCGTTATTCGTAAGGAAAGGACTGTCGTTTACACTTCAAACCTGTGTCCAAGTGTGCTACTCTCCCGCAATATCAAGTGTTTACCAAGAATATCAGGTTGATTGTTCGCATATGACAGAAAAGACTTTCCGCGCAGTGGTGGCAGATGAACAGGGAGAGGTGTTCGAGCACCCCTTTCTGGAGATGGTCGGTATGAACGGCATGACGCCGCTACGTCCGGATGTGGCAGAACTGATTCCGCTTCCCGAGGGGAGCCGCCTGTTCACCCTCCCGCAGACACCACCGCTCGGCTGGAACCGTAACCGTGGACGCGTCGAGACGATCGATCAGCTACCTCGGGAGTGGGGTGGGGGGAGCGTACAGGCGGTTTGTGCCTTCATGGCTCCCGGCTATACCCGGACCCTGTTGCCGGCCGCAGAGTGGACGCGCAAGCGCATGACCCTGCCGCTTTGGGCCTATACCGCGTTGGGTTGGTGTGTTGAGGAGGAGCGTTTTTACGTGGCGGCGGTCAAGGTGGATCGCAACATTCAGTGGCAGCCGGAAAACTTCGACGACCGCGAGCTCGAACCCAAGGTCCGCCAGCGCATGGCACAGAGCGGAGGGAATCGACTGCTCGAACAGCTCTCCCGCTGCGCGCTCGATTACCACTGCTTCGCAGCTAAAAATCTTTTTCTGGGGCGCTGGGAAGCTCCACTGCCGATCAGCCCGAACTGCAATTCACGCTGTATTGGTTGCCTTTCGCATCAGACGGAAGCCAACGAATGCTGTCCCTCGAGTCAGGAACGCTTGACCTTTGTGCCGAGCGTTGAAGAGCTCTGTGCCGTCGCCGTGCCCCACCTGGAGTCGGCTGAAAATGCGATCGTCTCATTCGGGCAAGGGTGCGAAGGGGATCCTATTCTACAGGCCGCAACCGCAGCGAAAGCGATCAATGAGATGCGCCGGGCAACCTCACGAGGAACGGTGAATTTCAACACCAACGCGTCGCTGCCTGACGAGATCGACAGACTCGCAGATGCGGGGCTCGATTCGATCCGCATCTCCCTGAACTCGGTTCGTGAACCGGTTTACAAGCCTTATTATAGCCCCCAGGGATATCGCTTTGCGGATGTCATTGAGTCGGTGCATCGCGCCAAGCAAAGAGGGCTTTTCACCATGCTCAACTACCTGGTCTTCCCGGGGGTGACCGACCGCAGGGACGAGCTCGAGGCGCTTATCGACCTGATCGGTACTGCCGGGGTCGACCTGATCCAGATGCGCAACCTGAGTCTCGATCCGGTTCGCTACTGGGAGGCCATTGCAGTGGATAGCGAGCCGCTCGGCATGTACGCGATGCTGAATGAGCTCAAGCAGAGGGTGCCGGAGATCCAATTCGGCTATTTCAACCGCACTCGCGAGAATTTCTACCCTCCCGGATATCAAGACGATTGGCCGCTTGGAGAAGAGTAAGTGTTATGTTCCCCGGGATGCGGGGTTGCAAGGAGGATATAATGAACAGATTTTTCGTAGCTATGGGTGTTTGTCTGGTGGTGTTGTTTATGGCGCCGCCGGTCTTCGCCCGTACCCTGTATGTCAGCGACCAGCTGGCGGTTAATCTCAGAAGCGAAGCGGTCTCCGGGAGCGCGGCGCAAAAGCTGATGCATACCGACGACGCCATGCAGATGCTGGGTGAGAAGGGTGATTACTTCAAGGTACGTTTGTCCGATGGCACGGAGGGCTACTTCCCGAAGCGCTATGCCACGGATCGTGAGCCGAGGACGCATGTCATCTCACGCTTGGAAAAACAGCTCAAACAGCTTGAGGGGGAGTTGACTGCCGCGCAGAAACGTCTCGGTGCAGCATCGGGGGAGCTCGAAGCTGAACGCCAGCAGCTGGTCGAAAAGCTCGCGGTTACGGAGAAAAAGCTGACGGACATACAGCAGCAACAGACGGAAACCTTGAACGAGCGCGACGCAACCCTGCAGAAGTACGATCAGCTGGTGGTCGATGCTGCCGATGTTGTCACCCTCGCCAGCGAGCGTGATCGCCTCAAGGATGAAAATGCGATGCTGAGCAATGAACTCGGTCTGTTGCGCAAGGAGAACGAGAGCCTGATGAGCAGCGGGGTTATTAAATGGTTTCTTGCCGGGGCCGGTGTCCTGTTTTTGGGCTGGCTGATTGGGCGCGCCTCGCGTCGCAAACGGGGTGGTCTGTCGGGCGGCTACTAGTCTTTCGAGGGAGGCAATATGGGGCGACATCTATTGCTGGTTGGTGGAGGGCATGCGCACCTTCATACGCTCAGCCAGGCCCGCGCGATACTACGGCGCGGGCATCGCATTACCCTGATCAACCCGCAGCCGTTACACTACTATTCGGGGATGGCGCCGGGATTGCTTGGTGGACGGTACAGGTCTGAAGATCTCTGCTTCCCACTCGACAAGATGGCCGAGCAGGCCGGGGTTGAGACGATCTGGGAGCGGGTAGAGCGGATCGATAGCCAGAAGCGCTCACTGATTCTTTCTTCGCGACGTTGTGTCGATTATGATGTCGCTTCTTTCAATGTCGGTAGTGAGGTTGTTGCCGATATCCCCGCGACCCTGAAACAGCGTGTATTGACGGTGAAGCCGGTGGAGCGTCTTGCCGAACTGCGGAGCAAGATCGAGGCGTGGCCCTCGGGGCGTCCGTGTCGTCTGTTGGTCGTCGGCGGTGGGGCTGCAGGGGTAGAGTTAGCCGGAAATCTGCGGCGTTTATTGGAGTGCAACGGCGTCGACGGCCGGGTGGCGCTGGTCTCGAGTGGAGAGCTTCTGCCGGGATGGCCGACTGCTCTGGTCGTAAAGGTCAAGGAATATTTTCGGCGAAGGTCGGTGCAAGTCCTCGAAAATACTCATGTCAAAGGTTTCGAGGAAGCGTACATCGAGTTCAGTGACGGACAGCGTTGGACATACGACTTTGCCCTGTTGGCAACCGGCGTGTCGCCACCGCAGTTGTTCCGGGAGTCGGCACTGAGTGTCGGCCCCGACGGCGGGTTGAGTATTAATCCGTTTCTGCAGTCTGTTGACGATGCGTATCTTTTTGCCGCAGGAGACTGTGCTTATTTCATGAGCTCGCCTCTGGCGAAGGCAGGGGTCTATGCGGTTCGCCAGGGGCCGGTTCTGACGCACAACCTGATTGCAGCTCTCGAGCGTCGGCCGCTGAGTACCTATTCTCCCCAACAGAGCTTCATGCAGGTTCTCAACCTTGGTGATGGTCGTGCGGCGTTAAAGCGTCCTCCGTTCAGCCTGTTTGGGGTCCTGCCGTGGCGGATCAAAGATCACATCGACAGGTCATTCATGGCCCGTTATCGTGCTGAATGACCTAGGATCACTTCTTGTTGTAATAGATGGCACCATAGTGGACTTCGAGTCGCAGGGAAAGCGAAGGGGCTCCGTGGAAGTTTTTCTCACTGTCGAACTCGATCTCCGGTTTGAGTTCTAAGAAGACATATTCTTCGTGGATGTTTTTACGGAACTGGATGTTGACGGTGTAGAGATCGTGCTGCCAGTTAGGGTCTGTTTTCCCCTGGATAATTGCTTCGCTTGAGATGGTCAGCCTTCGTGTCGCCTGATACGCCAGCTTGATTCCCTGGGTTATCTGGTAGTCTGTGTGCGTATATTCTCCCTCATTGTGGTAGACCTTCGATGTTAATGTCAGGGTGTACCGCTCGCCTATCGGTCTCATCAAGGTCAAGTTGGTTCTTGTCCCATTCCCGGTACTTCTATAGCGTTCAAATGTCTGGCTGAGCGATGATGACCAGTTCAACAGGGGGAACCTGTACTGGAACTTAATTTTCGCATAGGGGTCAAGTTCGTCTTCGTCGGTGTTGTAGTTGATGCCCGGGGAGATCGAGGTTGAGAAGTTGCTTGATGATACTTTAGGCGGGAGGTCACCGCTCAACAGATCAAACGTCTCTACGGTCTGTTCCGGAGAGTCCTCGTTTTCTTCGGCATCCAGTTCGAGCTTCAATTTTAGGTGCTTGTTAAGGTTGGGCAGTTTCAGGCGTAGCTGGAATTTCGGGACCATGGTGAATTCGCCACCCCGTTTATATTTCGTCGTCAATCTGAAGCGACCATAGCTGGCGGTATAGTCTTTATACAGTTGTTCGTTGCCGAAATAGGTGTCCAGCTTCTGTGAGATGTTTTCAATCGATCTGCTCAGCGGCTCGTGGTAGAGGGTGGATGCGGTTTTTTTTCCGAAGGCGTCCAGCCCACTCTCTTCTTGTTGCTGCGGCTCAGCAGTTGGTTGACTTGAATTCTCGGATGTTTCCGCAATGGCGTTCGTGGTCCCGAGCAGGACGTAAAGCAGCAGAAGCGGCAGCGTGGTGCTGGATAATTTGCTCAGATTGTGCCGAAAATGAAGATACATACAGTCTGAATATAGATCCTCATTAGTGAAAGTCTAGTGGCGTTGGAGGATAATAAAAAAAGGGCAGCCCAAATGGGCTGCCCTTTGTGGTGCTGGTGCGTCGCGAACGTACTACTTGGTGACCGTCGATTTGGCCAGTTCGCGGTTAAGGCGAGCGATGAACTTGACCTTGATCCCTTTCGGGCAGGCAGCTTCACACTCGTAGTGGTTGGTGCAGTTACCGAAGCCTTCGGCGTCCATGGTGTCGACCATCGCCTTGACGCGGCGAGCGGCTTCCACTTCACCCTGCGGCAGCAGTCCGAGGTGGCTGACCTTGGCCGAGACGAACAGCATCGCCGAGGCGTTGGGGCAGGCGGCGACGCAGGCCCCGCAGCCGATACAGGCAGCGGCGTCCATCGACTCGTCAGCTTTGACCTTGGAGATCGGGATCGCGTTGCCGTCGGGCACTCCGCCGGTGTGGGCCGAGGTGTAGCCGTATGACTGGATTATGCGATCGAAGGCGCTACGGTCGACCATCAAATCCTTGATGACCGGGAAGGCCTTGGCACGCCACGGCTCGATGTAGATTGCGTCGCCGTCTTTGAAGCGACGCATATGCAGCTGGCAGGCGGTGATCTCTTCCTCGGGGCCGTGCGGCACACCGTTGATCACCTGCGAGCAGGTGCCGCAGATCCCTTCGCGGCAGTCATGGTCGAAGACGATCGGCTCAATGCCGGTTTTAATCAGGTCTTCGTTGACCTCGTCGAGCATCTCAAGGAAAGACATGTCAGGGCTGACATCCTTCGCATTGTAACGCTCGAGCTTCCCTTTATCCTTGGCGTCCTTCTGACGCCACACATACAGTGTCAGATTCATGGTT
>PKUI01000119.1 GCA_002869605.1 Desulfuromonas sp. | reverse complement strand
GACCTCGGACCGACCACCGCCAACGTGCTGGTCGGCATCCTCTCGGCGATCGTCGACAACATCCCGGTGATGTTTGCGGTGCTGACCATGGACCCGCACATGTCGCACGGGCAGTGGCTGCTGGTCACCCTCACCGCCGGTGTCGGCGGCAGCATGCTCTCGATCGGCTCGGCGGCCGGTGTCGCCCTGATGGGTACCGCGCGCGGCGTCTACACCTTCGGCAACCACCTCAAGTGGAGCTGGGCGGTAGCGATCGGCTACGCCGTGAGTATCGTCGCGCACCTGTGGATCAACGCCAAATACTTCCATTGACCGCAACATCTAATTCATGCACCATCGAGGCGGGGAGTTTACTCCCCGCCTTTTTTGTTTCTACCTGTCCAGCTTCGGGGGGAGATCATGACCGGGCTCTACCTGCACATCCCCTTCTGCCACAGTAAATGCGGCTACTGCGACTTCTATTCTCTGACCGGCGATGACGCCAGCGTGGCGAAGTACGTCGCCTCACTCAGACGTGAACTGGAGCAAAAAGCCGCGCACTGGCAGGGGCCGTTTGACTCGGTGTTCTTCGGCGGCGGCACCCCGTCGCGCCTCAGCTCTGCTCAGGTCACGCAGCTGCTCGATAGTGTCCGCAACGAGTACGGTCTTATCGCCGACGCCGAAGTGACCCTCGAGGCAAACCCGGGAACCGTCAGTGAAAGCTCCCTGGACGGCTACCGTGCGGCCGGTATCAACCGCCTCTCCTTCGGCGTGCAAACATTCTCCGACCCGCAGCTCAAGGCCTTGGGTCGCGCACACAGCTCCGCACAGGCGCACGCTGCCTTCCGGGCGGCGCGGCGGGTCGGCTTCGACAACCTCTCCTGTGACCTGATCTTTGCACTTCCCAACCAAGATGGCGTCGCGCTCGAGCGTGACATCGAAACCCTGCTCAAACTCGCCCCCGAACACCTCTCCGCCTACGGACTGACCCTCGAGGAGGGCACCCCCCTCTACCAGCGACACCAGCAGCAGGCGCTGCCGCTTCCCGACGACGAGCACTACGCCGAGCTCTACCTGCTCCTCGACCGTCGCCTCGCTGCCGCCGGTTACCGCCACTACGAGATCTCCAACTACGCACGCCCCGGATACGAATGCCGGCATAACCGTGACGTCTGGCGACGCCGCCCCTACCTCGGCGTCGGTGCCGGGGCCCACAGTTTTTACGCCACGAACTGGGGTGAACGCCGCCATATCCCCCCCGACCTGGAGCGCTATCAAACCTGTATCGATAAAGGTTGCGACCCGTCGCAGCGGCTCGAGTTCTTCGACCGCCAGGCTGCGATGAGCGAAACCGCTTACCTGGCGTTGCGCACCGCGGAGGGGGTGATCTGCGATGACTTCCTGAACCGCTTCGGCACCCCCTTCGATGAAGTCTTTCGCGACGCGATCAGACAGTGCGGAGAACAACTTCACCACGCCTCTGGCAGCTGGCATTTCACCCCCGAAGGGTGGCTGCTTTACGACCACCTGATTCAGCCGTTTCTCCTGTAAAAATAAGCGCTCCTGCGTCCCTTGACAGAGGGTAGACCCGTTGTTATGTTGTCTGCGCTGGCACTCTCAGGGAGCGTCTGCTAACGACCGCCGGGGCCGGGTTAACCGGCTCGAACTTTTTCTACGGAAGCGACCATGGCTACCATTCTCAGCGCACGCAACCAGGACATTTTCAAGGCGGTCGTCGAGCTGCATATTGAAACGGCCGGCCCGGTCAGCTCCCAGGCGGTTACCAGGCGCCTGCCGCTCAAGCTGTCGCCTGCCACGGTGCGCAATGTCATGGCGGAACTCGAGGCGAACGGCCTGATCCATGCGCCCCACACCTCGGCGGGACGCATCCCGACCGATGTCGGCTACCAGTTTTACGTCAACGCCCTGCTGCACAACCACGGCCTGAGCCGCGAGGAACAGCAGCAACTGCGCGACCACTACCTGCTGCGCGGCCTCGGCATGGACGAAGCGCTGCAGCGGGCCAGCCGTGTCCTCTCCGAGCTCTCGTGCTACACCGGCATGGTCATGGCGCCGAGTTTCTCGCAGACCATCTTTCGCCACATCGACTTCCATGCCCTTCCGGGCGGGCGGGTGCTGGTGATCCTGGTCTCCGAGTCGGGCATCGTCGAAAACCGCGTGATCAGCGTCGAGGAACCGGTGCGCCAGGCCGAACTCGACCAGGCCGCCAACTACCTCAACACCACCCTTAGCGGCCTGTCGATGGCCGAGGCGCAGATGCGCATCCTGCAGCAGATGGTCGAAGAGAAGACCCGGGTCGACGTCCTGGTCCGCCGCGCCCTGCGCCTGTCGCGCGAAGCGCTCAAGGACGAGCTCGGCAGCCAGGTGTTCATCGAGGGGACCACGCAGATGCTCGAGCAGCCCGAGTTCGCCGACCTCGAAACCATGAAACGGTTGCTGCGTGCCTTCGAGCAAAAGAGCCTGCTGGTCGCCCTGCTCGACCGCAGCCGCAAAACCGGCGGCACCCAGGTTTGCTTCGGCAGCGACAGCGGCATTGCGGAGCTCTCGGGCTGCAGCCTGATCACCGCCAGCTTCACCAGCGGCCGCGGCGCCACCGGCACCATCGGCATCATCGGCCCGGTGCGCATGCCCTACGCCCATGTCATCCCGCTAGTCGACTGCTCTGCACGTCTGATCAGCCAGATGCTCAAGACCAAATAACTTCGAAGGACAAGGAGAACAAACGAACGTGAGTAAGAAGAAGACACCGGAGGAAGCACCGGAAGAGGTGACCACACCCTCCGCGGCAGCCGAGGAGCCCGAGGCTGCTGAAAGCGCCGAAAACAGCGAGACCATAGCCGAAGAACTCGACCCACTGGCCCAGGCCCAACAAGAGGCCGCGGACAACCACGATCTCTACCTGCGCGCCCGCGCCGACCTTGAGAACTATCGGCGCCGTGCCCAGAAGGACAAGGAAGACCTGGCCAAGTTTGCCAACGAGAACCTGCTGCGCGAGATGCTGCCGGTACTCGATAACCTCAGCCGTGCCCTGGAGCATGCCAAGAGTGACGAGGCCGACGGCGGTGCGCTGATCGAAGGGGTCGAGATGACCATCGTTCAGTTCAACAAGACCCTCGAGCAGTTCGGCGTCACTCTGGTCGAGGCGGTGGGGCAACCGTTTAATCCCGACTGCCATGAGGCGATGGGACAAATGGAAACGGCAGAGCATCCGCCCAACACCGTGGTTCAGGAAATGCAGAAGGGCTATTACCTTAACCAGCGTCTGCTCCGCCCGGCCCTGGTGATGATCGCCAAGGCCCCGGAAAAAGCGGCCGAGGAAACAGACAACGACGCCGAATAAATGCGGCGCCAATTCATACACGCAACGAAACTCGCGATAGAGAGAAAGCAGGAGGAAAAGACTCATGGGTAAAGTTATCGGAATCGACCTCGGAACCACCAACTCGTGCGTCGCCGTCATGGAAGGCGGCGAGCCGATCGTTATTGCCAACTCGGAAGGGGCCCGCACCACCCCCTCGATGGTGGCCTTTGCAGAAAACGGCGAACGCCTCGTCGGCCAGCAGGCCAAGCGTCAGGCGGTCACCAACCCCGAGAACACGCTCTACGCCATCAAGCGCCTGATCGGCCGCCAGTTCGACTCGGAAGCGGTCAAGAAAGACATCGAAATCAGCCCCTTCAAGATCGTCAAGGCCGACAACGGCGACGCCTGGGTTGAGGCGCGTGGCAAGCAGTACAGCGCCCCGGAGATTTCGGCGATGGTGCTGCAGAAGATGAAGCAGACCGCCGAAGACTACCTCGGCGAGGAAGTCACCGACGCGGTCATCACCGTGCCGGCTTACTTCAACGACTCCCAGCGCCAGGCGACCAAGGACGCCGGCAAGATCTCCGGCCTCAACGTACTGCGCATCATCAACGAGCCGACCGCCGCTTCGCTGGCCTACGGCCTCGACAAGAAGGACGAGGAAAAGGTTGCAGTCTTTGACCTCGGCGGCGGCACCTTCGACGTTTCAATCCTCGAGCTCGGCGACGGCGTGTTCGAGGTCAAGTCGACCAACGGCGACACCTTCCTCGGCGGCGAGGACTTCGACCAGCGCATCATCGACTACGTCGCCGACGAGTTCAAGAAGGACCAGGGCATCGACCTGCGCGGCGACAAGATGGCGCTGCAGCGCCTCAAGGAGTCAGCCGAAAAGGCCAAGATCGAGCTCTCCTCGTCGATGGAGACCGACATCAACCTGCCGTTCATCACCGCCGACGCCTCGGGTCCCAAGCACCTCAACGTCAAGCTGAGCCGTGCCAAGCTCGAGAGTATCTGCGGCGACCTGCTCGACAACCTCGCTGCGCCGTGCAAAACCGCGCTCAAGGACGCCGGCCTCTCCGCCTCGGACATCAACGAGGTTATCCTGGTCGGCGGCATGACCCGCATGCCTGCGGTCGCCAAGAGGGTCGAGGAGATCTTCGGCAAGGCCCCGAGCAAGGGGGTCAACCCGGACGAGGTGGTCGCCATCGGCGCCGCCATCCAGGGCGGCGTACTCAAGGGCGAAGTCAAGGACGTGCTGCTGCTCGACGTCACCCCACTGTCGCTCGGCATCGAGACCCTCGGCGCGGTCATGACCAAGCTGATCGAGAAAAACACCACCATCCCGTGCAAGAAGAGCCAGGTCTTCTCCACCGCCGCGGACAACCAGCCGGCCGTATCGGTGCACGTGCTGCAGGGCGAGCGCGAAATGGCCGAAGGGAACAAGACCCTCGGTCGCTTCGACCTCACCGATATTCCGCCGGCACCGCGCGGGGTACCGCAGATCGAGGTCACTTTCGACATCGACGCCAACGGCATCGTGCATGTTTCGGCCAAGGATCTCGGCACCGGCAAGGAGCAGTCGATCCGCATCACCTCCTCCAGCGGCCTCTCCGAAGAGGAAATCGAGCGCATGGTCAAGGACGCCGAAAGCCACGAAGGTGAAGACAAGAAGAAGCGTGAACTGATCGAGGCCCGCAACCAGGCCGACAGCATGGTCTACTCGACCGAGAAGGCGCTCAAGGATCACGGCGACCAGGTCGACGACGAGACCAAAAAGAAGATCGAAGAGGGCGTCGAAGAGCTGAAGAAGGCCATGGAAGGTGACGACAAGGACGACATCACCGCCAAGACCGAGGCGCTCGCCGAGGCCTCGCACAAGCTCGCCGAGGCGATGTACGCCAAGGCCCAGGCTGAATCCGGCCAGGCCGAGGGGGGCGAAGGCGAAGGTGAGAAGAAGGACGATGACGTGGTCGACGCCGAGTACGAGGACGTCGACGAAGAGAAGAAATAACGTCGTCAAACGCACCAAACACGACCAGCGTAGCAGGAGCCGGGGCAACTCGGCTCCTGTTGCCGTTTACTGCAACCCGGGCACGCGGTGTCCGGTTCAGGGAGTAACCTTTGTCCAAACGTGACTATTACGAGGTCCTCGGGGTCAACAAGAACGCCAGCGAGACCGAAATCAAAAAGGCTTATCGCAAGCTCGCCCTGCAGTACCACCCCGACAAGAACCCGGGTGACAAGGCGGCCGAAGAGAAGTTCAAGGAGGCCTCCGAGTCCTACGCCATTCTCTCCGACCCGCAAAAACGGGCCCAGTACGACCAGTACGGTCATGCCGGCACCGAGGGCTTTGGGGGCTTCAACCAGGGCGGCTTCGATTTCGGCGGCGCTCCGTTCGAGGACATCTTCGGCGACATCTTCGGCGACATCTTCGGGGCCAGCGGCGGTGGCCGCCGCACCTCGCGCGGACGGCGTGGCGACGATCTGCGCTACAACCTCAGCATCAGCTTCGAGGAAGCGGCCAAGGGGCTCGAAACCAAGATCCAGATCCCGCGTCACCTCACCTGCGAAACCTGTAACGGCAACGGCGCCAAACCGGGCACCTCGCCCGAAACCTGCGGCACCTGCCGTGGCGCCGGCCAGGTCCGCTTCCAGCAGGGCTTTTTCTCCCTCACCCGCCCCTGCCCCGACTGCAGCGGCCAGGGACAGGTGATCAAGGAGCCGTGCAAGGCGTGCAAGGGAAGCGGCGTGACCCGCGGCAAGAAGAGCCTGGCGCTCAAGATCCCGGCCGGGGTCGAGACCGGCACCCGCCTCAAGCTGCACAACGAGGGAGATCCCGGCAGCGGCGGCGGGCCGAACGGCGACCTCTACGTGGTGATCAGTGTCGAAGATCACCCGTTGTTTCAACGCCAGGGACAGGATATCCTGTGCGATGTGCCGATCAGCTTCGCCCAGGCAGCCCTCGGTGCTGACCTGGAGGTTCCGACCCTCGACGGCAAGGTCAAGATCAAGGTGCCGGCCGGCACCCAGTCGGGCAAGATCCTGAAGCTCTCCGGCAAGGGGTTCCCTTCCCTGCAGGGTTACGGGCAGGGGCACCAGCTGGTGGTGCTGCGGGTTGAGACCCCGACCAAGCTCAACAACCGCCAGAAAGAACTGCTCGAGGAATTTGCCCGCGAGGGGGGCGAAGAGGTCAACCCCCTGGGCAAGGGCTTTTTCGACAAGGTCAAGGAAATCTTCGAATAGTCCAGGAGGACGGCATGACAATGCGATTCCGGTTGATATGCGGGCTTTTCGCCTGCCTGGCCATGCTGCCAGCCCCCCTGCAGGCGGCCACGCCCTCTGTGGAGAGCGGCGAACCTGTAGCCGTGGTCAGTGAGGAGGTTTTGAACGACCCCGAGCTCGCCTTCCATGCCGGGGTGCAGCTCTACCGCAGCGGCCAGCTCGAAAAAGCCAACAACCTGTTTCTCGACTTCCTCTACCGCTTCCCCGACACCGAATGGCTGCACCAGATCCAGCTCTACCTGGCACGCATCTCCCTTGACCAGAAGGACGACAAGAAGGCGCTGATCTTTATCCAACAGATCCCCGAGGAGCTGCGCAGCGGCGAGGCCAACTTTATCGCCGGTGTCGCCCATATCCGCCTCGGCGAGTACCTTCTCGGAGTCGCCGAGCTCTCCCCGCTACAGGAGATCCCCCTGTTCGACGCCGACCGAATTCTGCTGTTTGGTGCCCTCGGAGAAGCTAAGGCAGAATTGGGGCACCCCCTCGAGGCGCTCTTCTACTTCCGCCGCGCCTTGGAGCTCGGTGGCGCCCAGGACCAGTTGATCTCCCGCAGTCACGCCCTGATTGCCGAGATGCCGGAGGGCTCCCTGGAAGAGTGCATCCTGGTCTTCGACGGCACCTCCATGGCGCTCGACGCCCGCCTGCAGCTCGCCCGCATTGCACTCGACGCCGGGCGAAACCTGCAGGCCCGGCGCCTTATTTCAGAGGTGCAGCAAGACCGCACCCCGTTCACCTACCGGGGTGAAATTCCCATCCTGCTCAACCGCCTCACCGGTGGCGCCTGGCTGCAACGGAACACCATCGGCGTCGTGCTCCCTCTGACCGGTCGCTATGCTCCGTTCGGCAAGCTCGCCAAGCGCGGTATCGAAATGGCTCTTGCCAACCAGATCGAAAACAACCCCGAACTGAAACTGGTCTACCGGGACAGCGCCGCCAGCCCTGAACGGAGCACCGATGCCGTTATCGAGCTCGCTAACACGGAGCGTGTGATGGCGATTCTCGGACCACTCTCGGGGGACACCTCCGAGGCCGCTGCCGAACGTGCCGAGATGGACGCCGTCCCGCTGCTCAGCCTCTCCCAGAAGAATGGGTTGCCACAAACCGGCCGTTACATTTTCCGCAATTCCCTGACCAACCGCCTCCAGGCCAGGGAACTGGCCCGCTACGCGGTCAACGAGCGTGGTCTGACCGCTTTTGCCGTGCTCTATCCACAGAGTCACAAGGGGCGCGAACTGGCGCAACTGTTCGCCGAAGAAGTGAAAAAACTGGGTGGCCTGGTGGTCGAAGAAGCAGAATACAACCCTGAGGAGACCGACTTCAGGCACCAGATCATCCCCTTCATCGGCGAAGACCTCAACACCAGAGACGAGGATGACAAGGATCTGAGCGAAGCAGATAAAAAGAGACGACAACTCCCGCCCGAAACCACCTTTGAAGCACTGTTTATCCCCGATTTTGCCGAGAACGTAGCCATGCTACTGCCGCAGCTGGTCTACTATGGAGTTGAAAACGTGCAGCTGCTCGGCAGCAACGGCTGGTACTCCCCCAAGCTGGTGAATCGTGCCGGGGAGCGCTTCGTCAACAACGCCGTGCTGGTGAACGGCTTTTTCCCCTACAGCGACATCCCCTTTGTCCGCGAATTCGTCGAGCGTTACTACCGCGAGTTCAGCCAGGACCCTTCGTTCATCGAGGCCCAGGCCTACGATGCCGCCAACATCCTGTTCGGCCTGCTCTCCGATCCGCGCATTGCGACCCGCGAGGAGCTGCTGACAGCGCTGACCCAACTGCGTAACTACCCGGGAGTCACCGGGGCCACCAGCTTTGACCTGCAGGGCGAAGTCGACAAGACCCTTTTCCTGCTCCAGGTCGACCATGGCAACTTTGTCCAGATCAACTAAGCGAAAACGTTACGACTCGCGCCTCGGTCTACTCGCATTCGCCCTTACGGTGCTGCTTGCGGCCTGCACCTCCACCTTCGACACCCGGGGCATCGATAAATCAGGCACCGGCATCACCGGAATAGTCCGTGACGCCTCCGGGCAGCCGGTCGCCGGGGCTTCCGTCTACGCCTATCGCAATGCGCGCAGCGGCTTGCGCGGGCCGGCCGACTTCGCTGCAACCAGCGATGACGACGGTCATTACCTGCTCGATTTGGCTCCCGGAAGCTATCACCTGGTGGCACGCCTGCGCAGCGGCGGCAGCGACAGTGGCCCCCCGCGTCCGGGCGATGCATGGGCGCTACCGGCCTCCAACCCGGTGGTGCTGGCTGAAAACAAACCGCAGCAGCTCGACTTCGTTCTGCAGCAGGTCAACACACAACGGGTTCTTGCCCGTACCCTGACCGCGGCCCCGTTCTCCATCCACGGGCGCGCCATCGACGCTGCCGGCGAGGGACTCGCCGCGACCATGGTACTCGCCTACCGCCACGCCGACCTTCACCGCCGCCCCGACTATGCCTCCAGCCCGGCTACTGACGATGGCAGCTTTACCCTCTACCTTCCCGATGCCGGTCCCTGGTGCCTGGTGATACGCCAGCACACCCGCGGCCAACTCCGCGCAGGTGAACTCCATACGCTACTTGGCCGCGAAAACGGAACCTGCCGGCTCCGCGCCACGGCGGCGCATGAGTTAGGGGACGTACTCCTGAGCCCCTATCGCGAGCCCTGAGCAATACGCTGATGCCGCATCTCTAATTGTTGTCTGGAAAAGAAAAGACCGCCAGAACGGCGGTCTGCTATGCTTAGATTAATTTTCTACGGAAGACTCCCCGTCTCCCTCGTCCTTTTTCGACAGTGAAACCGTCAGCGTCTCGCCACACCCGGGACAGATGCGGGTCGGCCATGCCGTGACATCACGCGAATGGTGCTTAATTTCACGCCCGCAGGTATGGCAGGTGATATAGATGTATCCCATGAACATCGCTACGCTACTCCGGTGCCCTGTTTAGGCACGATGATACTGACTATGTTGAGTTAAATCGTCAACTTAATATTCATTAAACATTTAGAGTGTTTCTAGCGCCATGTCCATCACGCGCAGAGTAACCCTTTCAACCCTGCCGGGACAGACCAGCCGCAACTGCACTGAATCCCGCTCGGTGCCGAGACATTCAGATCGTCGCCACAGCAGCGACAGCTCGGATGGGCTGAATCACGGCGAATCGTCCCCATAGCCTCATGCAACGTACGCTCTCCACTTAACACGGCTCCTCGACTCATCGTCTCTACTCCGCGAGGCTTTCGAGTTCTTTCTCCGTAAAGACCTTATGCAAATCGAGAAGGATCACGAACTCTTCGTTGACCTTGCCCATGCCGAGAATGAATTCGACATTCATACCGGTGCCAAGCCGTGGGGCCGGCTCGATCTGATCCGATATCAGATCGAGGACTTCCTGGACGCCATCCGCCAGCGCACCGATCAACAACGGTTCCTCGGCAAAGGCGATTTCAAGCACCACGATACAGCTATCACGGCTTATCTCCTTGGCCGGCATGGCAAACTTTTTCTTAAGATCTATCACCGGCACCACATTGCCGCGCAGGTTAATCACACCGAGCATGTAGTCGGGGCTCCGCGGCACCTTGGTGACCGCGGTATAGTCCATCACTTCGCGCACCTGCAGTACGTCGACCCCGAAGGTCTCCTCATTGAGGCGGAAGGTCAGATACTGCTGAAAATCCAGATTCAAGGCTTCCATTGGAATCTCCATTAAAAAATGCGGCCGGGCGGGGAGGACAAGCCTCCCAGGAGGGTGCGCCCGGCCACCAAAGGTTTAGAATTGCTCGAAATCGCTGTCTGAAACCTGCCCCAGGTTGCCAATGTACTTGGCGTTGTTGCGTGCAGGCTTGCGCTCATTATCGTCCGCGCTGTGGTTTGCGTGGGTCGCACGATGCTGTTCGATCGGCACACCGTACTCCTGCGGAGAGAAGCTCGGAGCCTGCTGCGTATGGCGCTGTTTGACCTTGAAGAAAGCGATGGTGTGCTGCAACTGGTCGGCCTGAGAATTGAGCTCCTCGGCGGTCGACGCCATCTCCTCGGAAGCCGAAGCGTTCTGCTGGATAACCGCGTCGAGCTGTTGAATCGCCTTGGCGATCTGGTCGGCGCCGGCGTCCTGCTCGCGGCTGGCGGCCGAAATCTCCTGCACCAGTTCCGCGGTGCGCTGGATGTTCGGCACCAGGGCGGCGAGCATGGTCCCGGCCTCCTCGGCCACCGTCACACTCGATACCGAGAGCTCGTTGATCTCACCGGCGGCCAGCTGGCTCCGCTCGGCGAGCTTACGCACTTCGGCGGCAACCACCGCGAAGCCCTTGCCCTGTTCCCCGGCACGCGCCGCCTCGATGGCAGCGTTGAGCGCCAGCAGGTTGGTCTGCCGCGCGATCTCCTCGATAATGGTGATCTTCTCGGCGATCATCTGCATCGCGGAAACGGTTTCTGAAACCGCATGGCCGCTCTTCTCTGCTTCGCCGGCCGCCTGCACCGCGATCTTCTCAGTGGAGCTGGCGTTGTCGGCATTCTGACGGATGTTGGCGGTCATCTCCTCGACCGAGGCCGAGGCCTCTTCGGCGCTGGCCGCCTGCTCGGTAGCACCCTGCGACATCTCCTCGGAGGAAGCGCTCAGTGCCTGACTGCCCGAGATCACGTTATTGGCGGCCACCTGAGCCTCCTGGATAATCTCCTCGATACGCCCGACCATCGTCGCCAGCGAGCGCATGAAATCGTCCTTCTCTGAGCGCGGCACCACCTGAATCGTCAAATTGCCTCCGGCCATCTGGTCGGCTAACTCGACAACCTGGCGTTGCGACTCGACCATCGCCTGCATCGAGGCGAGCAGCTGACCGGTCTCGTCCTTACTCGCTTCCGGGATCTCGACCGTTGTGTCGCCCACGGCGAGGCCGTCGGCGACCAGCACCGCAGCGCGCAAGGGGCGGGTGATGCTACGGGCGATGGTGTAGGCGAGGGCGCCCAGCACCAGCACCAGGATCACGCTGGCGATGATGAACTTGACGGCCGAGGTGTAGAAGTCGCGGTCGACATCGTCAATATAGATTCCCGAACCGACGACCCAGCCCCACGGTTTGAAGCCCTTGACGAAGGAGAGCTTGGGATACTGCTCCTTGCTGCCGTTCTTGTTCCACATGTAGTCGACAAAGCCTTCTCCAGAGCGATCCACTACCTTGACCATTTCCACGAACAGGCGCTTGCCGTTGGGATCTGCGTAGTCGCTCAACGACTTGCCTTCCAGGGCCTTGTTATTGGGATGCATGATCATGTTGGGCTGCATATCGTTAATCCAGAAGTACTCGTTGCCGCCATATTTCGTGGTCCGCAGCGCTTCCATGGCATGATGCTGTGCCTGCTCCTCGGTCAGGTTACCGGCCTGGAATTCGGCATAGTAGTGCTCGATGACCCCAAGGGCGGTCTCGACGACGTGCTGGGTTTTCACCTGGCGGTCTTCAAGCATCGTCGCCTTGTTCTTCTGCAACGAAACCATGGCGATCACGGTGACCGCAAGCAGTGACAACGCTACGATCAGTGTCAGCTTGTGTGAAATCTTGGCGTTCTTGAGTGAGATCATGAAGTAGTCTCCTTTTTCTGTATGTAACTCTTTATCTAGGTCGGATCAAAACCGTTGGTCTTATCAGTTGGGCAGCACCATGCGCACCATCTGTAACAGCTGGTTCGGCTTGAACGGTTTGTTCAGCCAGGCCGAGGCACCAACCTCTTTACTCTGCTGGCGATTCTCCTGCTCCGACTCGCTGGTCAGCAGGACAATCGGCATAAAGCGGCTGGCACGTCCCCCGCGCAGCTCCTTGATCAGCTGCAGGCCGTTCATTTTCGGCATATTCAAATCGGTGATCACCATGCTGATATCTTCCCGCTCGAACAGCTCGAGCGCTTCGTGGCCGTTGGCGGCTTCGACAACGCGGTAATTGGCCGAAGTCAGGGAAAACCCCATCAGGCGCCGCACCGAAGGTGAATCATCAACAACCATAATGGCCTGGGACATAACAAACCTCTCTTCTGATTATGAATTCAATTGAATGCATGCAACGCCTAACGTCCGGCAGGCATGGTTGCTGCCGTCGTCTCGGCGGGTAGCTGCTGCAAAATTTCGTCGATCGAACCGATAAAGATATTGAGCCCATCGCTCACCGGCGAGTCGCAGCCCTCGCCGCGGATCGCATAGATCGGCAGGTCGAAACCGGCCTCTTCCAGCGCCTGCAGGTGACGGATGTTAGCCGGATCACAGTAGAGAATGACGCCACACATCTCGGCTTCAGCCTCACGACACGCCGAACGCCAGTTGATTACTTCAGCTGCATCGATCGCCAACAGCGCCAAGATGCCGCGCAGGTGCAGCAGAAAACGGATACGGTTGATCCGTTCGGGTTGTTCATCGAGGATGGCATAATGGATCGACATCAGCTTCTCTCCTTGGGATTACACAGAGAGATAGAGCAACATGAGTGCCAACCGCTGTTTTATTTTTCAACCAACCGATATCATGCTGTTTTTATGGAATAGATGGGATTTCAAGGCGGTCTGGGGAACCGTTCGTTTTGTCACGCCATTTCCGGACAAAACATGTGGTTACGGGGGGTTAACCTCTTTTACAGGAGGTAACCAAACGAACGGATGCAACCGTGGTTGCAGGGTTATAAACAGGTCCACGCAGAGTGCGCAGGACCGGGAAGATCACTCTTTGCCCTTGAGCCGCTTGCTGAGCGCCGGGCGGGAGATACCGAGCCATCTGGCCGCCTGGGTGATGTTCCCCTGGGCCCGCTGCATCGCTTCGTCGATGAGCAGTTCGGCGGCCTCCTGCAGTGTCGGCAACGGTTGCGGGAACTGCAGCTTTATCTCCGTTGAGCGTTCCTCGACCACGGGAGCAGTCTCGACGGCTGCAGCGGTCTGCTCCAGGGCAAACTCGAGATGCGCCCCCTGCATGCGACTGACCGCATCAAACACAAGGCTACGTAACTCGCGCAGGTTTCCAGGAAACGGATAGCCGCGCAACAGCTGCAGTTCGGCGGCACCAAGCGACGGCACCGGCTTGCCGAGTTCGCCGCAGGCCTGAGTCGTAAAATGCTCGAGCAGTAACGGCAGGTCGGCGTGCCGCTCGCGAAGTGGCGGCAGTTTTACATGATGCGTATTCAGACGATAGAAGAGGTCACGGCGGAAGCTGCCGGCCTCGATCTGCGCCGCCAGATCGAGGTTGGTGGCAACTACGATCCGCGCGCGGCAGCGTTTCGGGCGGTCTCCCCCGAGAGGGTAGTATTCCCCCTCCTGGAGCAGCCGCAGCAGTTTGACCTGCGAGGCCATCTCCAGGTCGCCGATCTCGTCAAGAAACAGTACACCACCGGCGGCTTCCTCGACCAAACCGGGTCGATTCTGGTCCGCTCCGGTGAATGCTCCGCGCACATGGCCGAAGAGTGAATCAGAAAACATCTGGTCATCGAGTCCGGCAATATTGACCGCCACGAATGATCCATCGGACCCGGTGAGTTGATAGAGGGCACGTGCCATCAACTCCTTGCCGGTGCCGGTCTCTCCCGAAATCAATACCGGTTGGCGGCTGAGAGAAACCGCCTCGGCATAGCGAAACATGCTGAACATCCCGGGGTCGGCGGTAACGAAATCGTGAAACGCGTCGGGATGACGCAACTCCTCGCTCAGCAGACCTTCCTGCAGAGAGCGGTTTTCACAGCGCAGTTCCGCCAGCTCCAGCGCGTGGCGCACGGCGGTCAGCAGCCGTTCATCCTCGACCGTCTTGATGAAGTAATCGTAGGCACCCAGTTTCATGCAGCTGACCGCCAGCTCGACCTCGTTGCGCCCGGTCAGGATGATCACCGGCATCTGCGGGCATTTCTCGCGCGCCTCCGCCAGCACCTCCTCACCTCCACGATGGGGCATGGTCAAGTCGAGCAGCAGCAGGCTATAGCTCTGCTCCTCGAGCAGGCGGGTCGCCTCCCGGCTGTCGCTGCAGGTTACCAGGTGGCTTACCCCCAGCTGTCTCTCGAGCAACATCGAAACGGCACGCAGCCATGACGGCTCGTCGTCGATCAACAGTACCGGTTGTAGCGGATAGAGCGGAGTGCCCATGTTAACCCTCCTGAGCCTGCAGCGGCAGTTCAATGGTGACAGTGGTCCCTTGCCCCTCCTGCGAGGCAAAACGCAAAACCCCGTGATGTTCATCGATGATACGTGACGACACCGACAGGCCGAGCCCGGTCCCCCCCTCTTCGCGACGGGTGGTGAAGAAGGGATCGGTAATCATCTGGAGCTTCTCTGCCGCAATGCCCCGCCCGTCGTCCTGGATGGTGACGATGTTGACCTTGCGATGCTGATCCCATGAGCTCGTCACCCGGATCTCCTCGCCATACCCGGATACCGCCTGGGCGGCATTCAGCAGCAGGTTAATCAACACCTGCTCCAGCCGCTGAGCGTTGCCGGGGATCGTCGGCAATTGATCATCCAGCTCCACCTCGACTCGTTTGCAGTGCCGGTTAAGCTTCTTGCGCGTCAGACGCAGTGTCCGGTTGATGACTTCATTCAGGTCGACGGCCGCGTGCAACATCTCGGCGTGGGGATTAGCGAACTCCTTCAGCTCCTTGACAATCCGCTTGATCCGTTCGGCACCGTCACGCAGCTCGTCGAATACCGACGGAAGTTGTTCCAGGGCCCGCGCCACGCTCAGGCCACCGCATTCGAATTCGCCATGCTCCTCGCGATGTTGCTCGATAATCGGTACCAGGTCGAAATAGACATCCTGCAAAAGGCCAAGATCCATCAGCAGCAGTCCGGCCGGGTTGTTGATTTCGTGCGCGACCCCGGCGGCCACCTCGCCGAGGGCCGCCAGATGCGCCGAGCGGCTCGCCTGCTCACGCAGGCGGATCTTCTCGGTAAGGTCGGTCGCGACCTGCATGACGTTAACCACCTCCCCCTGGTCGTTCTTGATCGGGAAGGTCTTGATCCCCCACGACAAGCCATCCTGCGTCTCGACAAGTTCCTCCCAGGGCCGCCCCTGTACAAAGGTCGCCTTGCGGCAGCCGGCGCATTGCTCCTTTTCACCCCAGATCTCCCGACAACTCTTTTTCCCCTGATCCTGTTCGTCCAGTCCGAACAGCTTCGCCGCGCTCTGGTTACCCCACACCAGCCGCCCTTCGGGATCGAAGAGCATCATCACGTCTGGCACGCCGTCGAGGGCCGACTGGAACTGCCCGGAAAGCGCACGGTAGCTTGCTTCGCTCTGCCGCAACGCCTGCTCAACCATGTACAGTCCGGTGATGTCACGCCCCTCGGGAATCAGGTAGATGATCTTGCCGTTGACATCGCGCACCGGCTTCATGGAAAAATCGATATGCAGCAGCGAGCCGTCCCGCTTAAGGTTGTTGGTACGTACCTGGAAGAGGTTGCCGCGCGCCGCCGTATCGACCGCCAGACGGATCATCTCGCGCTGCTCTCCCTCGCTCCACCAGAGGGTGTCCCAGAAATACTGGCCTTTGACGTCGCTCAATTGCAAGCCGAGGGAATTCAGGGCCGTATCGTTGACTTCGATCACCCTCCCTTGTGCATCGAGAATCCCCATGAACTGGTAGGTCTGGTGGAAGACCGCCTGGAATTTCTGCTCGCTCTTGCGCAAAGCCTCCTCGGCGGCTTTGAGATGGGTAACATCGCGCAGTACCGCCAGGGTTGTACGATGGCCATCGAGCTCCACCAGCCGGCAGGAGGTCGCACAGATTCTGTGTGAACCATCCTTGCAGCGAATGGTAATCTCGAAATCGTCGACGCTACCGTCGCGATGCAACTGCTCGCGCAGGCGCAACCGGGCATCATTGTCGACCCACAGGTTAAGATCCGAGGTGCCGCGCCATAGTACTTCTTCACGGTCATACCCCCACAGCTCGGTGAAACCATGGTTGACGTCGACGATCCCTCCGCCGCCGGCCCGCGAAAGCAGGATCGCGTCGGGGCTCGCCTCGAAGACCGTGCGCAGGCGGAGCTCGCTCTGCTCCAGTGCCTCCTCGGCACGCCTCAGCTTGGTAATGTCTCGCGACACGAAGAGCAAGCGCTGCTGCCCCTCGAAATCGATCACGCGTCCCGAAAACAGCGCCTTACGTTCACCCTGGTTACGGGCCTGCAGCGTCAACTCGACGTTTTTGACGACTCCGACTTTACGCAACTGTTCGACGACTTGATTGCGCTCCGTCGGATCGTTCCACATGCCGAGCTCAACGGATGTTTTGCCGACGGCTTCGTCACGGGATATGCCAGTCTGCTCTTCGTAGCTGCGGTTGACGTCAATGATTTTACCGTCCATATCGGTCAGGATGATCGGATCGGGAATGGACTGGAAGAGCAGGCGGAAACTCTCCTCGCGAAGCCTGAGTTCCTCTTCCATCCGCTTGCGCTCGCTGATATCGAGCATCGCCCCGACCATGCCGCCCGGCTGACCTGCCTCGTCGGGGAACACCGCCTTGTGGAATAGGACATCGTGATACTTGCCGTCGGCGAAGCGCATCTGGGTCTCGTACGCCTGGACACCCCCCTGATCCATCAGCTCCATGTCGGAGCGATGGTAGATCTGCGCCAACTCGGTCGGTGCCACTTCATAGACGGTCTTGCCGACAACCTGGTCACGCGGCATACCGATGGCCTCGTAGAATTGTTTGTTACCACCGAGATAACGCCCCTCGGCGTCCTTGTAAAACACCGCGTCGGGAATGCTGTCGATAATCGTCTGCAGCAGCCTGAAATTGTGTTTCAGTTCCTCAGCACTCTTCTTACGTACCCGCAACAGCACCACCGAGGCGCCATGCAGCGCCAGCAGCAACACAATCAGGAAGAGACCAAGCTCGATCAGTTTTGGATGCTGTGCGACAAAAGAGGGGGGGCGGTTGAGGACTTTGCTCCCGGGGGGCAAATCATCCTCATCGATGCGGAAATGCTCAAGCTGCCGGTAATCGAACAGTGGCGTCAGTGGCCCCCTGACGATCGGTATCGTTGCAGGCGCCTCACCAGCAATAACCCGCTGCACCAGCCTTGCGATAAACCTGCCGTGCGGTTCTCCCCGGTTGACCAGACCGCCGATAACGCCGCCGCCAAACAGTGGGCCATGGATGGAGAAGATCGGCACCTTCGGCGTCTCACCCACCAGATGCGACAGGTCCTGCCCGGTAAACACGTGCCCCTCGACATCGCGATAGAAGCTGCCGAACAGCACCATGCTGTCCGGCCCAAGCAGAGCCATCCGCGCACCGAGCTCGTCGATGCTCAGATCGATCCAGTGCTCGGTTTCGAGGGTCGTAAACAGCGGTTCGAGTTCAAGAACCCCCTGCACGTGCCGCTGCAGGCCGGAGGTGGTCGAATCATTGACCACCACCACCTTGCGCAGCCCGGGATGGAGCCGCCGCGCCATCTCGACGGTTTCGAAAATGGCGCCGTACTCGGTCGCCCCGGTGAGCAGGGGGCGTTGCCGGTACCAGCGATCGTCGAAATGCGTCAGGCCACCGAAGACCACCGGTGTATCCGTAAACAGGGTGTCGTTGCTGAGCAGGAACTGCAGCGCGGCATCGTCGACAGCGATGATGATGTCGGGATCGGCAGTGGCGAATTTAGCTTGCAGGATCTCCCTGAAGCTCGGCCACAGGTGCCGCCCCGGAGTCTGCTTCTCGTCCAGATACTCCACATGGAGATGGTAGCGTTGGAGACTACTGTTTAACTGCTCGAGGATTCCGGTCGTGACGTTGTCGCTCCAGACAAACCCCTGGTGGTAGGAGTGGAGCAACAGGATATCGACCACCGGCTCGTCCATGTGACTGACCGCGGCACCCGGCGGCCACAACAACACCGCCCCTAATATTATAATGAGAATCTTTCGCCCCATAGTCAGGATTCTACCCCATAGGACGAAGATTAAAAGAAGAATCATGTTAAACGCAAACGGGCCCCGTTCGGGGCCCGTCAATAAAAGCTTCAATGCTGCCGTCATGGCATCATGCTTCGGCGAGCCCTTCAAGCTCATCGTCGGAAAAAACCTTCTGCAACTCGAGCAGAATCACGAACTCCTCGTTCACCTTGCCCATGCCACGGATAAACTCGCTATTCAGGCCGGTGCCTAGACGGGGAGCCGCAAGTTTAAACTTTTCCATCAACCGGTCCTGCACGAACCGACATCTCTCAACGGTTGCCTGGGAAACGGAGGTATCCGAAAAACCTCTTCACGGATTATTCCAAACCGTTGATGTCGGCGACTAAGATTCATACTCGATGATGGGTAGACTGTTTGTCAGATGCCGCGCAAGAGTCCGTTCCCGGGAGCGACTTGAAATAGTGCCATGCCGTTTAATCGGCAAGTTTTTTCAGGCGTTTGCCAAGCCCCTGACGGGAGATTCCGAGCAACCGCGCGGCCCGGCTCTGGTTTCCTTCGGCACGCCGCATCGCCTCGACAACCAGCAGCTCGCCCACCTCCTCGAGACCGGGGAGACGCTCGCCAAAGGTGACCGGGGAGACAGAGGCGACGGCAACTTGCGTCATCGGAGCATCCGGATCAAGTCCCATGGCGCGGTAGAACGGATCCAGGCTAAGCTTGCCACGCTGATGCAAACTGACAGCCTCATAAATCATCCCCTGCAATTCACGAATGTTGCCTGGAAAAGCATAGGTGCGCAATAAGCCGATCAGTTCATCCGGTGGGGTAGGGCAGGTTTTGCCGAGTTCCGCGGCGGCCTGCTCGAGAAATGTTTCCAGTAACAACGGTAAATCGTCTTTTCGTTCCCGCAGCGATGGCAGCTGCACATGATGGGCCTTGAGGCGATAGTAGAGATCTTTGCGGAAGCCTCCCTGTCGCTGGGCATCGGCAAGGTCAACGTTGGTCGCAACCACGATGCGCGCCGAGCTGCGCTTCGGACTGTCGGCGCCGAGGGGATGATACTCTCCCTCCTGCAACAAGCGCAGTAACTTGACCTGTGAAGCGAGGCTCAGGTCACCGATCTCGTCGAGAAACAGGGTCCCCCCGGAGGCGGCTTCGATCATCCCCTTGCGTGGCTTGTCGGCACCGGTGAAGGCCCCGGGAATATGCCCGAACAGGGTATCGGCGAAGACATGGTCATCGAGTCCGGCAACATTGACCGCCACCCACGGCCCCTCGGGCCGGCTGAGGGCATGAATGGCACGTGCCGCAAGCTCCTTGCCGGTGCCGCTCTCGCCGCTGATCATCACCGGCTGGTGACTTGGCGCCACCGCCTCGAGGTAACTGAAAACCTGCTGCATCACCGCCGATTGCCCCGGCATGGTGTAAAACGCCTCGGGGTGATCGACTCGCGGTTTGAAGAAACGCTCCTGTAAGGAACGCTGCAACGACTCTAATTCGCGTTGCTGCAAAGCCTGGTGGATGCTGTTGACAAGACGTCCTGCTTCCTGGGACTTGACGAAATAGTCGAAAGCACCGAGGCGCATACAGGTAACCACCGTTTCAATTTGGCTGATGCCGGAGACCATGATCACCGGCGTACCCGGAGCGACTTCACGCACTTTCGGCAGTAGCTCTTCTCCCGTTGGCGGGGACATGGTCAAATCGAGCAGTATCAGGGAGAACTCCTGGCGCTCCAGTAGCCCCATAACCTTGCTGCTCTGTGTACAGGTCACGAAATGATTGTATCCCGCCAAACGTTCCAGATTGAGACTTAAGGCATGAGTCCACGCCGGTTCGTCGTCAACCAGTAGTATTGGTCGTTCGGGTTGGCGCCGCTCACTCATGCGTTCACTCCTTGGCCATGCGCGGTGCAGGCCTCTGCAACAGGGGAGATTTTCTGGCAGTACCCGTTGACCTGTTTATCCTGACTCTGCCTTTTTCATACGTCTAGTCTGCGGGGTCCCGGTTCGTCCTAGAACGTCTACATGGGAATTCGTCATGACAAGAACGTGAAGAGTATAGCCTTCAACGCCGTCGGGCGCAAAAGGAACGCGTGCAGGGTTCGAAAGGGGTGCAGATCTTGCGCCGCAGACTCTTCCGGCGAAAACGCCCCGTGCTATTCGCCCTTGGCCCGCGTATTTAGCTCGATCGTCGCACTCGCCACATCAAAAGTCCTATCTGCGCTACACCGGCCCGCCCGCCTTGCGGCGAGTGTCTGCCTCGACGACACGCCTTGTGATGCAACAAGCCTCCCTGCTATACTTCGCTTCTCACACGTTACCGGAGAAGAAGCGCATGATGAAACATAGCGAAGTCTACCGCGCTACCCTTGCCAAGTGGGGAAGCGAGGCACAATACGACCAGGCCATCGAGGAGTGCGCGGAGCTGATCACCGCGCTCAAACACCTCAAACGGGGCAAGGCCGACGAGAACAAGGTGATCGCGGAACTCGCCGACGTCTACCTGATGGTCGGCCAGCTCAGCTACATGTTCGGCAACGACAAGCTCGAACAGGCGGTCGAAGAAAAACTGCAGAAGCTCGCGGCGCTGCTCGAAGACGAGGAGGGGCGATGAATTCGGTCTGGTTTGCCCACGGCAAGGAGAGCGGCCCCCGGGGACGCAAGATCGAGGCGCTCTCCAGAGTTGCGACGGCGCTCGGCTGGGCGATGGAAAGCCCTGACTACCAGGGGATGGACGACCCCGAGGCGCGGGTGGCGCACCTGCTCGAGTGCTACCAGGCGACCAGCGGCAAGCTGGTACTGGTCGGCTCGAGCATGGGGGGCTACGTCTCGCTGGTCGCCGCGCAGCAGCTCGCCCCGGAGGGGCTGTTCCTGATGGCCCCGGCGCTCGCCATGCCGGGCTACGCCCAGGCAGAGCCGGAGCTTCGTGCCGCGCAGACCCTCATCGTCCACGGCTGGCGCGACGCTGTCGTCCCACCGCAGAACGTGATCAGCTATGCCGAAGCAAGACAAATCCCACTGCATCTGCTTGATGACGACCACCCCTTGGGCAACTCTCTACGGCAACTGAGCAGCCTGTTCCGTGATTTCCTGCAGGAGGTTGCCGCACGACCCGATGCAACCCGCCTCGCCCCACACATCTGAACATGCAAGAACAGATCTTCGTCAAGATGGAAAAATACTCACATCTGCAGGAGCTTTGAAATGCTCGATATGTTGCAAGAACGTCGCAGTGTCCGCCAATTCGAACCACGCCCGATCGAAAACGTTAAACGTGCCCAGCTACTCGAAGCACTGCTGCGTGCACCCACCTCGCGCGGACTCAACCCGTGGGAATTCATCGTCATCGACAACCCCGAGACACTGAAACAGCTCTCCACAGCCAAGGCCGCCGGCGCTGGGTTCCTCGCCGGCGCCCAGCTGGCTATCGCCATCACCGCCGACCCCGAGGTGAGTGACGTATGGATCGAGGACTGCGCCATTGCCGCCATCACCCTGCAATATACCGCCACCACCCTGGGCCTCGGCAGCTGCTGGGCACAGCTCAGGCTGCGCAAGAACAGCCAGGGCAAAGACGCCGAGACCGTCGCACGGAAGATTCTCGGCCTGCCGGAAAACTTCCGCGTAGTGTGCGTCATCGGCCTCGGCTACCCGGACCAGTCGCTGCCCGGCCATGCGCGCGAGGAACTCCTCTGGCCGAAGCTCCACGCCGGTGCCTACGGCAGCCCCATGGAGGAGGCATGACCGAGGAAGCCGTGTGCGCCCTCTGCCTGACTCCGCTGAGCGCAAAGGAGCTCGACGTCTGCCGCTCCAACCCGGAACGCTTCGATCAACAGCTCCTCTGCTTCGAACACCAGCGTCTCACCAGCGCCTGCCCGGCCGTGCGCGGCCAGGGCTGCAAACCGCGCTGAAAAGATTGGTCACTGCATGACAAAAAACACCTCGAATCCACGGCGAGGTTCTCTCTTCCTGCGTTTTTTCGCCCTGCCTTTTTTAGGCGTCGGCCTGTTCATGGGCTGGCTGTTGCTCAGTTCAATCTGGGACTGGGCCGTAATGCAGGACTGGCAGGAAGTACCGGTGCAGATTGTCCATCTCGAACTGGAGCGTGGTCAACGCAGCGACACCACGACTTGGGAGGTTAAGGCCAGCTATCGCTACGAGTGGAACAATCGCCTCTACTTTGGCGAGCGGGTCGCCATCAACGGCGGCGCCGACAACCTTGGTGACTACTGGCCCGAACTCCACCGGCGCCTGACTCCCTACCAAAACGGCGATCTTTTCCCCGCGTACCTCGACCCGGATCACCCGGAACGCTCCGTGCTAGTGCGCGAGCTGCGCTGGGAGCGCCTCGGCTTCTACCTGATCTTCGTGGTGACCTTCGGCGGTGCCGGTGCCGGCATGTTCTGGTTTTCCCGCTACCTCGGCAGCAAGAGTGAGGCGCAACAACAGCTGCAGCAGCTCTATCCCGAGCAGCCGTGGAAACAGCGGCAGGACTGGGCGGCGAACCAGATCAGGCCTAGTTCCGGCCCGACCCTGGTCATCAGCATCATCTTTGCCCTGTTCTGGAACCTGGTCTCGGCCCCCACCTGGTTTTTCATCCCCGAGTTGCTTGCCAAGCGCGACCCGAAGGGGCTCCTGGTCGCCATCTTTCCACTGGTCGGCATCGGCCTGATGGTCTGGGCGGCCCGCTCCTGGGTGCGCTGGAGACGTTTCGGCAAGGGACGCCTGCACTTGACCTCCATGCCAGCGCAGATTGGAGGGAGCCTGCGGGGCGAGATCTCGACGCATACCTCGCTGCTCCCCCCCGAAGGGTTTAAGGCAACCCTCAACTGCATCCGGAAACTCACCAGTGGCAGCGGTAAGAATCGCAGTACCCACGAAACCATCCTCGCCCAGGAACAGTCCCTTATCCCCATGCAGCTGTTGCGGCGGGGTGTCGGCGGAACCGTCATTCCCCTGCAGATCCCCGTCCCGCGCAACGGTGCCCCCTGGAATGATCGCAATCCCAATGATCAAACCCTGTGGCGTCTTGAAGTGCGTGCCGAAAACCCGGGCGTAGACTACCTGGTTCATTTCGAGGTGCCGGTGTTCAGCTACGCCCCGGCAGACACCATTGAGGAGGCGCCGCCACTCAAAGACGGCACTGACCTGCAGCGTTTCGCCAGCCTGGAGAAGCTTCGCCTTAACGTAGAGCCGAACGGCCGCCTGAAGATCGTCGCACCAATGGCCCGGAGGGTCGGTGCCGCGCTCGGCCTGACGACCTTTACCGCCATCTGGAGTGGCTTTCTCTGGTTCATGACCGTACAGGGAGCGCCGTTCTTTTTCCCGTTGCTGTTCGGACTGTTCGACCTGGTTTTCGTTCTCATCACGCTCGACCTCTGGTTCACCCGTACCGTGATTTCCGTCGGAGTCGACGGATTGCAGCGCCGCAGTGGGCTGTTCGGGTTAGGCAAAACACGCTTTTGGCAGCAAAGCGAGATCAAAAGCTTGCACATCGAACGCGGCATGCAGGCGGGCAACAAGCTCTATCAGACCATCAAACTGCGCACCCGGCAGGGGGAGAAAAAGACTCTACTGAACCACCTCTCGAGCCGCCAGCGTGGCGAGCAGCTCATCGCCAAGATCAACAAACACCTCAAAAGATAACGACAGGACGAGTCATGAACAGGACAAGTGCGATCATCGAACAAATGATTCCCAAACTCGGCCAGGAGATCGACGTCAGCGACTGGCTGGCCATCGACCAACAACGCATTGACGCCTTCGCCGAGGTGACCGGCGACAGCCAGTGGATCCACACCGACCCCGAGCGCGCCGCCACCGAATCCCCCTACGGCGCCACGGTCGCACACGGCTACCTGACCCTTTCGCTGCTGCCGTACCTGACCGGCGGCAACGCACCGAAATACATGCAGAAGCACTTCCCCGGCATGCGCCTGCGCGTCAACTACGGCCTCAATCGCCTGCGCTTCCCGGCGCCTGTCACCTGCGGTTCGCGCATCCGCGCCCGCAGCGTGCTCAAGGAGGTACGTGAACTGGAGAAGGGGCTGGAAGTCATCTATGGTCTGACGGTGGAGATTGAAGGGAACGAGAAGCCGGCACTGGTGGCGGAGCAGGTGGTGCGGGTTTATCCTTGAGAGCCTCAATCATTCTTTCCAACACCCCGGAAAAGCAAAAAATCACCATCCAACACCGCCGGGGGGTGCCCGGCAGCACCTTACTTTTCTTTGAATGGCATAGAAAAGTAAGCAAAAGAAGGCACCCCGAACTCCGTCACCCGACGACCGGGTGCCCTCGCTGTCCGGAAGTTTTAATCCAGCCGGCTCGCGTGCTCGCCAGAC
>PKUI01000003.1 GCA_002869605.1 Desulfuromonas sp. | reverse complement strand
GGTCGATTGGCTGCAGGCCTCAGAGCGGGTGCAGAACTCCCTGTGGGAAGCACTCCATCTGGCCAAATGGTATGCCCAGGAACATGTGCTGCTCTGTCTGGTGCCGGCTTTCTTTATCGCCGGTGCCGTTGGGGTCTTCGTCAGCCAGGCGGCGGTGATGAAGTACCTCGGGCCGAAGGCAAACAAGGTGCTGGCCTACGGGGTGGCCTCGGTATCTGGCAGTATCTTGGCGGTCTGCTCCTGCACGATCCTGCCCCTGTTTGCAGGGATCTACCGCATGGGCGCGGGACTCGGTCCGGCAAGCGCCTTTCTCTATTCGGGGCCGGCGATCAACATCCTGGCGATCGTCCTGACTGCCGCCGTCCTCGGACCGGAAATGGGCATTGCCCGTGCGGTGGGCGCGGTGAGCTTCTCGGTGATCATCGGCCTGCTCATGCACTTCTTCTTTCGCAGTGAAGAGCTGGAAAAGGTCGCCGCGGCGGCAGCGATGCCGGAACCGGAGGTGAAGCGACCGCTGTGGCAGAACGCACTGTTTTTCGCCTCCATGGTCGGGATTCTGGTGTTTGCCAACTGGGGTAAGCCCGCAGACCCGGGCGGCCTCTGGCAGGCCATCTACGCATCGAAATGGTTGGTGACCGGGGCGTTTTCCCTGGTTCTTGCGCTGATCCTGGTGCTCTGGTTCGAGGTCAGACCCTGGAAAATGGCCGCGGTCGCTGCACCGACCATCATCCTGGCATTGGTGTTGCCAGAACACCCACAAGTGGCCTTTGTGGCCGCGACCATCGGCCTGACCGTGCTGCTGACCACCGCTCACTCTGATGACGGCGAACTGGAGGAGTGGTTCGACACCAGCTGGGATTTTGCCAAGAAGATTCTGCCGCTACTGCTCTGGGGGGTGCTGATCGCCGGCGCCTTGCTCGGCATGCCGGACCATGAAGGGCTGATCCCCTCGCAGTGGATTGCGGGCCTGGTCGGCGGTAATTCACTCTGGGCCAACCTGTTCGCTTCGGTGGTCGGGGCCTTCATGTATTTCGCGACCCTGACCGAGGTGCCGATCCTGCAGGGGTTGATGGGCGCCGGCATGGGCAAGGGCCCGGCGCTGGCGCTGCTACTGGCGGGGCCGGCCCTGAGCCTGCCGAACATGCTGGTGATCCGCTCGGTCATGGGGACCAAGAAGACCGTGGTTTTCGTGTTGCTGGTCATCGTCATGGCGACGATCTCGGGACTGATTTATGGCGCACTCTTCTGAAACTCCCGGGGACGAACACAAGAACAGCGCAGGCCTCACGGAGGATGTCCTTAAGGCACCGCCCGATGAGATCGTCTGCTGGTGCAGTCGGGTCACCAAGAGCACCCTGATCGAAGCGATCCGCAACGGAGCGACCGATATGGCCGCCATCCGTGTGACAACAGCGGCATGTACGCTGGGACGCTGCAAGGATCTGAGCCCGCGTCATCGCTGTTGTTCCCGGGATATTCAGAAACTTATCGACAAACATACCAAGAAGGAGGACGCATCATGAAAAAGATTCAGATTCTCGGCACCGGTTGTGCCAAGTGCAATGACTTAGCAGCTAATGCCAAAGAGGCCACAGAGCTCGTCGGGGTTGAGGTGGAGATCGAGAAGATCACTGAGCTGAATGAGATCATGAAATTCGGCTGCATGACCACGCCGGGTCTGGCGGTCGACGGTAAGCTTCTTAGTCAGGGGAAATTGCTTAAGCCGGAGCAAATCGGAAAATTACTGCGCTAGATGCCGGGAGAGTAATCATGCGTCATTATCCTCAAACAAAGTTCACCTTGCTGCGCCTTGCGCTGGCCCTGCTACTCGTTTTGGCGAGTGGCTGTCAGCAGGGTGAAGGCGTAGCCCAAGCCGAAACCGGAACGTCTGCGATCCAACAACTCCCAAGGTTGGTCGATGTCGGTGCCGACAAATGCATCCCCTGCATCAAGATGGCACCGATCCTCGAACAACTCAGGGAAGACTTTGCCGGAAGCATGGAGGTCAAGTTCGTCGATGCGTGGAAAAATCGGGAGGAAGCGGCCAGCTACGGCGTGCAGATGATTCCGACCCAGATTTTTTATGCGACCGATGGCAAGGAACTCTTTCGGCATACCGGTTTCTTCAGCCGTGAAGAGATCCTCGGCAAGTGGCGGGAGCTCGGTTATGACTTTGGCGCCGAGCAGCCATGATTGAAGCTCTGTTGAGTAGTTTGAGTCAGGCGATGTCGGGGGCACCGCTGGTGGCGTTGGCCGCGGCTGTCGGCTGGGGGGTGTTGAGCATTGTCCTGTCTCCGTGTCATCTGGCCAGTATCCCGCTGATTGTCGGCTTTATCGACGACCAGGGGGAGATGACGACGCGGCGTGCCTTTGTGATCTCCAATCTGTTCGCCGTCGGGATTTTGCTTTCGATTGCGTTGATCGGTTTGCTCACCGCCATGGCCGGCAGGATGCTCGGAGATCTCGGTCCCTGGGGCAACTGGCTGGTCGCAGGGATCTTCTTCCTGTTTGGTCTGCACCTGTTGGGGGTGATTCCCATGCCCTGGTCGGGGCCTGGCGCGGTCGGTATGCAGCGCAAGGGGCTGCTCGCCGCGCTGTTGCTCGGGCTGATTTTCGGCATCGCCCTGGGCCCGTGCACCTTCGCCTTTATGGGGCCGGTACTGGGGGTTGCCTTTGCCGAGGCAGACACCCATGCGCTCTATGCCTTTTTGTTGATGCTTGCTTACGGTCTCGGCCACTGTGCCGTTATCGTTTTTGCCGGCACGTTCACCGAAAGAGTTCAAGGTTACCTGAACTGGAGTGAAGG
>PKUI01000170.1 GCA_002869605.1 Desulfuromonas sp. | reverse complement strand
TCGAGGTCGGGGTTCTGGCGGTGCTGGGCGAGCAGCTCGGGGTCGCCGCTCTCGATGCCGAGGCTCGCCATCCAGCAGCCGGCACTCTTCATCTCGCGTAGCAGTTCGAGGTCGATATGCTCGGCGCGCACCGCGCAGTTGAAGGTCATCTCCAGCTTCTCGTCGAGCATTCGCTGGCAGAACTCGCTGACCCTTTTGCGGTTGAAGGTGAACTGGTCGTCGTAGAAGTTGACATGGCGGATGCCGAAGCGGTTTTTGAGGTGCTTGAGGTGCTCGATCATGTACTCGGCGGAGTTGAAGCGGAAGCTGCGCCGGAACACCGAGCGGTCGCAGTAGCTGCAGGCGTAGGGGCAGCCGCGACTTGAGAGGCAGCTGGTGTTGGGCGCCTTGGGGTAGTTGAAGATCGGTAGCCGATAGCTGTGCGGGAAGCCGGCGAGCTTCTCGTAGGCCGGGAAGGGGAGCGTATCGAGCTCGAGCAGCTTGTCGCGGTAGCCGGTGAAAAGCGGCGTGCCGTCGTGGCCACGTACCACTACCCCTTTGAGGTTCTCCAGCTCGTCGCCGGCCTGCAGAACCTCGCACAGTGTCTCTTCCCCCTCGCCGACCGTCACCAGGTCGACCTCGGGGTAATCGGCGAGCACCTTCTCTTTGAGCGCCGAGACGTGCGCGCCACCGAAGAGACTGCGGATCCCCGGCAGGGTCTGTTTGGCGAGCCTGGTCAGGCGCACCCCGTCGAGGAAGCTTGAGGTGGTGCAGGAGAAGCCGATCCAGGCCGGGCGCATGCGCTGCAGGGTCTCGACGATCAGGCGGTCGGCCTGCGGGTGGGCGAAACAGTCGATGATCTCGACCGTCATGCCGGCGCGTTCGAGATACGCGGCGATGCTCGCCAGCCCCAACGGGGGCATCAGGTTGGCGACGCGTGAGATGTCACGCCCGGCATCCTCGGCGCGGTAGCCCAACGGGTGGATCAACAGGATGGAATCTGCGTTCAGTTTCGACATGGCTCTAAAAAATCTTTAGTCCTTGGTTTTCGGGAAGCGGATCAGGTGATCCCACATCAGGCCGCGGAAGCCGAAGTTCTTCATGACCTCCATCCGTTTCATCCCCTCGGAAGGGGGGAAGATGCGGTTTTTCTTGGCGGCGAAGCGCTGTTCGATGGTCGCTTCCATCTTTTCGCGGTCGATCAGCGGCGAGAAGTAGTAGATCGGCTTGAGCAGCGAGGTCTCGGCGCTGATGATACCGTCGTCGATGGCGCGCTGGTGCAGCGGAGCATCGGGATGGATGCGGATGCCGGAGAAACCGAACACCACCGAGGCGCCGAGCCGCTCCATGTTGTCGAGCCCCTCGGCGAGGGTGTCGTCGGTCTCTTCCGGGCCGCCGAAGATCACGAAGTGGGCCGCAGCGAGACGCTCTTCCAGGCAGGCGTCGTTGACCGCCACCACCTCGTCGAAGGTCAATTTCTTGTCGAGGCCGGCGAGGGTGCGGTCGGAAGCGGCGTCCGGGCCGAGCTCGAGGGCGTAGAGCCCGGCGCGCTTCATCAGCTTGAGTTCCTCGCGGCCGAAGCCCTGGGGGCGGAAGTAGGCCGACCACTCGATGCCGACATCACAGCGGATCATCTCTTCGCACAATTCGAGGTATTTTCCCTGCGGGTCGTTGAACACCGAGTCGGTGAAGAAAACCCGCTCCACGCCGTGTTGTTCGCGCAGTTGCTTGAGTTCGCCCACCACCTTTTCCGGGTCGCGACGCCGGAACTGTCTCCCCTCGAGGTGCGGGTAGGAGCAGTAACTGCAGCGGTAGGGGCAGCCCCGCTTGGTCTGCAGGTTGAGCATGCCGCTGTGTTCCATGTAAAACGGCGCCAGCCGCTCATCGAACATCGGCGAGCTGAAGTCGTTACCGGGGAGCAGCACGGTGCGCTCGATGACTTGCGGATGCGCTTTCCCAGCGGCGAGGTCGGCGATCAGCTGCGGCAGCGCCATCTCCCCCTCGCCGACGATGGCGTGGTCGACCTCGAGGTATGCGGCGATCTCGTGCGGCAGGATGGTCAGCGCCGGTCCGCCGACGACGACCGGTGCCGTGCAGATGCCGCGGAGGTCGGCGACCAGCTGCTTGACCCGCGCCAGGTACCAGGCGTTCTCACCGGAGAAGGAGTCGACGTTGTCGATGTTGCGCAGCGATATCGAGATCAGGTCGGGGGCAAACGCCTCGAGCCGCGTGCGCAGGGTGTCGATGTCGTCTCCATCGACCAAGCAGTCGTACTGTTCAACCTCGTGACCCGCCCTCTTCACCGCGCCGGAGACCACCGCCATCCCCAACGGGTAGACCGGGTAGGGGTCGATGGTGACGTTGCTGGAGATGAAGAAGACGCGGCTCATGCGTTTTCTTTCTTGAAGGTACGGCGCTTGCGAGGCTCGTAGCGGCGGTAGGTGCCGTCGGCGATTTCACGCTTGATCACCTGCTCGAACAGCTTGCCCATCTTCAGGGCGTGACCGCTGTCGGCGTTGAAGGTGTCCCAGGCGTAGTAGTACATCTCCTGCAGCTCGTCCGGGGTCATCTGCTTCGGCTGGAAGACCACCTTGTCGGCGGTGTAGTCGAGCCAGTTGTTGGAGAGGATGCGGCCCTCCTGTTCGAGCTTGGTGCGGATCGGCGAGTGCGGGAAGGGGGTCATGATGGTGAACTCGGCGACGTCGAGTTCGACCTCGAGCAAGAAGTCGACCAGCCGCTTGATGTCGTCGACGCTCTGGTCGTCGGTGCCGAGGATGATGGTCCCTTCGATGCCGATGCCGTACTCCTTGAGCCGCTTGATGCGGTTGCGGATGGTGTCGGAGGTGTCGAACACCGCCTGGTAGACGTACCAGGCGCCGGCGTCGGCGGCGAGCTTGAGGACCTCGTCGTCGTCGAGGATCGGGTGCGAGACCCACTTCTTCTTCAGCGGCGCCATCGCCTTGAACAGGTCGATGAGCCACTGCTTGTCCTGGGCCAGCGAGTTGTCGACGATGAACATGCGGTTGTTCTGGATCGCCTCCATCTCCGCGATCACCTTGTCGATGGGACGTGGCCTAAACTGCTTGCCACCCAAAAAACCGGTGCAGCAGGGGAAACAGTCGAACTTGCAGCCGCGCGAGGCGTGTACCAGATCGAGCATTTGCACGCCGCGGTAGTTGTAGAGCTCGCGGTTGAGGATCTCGCGGCGTGCGGTGCCGACCAGGTTGATGTCGGGATGCTTGTGCATGTAGTCGTAGACCGGCTTGAGCTCGCCGCGCTGGAAGTCTTCGAGCACCTGGCCGATGCGTCCTTCGACCTCGCCGAGGAACACCGAGTCGGCGTGCTGCTTGACCTCCTCGGCGTGCAGCATGGTTGAGATGCCGCCGAAGATCACGGTTTTACCCCGCGCGCGGAATTCGCGTGCGATTTCGAAGGCACGCGGCAGCTGCGAGGTGAGCATGGTCGAGATCGCTACCAGGTCGCAGCTGGCGTCGAAGTCGACGGCCTGCAGGTTTTCGTCGGTGAAGGAAACCTCGACGTAGTCGGGCAGGGCGGCGGCGAAGACCACCGGCCCGTGCGGGGGGAGGTGAAACTCGGTCTGGCGGTCGAGCTTCGGCCAGCGTGGGTAGATCAGTTGCATTTTCATGATGCGTACTCCTTGGCCCGGGTGTCCCGGGTGTGGTTCATAATTTGTTGCGCGCAGCGGCAACCAGCTCGTTCCAGCTGCCCGCCGGCATAGAGTCGATACGTGTTTTTGTGGCGTCGCCTTCGAGCAGCGGCGCGTTGCAGGTTTCGGTGCTGTCGGTCGCCAGGACCATGAACACCGCACCGGGGTGCGCGTGGCCGTCCCCCTCCGCGATGTCGACGGCGAGGTCGCTGATGCCGGCTACCGCCAGGGGCGCTTCGCCATCGGCGAGACTCTCGAGGGCCAGCTGCAGGGCGGCGAAGCCCTGCTCCCCCTGTTCGCCGAGGACGTAGCTCGGGCCGGTGAGCCCGAAGCGGATCGCCGCCTCGCCGGTAAAGCAGTTCGAAAGGGTGTAGGCGAAAAGGTTGGGGCTCGCCAGTGCACCCCCCTCGGGGATTACGGTGTCGAAGAAGCTGTGGTCGGTCGCCAGGCAGCCGTAGCGGCTGGCGGCGATGATCGCCCACGGGCGCTTCTGTTCCCAGGTGTCGAGACCTGCGTCCTGCAGCGCCAGGGCGATGGCGGCCAGCCCCAAACGCGAAAAGTCGTCGAGGCGTCCGAAGCGTCGGTCCGGGTTGCTAAAGATGTCACTGCGTTCGATGCGCGGTAGCTCGCCGGAACGCAGGTTACAGTCACGCGGGCCACGCCCCTTACCAGGGCCGTCGCCGTCGACCCAGCCGATGCCGAGAATGCGCGCCTTCATGCGTCTTCTCCCGCGGCCAGCAGCAGCGCCGCGTTGATGCCGCCGAAGCCGGAGTTGGTCGAGAGCAGCACGTCGCCGGAAAAAGACTGCGCTATGGAGCTGACCTGCTGCGGGGTTCCCTCTTCCGCCTGCCCCAGGCCGACGGTTGGGGCTAGCAGTTGCTCCCTGAGGGCGGTCAGTGCCAGGGCCGCCTCGATGCCGCCGGCGGCGCCGAGGGTGTGGCCGATCGCTCCCTTGATCGAGTTGAGCGGCAGCGGCCGCGCGCCGAAGAGGCTGGCGAAGGCGGTCAGTTCCATGGCGTCGTTGTAGACCGTGCCGGTGCCGTGGGCGCTGATCGCGGCGACCGCGTCGTGCTCGAGTTGTGCGGTCTGCAGCGCCTGTTCGACGGCGGCGATCAGGCCGCTGCCGTCACGGGCCGGGGCGGTGATGTGGTTGGCGTCGTTGGCCACGCCCCAGCCGAGCAGGCGTCCGAGCATGGGGCGCCCTTCGTGCTGTGCGCGTTCCTGGCTCATCAGCAGCAGCGCCGCGGCTCCCTCGCCGAGGCTCAGGCCGTCCCGTTCGCGGTCGAAGGGACGGCTCGGGGTCGGCGAGAGCCCTTTGAGGGCCGAGAAACCGGCGAGTACGAACTCACTCACCAGGTCGAGGCAGACCACCAGCACGCACTCGGCGCGCCCGCTGGCGATCAGCGCGCCGGCGCGGGCCAGGGCGATGGTCGAGGAGGCGCAGGCGGCGTTGATGTTGATACCCTTCGCGGTGAGCTCGAAGCGTTGTCGCAGGGCATCGAGCAGCGCTTCGGCCAGTACCTCGCGGCCTGGGAGCGCTCCGGCGCGCTGGCTTCGCTCGAGCAGGTCGATCGGTCCCTTGGTGGAGGCGAGCAGCAGGCGCGCGTCGCTCGGTACGGCGGGGAAACCATCGAGCAGGCGCTCGAGCAGCGGAGTGCACAGCGATGTGCCCTGCGCTGCGGCAAGATCCGGGATCACGGCGGCGATGCCGGCGTGGTAGCGGCTGCAGTCGAAGCGCGACACCGGTGCGATGGCCGAGCGTCCTGCCAGCAGCCCCTGCCAGGTCGACTCCGGAGTGTCGCCTAAGGGGGTGACCGCCGTCGCGGCGGTGATGGTTACCTGTGTCATGCCAGCTCCCCGGCCTGCCAGCGACGGCAGAACTCTTCGTAGAAGGGGGGCTGCCCGAGCAGGAATTCTCCGTCTTTGTTCATCATCATCTGTACTGAGTAGCCGGTGGTGGTGATCTCATCCTGCTCGTTGCGCAGGATGAATTCGAAGTCGAGACGTGCCGCCTCGTTCCAGTGCAGGATCCCCTCGATGGTGAAGGGATCCTCGAAGGAGAGCGGCTTGAAGTAGTCGAGGTGCAGTTTGCGGATCGGTGTCGCCACCCCTCGGTTGTAAAAGTCCATGTAGCCGATGCCGTAGCGGCCGCCGAAGGCGACGCGCGCGTCCTCGAAATAGCTCGGGTAGCGCCCGTGCCAGACGATACCGAGCGGGTCGCACTCTTCGAAGCGGACGCAGCGCTCGACCGTCACTCGCAACGGCGAGGGGCTGTCGGGGTCTGTTTTGAAGTACGCTTTAGCCATGATCTTCCTCGCTGGAGCTCACGTTGATGCGGAACGAAGAGGCGAGCTCCTCGTCGAGATGAATCCGCACATCATAGCACAACGGCTTCCCGGTTTTGGGCCGGCAGGTGACCGTGAAGGTCTGTTGCGGCAGCAGCTGCTGCAGGAACTTTGCGTGACTCACCGTGCACAGGGTAAGCGGTCTGCCCTGAATCTGCTCGGTCAGAAGCTGCGCGGCGAGCAGCTGGGTCACCGCGGGAACGATCGGGTAGTCGGGAAAATGCCCGGCAAAGCCGATAAACGTCTCGGGGAGGCTGAAGCTCTGCGAGACGCTGCCGTCTTCGCCCTGAGTGGCGGGGGAACAGGCGGCTGCGAGCAGTTCGCTGCGCATGTCACGGTTCATGAGTCTTTACCTCGTCAAGCCATAGCGTCAGGCGGTAGCCTGCCCGGCGGTCTTCCAGCACCACCCCGCCCGGTGCGGCCGGAGCCGTGGTTTCAGGGTATTCGAAATAGTCGATTTGCCACTCTTCGTCGGGGGTGGACTGTTCGATCGAGAGCAGCTGGGCGCCGGGGCCGCCGAATTCAAAACGGGTCTGCCGTGCCCCTTCCTCGCGGCTCAGCCGGTAGCGCTGACCGTGGAAGGTGAGAGCTTCGCGGCCGTCGGCGCGGGGGAGAAGGAAGATGCGCCTTACCGCGCTCGCCACGACCTTGCCGAAATCCGGAAAACGCGCCAGCTCCGGAAGCAGGTAGTGCAGGGTCTCGCTGTCGCGGTCGAGCTGCAGATCGAAAAATTTCACCCCGAGATCGTTAACCGCTACCAGGCGGATGCTGCCGTTTCTGGCGTCGAGGTCCATCAGTCCGGTCATCGGTACCCTGGCGCCGCGCAGTTCGAACAGTACCGTCTGGCGGACCCGGTAGTGGCTGTCCGCTTCCGGCCAGCTGTGTCGTGCCAGCTGGGCCGCGTCAAGCGTTCTGTCGAGGGCGACCTCGGGGGGCGCCTTGAACGGCAGTGGCGTGCAGCCGGCCAGCAGCACAAGTAAAATCAGCAGCTTTCTCATGCGCTCTCCTCCCGGAACAGGGCCGGAATCACCAGCAACGCCGTCGGCAGTGCCGCGCCGATGCCGAGCAGTACGGTGACCCCGATCGAATGCAGCGCCGGGTGTCGGGCCAGCGCCAGTGCTACGAATCCGGCCAGGGTGGTCAACCCCGAAACCAGCACCGCGCGGTCGGTGGCGCGATCGAGACCGTCTCTCAGGCGGCAGACCATGAAGATACCGTAGTCGATGCCGAGGCCGATGACCAGGATGGTTGCGATCACGTTGAACAGGTTGAAGCTCATGCCGACACTCGCCATCACCCCGAACATCACCACCAGCCCGCTAAGAACCGGCACTGCCGCCAGCAGAATGGTGCGCAGGTTGCGGAACAGGATCGTCAGCAGCAGGCCGACGGCGACCATGGCCGAGAGGATGAAGCGTTTGAAATCGTGGCCGATGGCGTCGCTCAGCTCAGCGCGGAATCCGCTCGGTGAGACCACGACCACCCCTGCCGGAAAGTGTTGGGCAACCTGTTTGGTGAGGCCGTGATGGTCGGGCATCAGGGTCAGCAGAGCGTTGCCGTTGTCGGCCAGCGAGCGGCTCACCTCGGCGAGCCCCGCTTGCGCCAGTCCGTCGAGGGTCTCAACTTCAACCGTTTCCTGAAGGCTCGTGAAGAATGGCGCGAAGGCCCTTTCGTTGAAGCCGAGTTCCTGTGACCTGGCGCGCAGCCGGGCGAGGATCGCCTCTCCGCGGGAGCCCTGCCAGAAGTTCTGCCAGTTGGCGATGTTCGCTTCCTGGACCTGCCGTGGCGGCAGCAGCGGCGCGAGGCTGACCGGGGTCTGTTCCGGGTACTGCTCTCGCAACAGCTCAAAGAGCCGGTAATTGAGCGCCAGGCTCTCCTGCGCGTCGGCCCCTTCGCTCCAGAGCATGGCCATGCCGCGGAAGTCGCCCCAGGTGTCGCGCAGTTGCTGCTCTGCCTGAGCCAGTTCCTCGGGGACCAGGCTCATGCTGCGCAGGTCGCCGTTAATCTTGAGGCCCCCGGCCTGAAAAACGCACACGAGCAGCACGCCCAGCCAGAGGCCGAGCAGGAGCTTACGGTGCCTGGGGCGTCTCCACTCGGCAGCTCGGCTCGCCAGTTCCGGGGCACCGCCGCTCGGCACCAGGTGCGGGAGCACCCAGAGCGCCAGCAGCAGGGCGACGGCGATGCCGACGATGGAGAAGACCGCGAGTTGGCGCTGTCCCGGCAGGTCGGAGCCGAGCAGCACGGCGAAGGCGGCCAGGGTGGTCAGGCCGCCGAACAGTACCGGGCGTACCACCCCGCGCAACCGCTCCTGGGGAGGGGAGTCGCCGTGGCGCAGGGCGAAATAGACATGCAGCCCGAAGTCGATGGTGATGCCGAGCAGCACCGCGCCAAAGCCGATGGTGATCGCCGAGACCACCGGGAACAGGGCGGCGACCGCCAGCGCGGCGATACAGACCACGCAGATTGGCAGCAGAAACACGAACAGCGCGCGGATGCTGCGCAGAAACAGCGCAAACAGGGCCAGGATGCCGAGGCTCGAGACGCTCAGGATCAGCCACAGGTCAGCCTGGATCGCTTCGGCGTTGGCCAGGGTGTAACGGTGCCCGCTGATCAGGTTGGCGTCGATGCCGGGCGGCAGCGTGCGGCTCGCCTGGGCAAACGCCTCTTCGAGGCGGCGCGCACCGGCAGAGTCGGTGATGGCGATGGTCGGTTCGGCCAGCAGCAGCACGTTGCGGCCGTCGGTGCTGACGAAATGGCCGTTAACCATGCGCATGCCGGGGATCAGGTTGAGATAACGCAGCTTTTCCAGTGCGCCGGTGGTCAACCCGAGCGGGTCGCGGCGGATCAGCCTTTTCAGTGCCCACCCCTCGGGGGCGAGCAGCTTGGCGTAGTTCTCCTCGAGACGCTTCTCCACGCCTCCCTGTTCCAGCTCGGTGGTCACCGCTTCGAGTTCGGCGGCGCTCAGCAGCGCAGGCATTGCCCGGGAGATCCACGGCAGCAGGCGTGTCTGCAGGGCCTGGTCGGGGCCGCTGCGGACCGTGCCGAACAGCTGCGGATCGAGTTCGGCGACGAAGCGGTCGGCAGCGCTGATCAGCCCCTGCAGATCGTCGTCGTGGCTGCTGAGGTTGATCACCGCACGGCGTGCAAACGGGGCGCGTTGCAGCAGCTCGAAGTCGCGCGTAACGTTGCTGCCACGGTCTGGGAGCATCGCCGCGATATCCTCTTCCATGTCGATGTTGGCGGCACCGAGAACACACGTCAGGATCAACACGGCGCACGCCAGGCCGAGTGGCCAGCGGTGGCGCTGGAGCTTGAGATAGCTGCGGACAACCAGTTCGGCGACAGACATAGGCAAATCAGAACAGCTCTTTGGCCAGCGGCTCGTTGATACGTGTATTGGTGAAGCGGATGCGTGTGTAATCACCGCCCGGTTCATGGACTTCGACCAGACGCACATGTCCGGCTTGCGGAGCAAACTCGATAAGCAGGTATTCGAGAAAGCCGGCGGTGTCGGTCAGCGGTGTCAGGTGCAGCCGGATCGGGTCGTGATTTTCCACCCGGATCGTGTAGCGGGTTACCAGTTCATCGAGATCGACGCGGGTCCAGGCCAAAAGTTCGCGGGCCACGATGTTCATCACCGGGTCGCGGGCGATGGTGAAACTCTCCTGGTTGCCGCTCCGCTCGTGCCAGCGCTGGCCGTCCTCGCCGTTGAGGACGAAGCCGGTTTTGACAGGGTCGAGCAGTTCCCAGCGCAGGGCGTCGGGACGCCGGTAGTAGAAGCGGCCATGCGCCGTGAGCACGTAGTTGAAGATCTCGAGATACTTCTCCTGAACGAAGTCGCTCGACAGGGTCTCGAGTTTGGCCGCCTCACTCCTCAGGCGGGCGAGGGTGGCCTGATCGTCGTCGGCGACAGCCGTAAGCGGCAGCAGCATCAGGAGGCTGAACGTTGCCAGGGTTGCAAACGTGCGCCGGATCATGCGTCCTCCCCGTCGGGAATTGTTTTGAGCTCGGGCACCCAGACCTTCATCTCACCCTCGGCGAGGAGTTCGTCTCCGCGCAGGACTTCACCTCTGACCAGGTAAAAGCCCTCCATGCGCATCAGCAGCTGGACCTTAATGGTCAGGACATCGCCGCGGTGGGCCGGGGCGAAAATGTCGATGCTGCGGATACCGACCAGAAAACCGCGTTCCGCAGCCAGGCTGTTTTTGAGGTCGATGTAACCCTGGGTGGCGGCAAAAGACTGGGCGAGGATCTCGCACAGCGCCACCTCCTCGAGACTGCCGTCGGCACGCAGCAACGGGTTGTCATCGGCGATGACCGCTTCGACGGTGCCGAGATCGTCACTGTCGCAGACGAGCAGGCGCGAAACCATGCGCATCGGACTGCGGTGCGGCACGAAGGCGGTGACATCGGTTGGCAGTTGCGGTTGAGTGGCCATGCAGGTCCTTCCGGGTCAGCTCCAGTAAGGTTCCAGATCGTCAAACAGCTGACTCGAGAAGAGCAGCTTGCGGAAGCGGGTCAAGTCGTCGTGGAAGATGCCACTGTTGTCGTAGACGCTGAAGTGTTTCTGCAGTTCACGGTAGATTGCGCCGGTCCCCTTGCCGAGCCCGTCGGCGTTGCGGAACGAGAGCGCCTGCAGGTCGGCGAGCACCTCGAGGGTCAGGATATGCTTGGTGTTGCTCACCGACTTGAAGGCCTTGCGTGCCGCTACCGTGCCCATGCTCACTACGTCCTGGTTGGAGGCGTTGCAGGAGATCGAGTTGGTGCTAACCGGCCCGGCCAGCTGGCGGTTCTCGGCGGTGGTCGAGGTTGCCAGATACTGGGCGCCCATGAAGCCCATGGTCAATCCCAGGGTTCCGGGGATAAGGAACTCGGGGAGACCTTCGTTGAGGTTCTTGTCGAGGTACTTGTTGGTGCGTCTCTCGGAGAGGGTCGAGAGGGTCGCCATGGCGATGCACAGGCTGTCCATGGCGAAGCCGATGCTCTGGCCGTGGAAGTTGCCGCCGTGGATGACCTTCTGTTTCTCGGGGATGATGATCGGGTTGTCGTTGGAGGAGTTGGCCTCGGTTTCGACGGTGCGTACCGCCTGGGCGATCGATTCGGCGACCGGGGCGAGCACCTGCGGGGTGCAGCGTACCGAGTAGACATCCTGCACGTTGATGCTGGTTTCGAATACCGGCCCGTCGGTCTCCTGCTCACGGATCCGCTCGTGCATGTCCTGCCGCAGGGTGATGTTCTTCGAACCGGTATACAGGTTACGGATGGTCGCGGCGACGTCGAGTTGGCCCGGGTGGGGCTTGACCAGATGCAGATCCTCGTCGAAGGCATCGTCGATGCCGCCGAAGATCTCGAGGGCGAAGGCGCCGGTGACGCAGGAGAGGCGCAGCAGCTTCTTGGCGCCGAACAGGGCGAAGGCGGCCAGCGCGGTCATGGCGCTGGTACCGTTCATCAGCGCGATCCCTTCCTTGAAGCTGAGGCGCATCGGCTTCATGCCGACCTCGGCGTAGACCTCGGTGGCCGGGCGCAGACGGCCCTGGTAATAGACCTGTCCTTCGCCGATGATTGCCAGCGCCATGTGTGCAAGGTGGATCAGGTCGCCGGAGGCGCCGACACTGCCGTTGGAGGGGATATACGGGGCGATGCCGAGGTTGATCATGTCGCGCACGTGCTCGAGCAGTTCGAGGCGCACGCCGCTGAAACCCTTGACCAGCGAGTTGAGGCGGACCACCAGCACGCCGATGGCTATGTACGGCTTGAGCGGGTCGCCGAGGCCGGCGGCGTGGCTACGGATCAGGTTGACCTGCAGCGTCTCTATTTCGCGGTCCTCGATGATTTTGTTGCACATCGGCCCGAAGGAGGTGTTGACGCCGTAGATGATCCGCTTGGCGGCGACTTCCCGCTCGAGGAAAGAGCGGCTTGCCTTGCAGCGCTCAAGCGCTTCTGCTTCGAGCGCGACGCATTTGTCGCCGACGCCGATGGCGACAATATCTTCGATGGTCAGGTCGTGACCGTTCAGGGTAACCGTTGGGCGTTGAGACATGATCTTGTTTCTCTCTTTCTTGAACCCGCCTTGTTGGCGGAGTGGTTTTGATCTATTCAGTTCTGGCGCAGGTCGAAGAAGGTGACAGGTTTACGCTTGTCGGGCTGTATCGTCTTGCGCTGGATTTCCTCGGGGGGGACGATTTTCACCTCCGGCTTGACCCGGGTGCGGCTGGCGATCTGCTCGGCGACCTGGTCGGCCCGCAGCTGCGGATCACGGCTGCCGACTACTACGGTCAGCTGGTCGCTGAGGTCGTATTCGCTGCGCACCTCGAGGTAACACCCCTGGACCGCTTCGAGTTCCTGCAGCGCGGCCAAAACTGCCGGTGGGAACAGGGTGGTGCCACGCACCTTGAGCATCTGCGCCTTGCGACCGATGACCGGGCCGAGACGTGGGGTCTGGCGGCCGCAGCTGCACGGTTCGTCATGCAGCACCGCGATGTCGCCGGTGCGGTAGCGCAGCAGCGGCATCCCCTGCACCTGCAGCGGTGTCGCTACGACTTCACCCGGGGTCCCCGGGGGGAGCGGCTGCCCCTGTTCGTCGAGAATTTCAACCACCATCAGGTCGGGCAGCAGGTGCCCGCCGCGTCCGGCCTCGCAGTCGGTGAAGGCGGTGGCCATCTCGGTGCTGGCGTAGGTGCCGTAGACTTCGGCCTGCCACAACTGCTGCAGCCGCGCGCCCAAGGGGGAAAGCTGCAGTTCGCTGTTGCGGACCGGTTCGCCGATACAGATCAGACGCTTAACGTCGCTGGTGGCCGGGTCGTCCCCTTCGCCTTGCAGGCGCGCGGCGACGGCGGCCAGCAGGGTCGGTACGCCGACCAGCGCAGTGGGGCGCTGTGTGCGGACCAGCTCGGCGAGCATGGCGATGCTGCTCGAACCGCCGCGGATCGAGGTGGCGCCGATGTGGGCGAGACCGAGGAAATAAGCCAGTCCGGCCATGAAACAGCGGTCGATGGCGGCGGCGATCAGTACCCGGTCATGGGCCCCGATGCCGGCGGCGCGGAAGGTGTTCTCCTCGTTGTAGGTCAGCCGCTCCAGGTCGCTACGGGTCTGCAGCAGAGTGATCGGCTTGCCGGTGGTCCCCGAGGTCAGGCAGGTGTCGACGGTCTCCAGGGTCGGAACACAGAGCAGCTCGTTGCCAGCACTCTCGAGGTCCTGCTTGTTGGTCAGCGGGAAGCAGGCCAGGTCGTCGAGGCTGTTCAGGTCGCGTACGCCGAGCCCGGCCTCGTCAAGGCGGCGGCGATAAAAGGGGCTGTGGGTCGCCAGGTAGCCGATATGACCCTGCAGCAGTGTGAGCTGTGCGGCGCGGATTTTGTCGCGGTTGCGCATCGGCAGTTCGGGCAGGCGGTGAAGTCGCATCTCTCGGCTCATGGTCATGGTTGCTCCTGGCGGATTTCGCTGAGCGCCTGGCCGAGCTGCCGCTTGACCAGTTTGCGCAGGCGACGCACGTCTTCTTCCTGCGGGTAGGCGCTGGTGTCGATGGCCGGCAGGGCGCGCAGCACGATGGTGGTCGGCTGCAGCCATAAGCGCTTGGGGGGGAGCAGGCTGTCGGTGCCGTTGATGCACAGTGGCACCAGCGGGACTTTCTCCCCGGCGGCCAGCCAGAAGGCGCCGTTGTAGAAACGTTGTAGTTCTCCGTCGCGGCTGCGGTGCCCCTCGGGGAAGAACAGCACGAAGCTGTTTTTTTCAAAGACCCGGCGTGCCGCGGTGCGGGTGTCGTCCCAGTTGTGGCTTTCGACGTCGAGGTATTCGGCGAGCAGCATGAACTTGCGGTACCAGAACATGCGGAACGGCCAGGCGCGTACCGCGAAAACGATGTCGTGAATCGGGAGCATCGCCATGCAGTAGGTGTCGAAAAACGACTGGTGGTTGACCACCAGTACGCAGGGCCCCTGTGTGGGGAGGTTTTCCATCCCCTCGCTGCTGAAACGCACGAACGGGCTCATGATGAACATCCAGCCGCGTCCGTAGATCCAGATGATCAGGCGCATGATGCGTCCGTTGCTCCAGCCCGTGGCCAGCTTGCAGCCGACGAACAAGGGTACGAAGATCAGGATGCCGAGCAGTGTCCAGCTCACGATCAGCGGATAGACCGTAAGGTTCATCAGGAGGGCCGCGATGGGAAAGCTTGAAGTTTCGGTTGGGGCCGATTTCAGTGACATGTCGATCCGGTCAGGCACAGCAGGCTTAAGCGTCCAGGTTACGCTTCTTTTCGATCACAAAACGGTGAATGTCGCCAAGGGTGCGAATTTCACGAATCGCTTCCTCTTCGCGGATCTTGAAGTCGAAGGCCCCTTCGAGGACGATGACCATGTCGACGGTGTCGAGGCTGTCAAGCTCAAGTTCCTCGTAGATGTTGGCCTCGGGGGTCATGTCGGCCGGGTCGAGTTCGAACTCCTCGGCTAGCGAGCTGTTGATCCGCTCAATGATTTCCTGTTCGGTCATGAAATGCTCCTTACAACAAGTGATGAATTGACGCCGCCGAGGGCGAAGTTGTTCTTCATGATGGCCTTGACCTGCCTTGGGGTGACGCTGCGCAGGAACTGCAGCGGGCTGCAGGCCGGGTCAACCTCCTCGAGGTTGAGGGTCGGGACCAGTTCGCCGCGGCGCAGCATCTCGAGGCTGGCAATCAGCTCCAGGGCGCCGCTGGCCGCCATGGTGTGTCCCATATGTCCCTTCAGGCTGCTGACCGGAGTCTCGCTGCCGAAGATGTTGTAGATTGCTTCGCTTTCGGCGATGTCCCCCTGCGCGGTGGCCGTGGCGTGGGCGTTGACGTAGGAGATCTCCTCCGGCGCAAGTTGCGCGTCCTTGAGCGTCTCGCGCATGCAGCGTTCCATGGCGGCGCTGTTTGGGTTGGCGATGTTGCTCGGGTCGGAAACCGTTGCAAAACCGCTGATTTCAGCGATGATCGTGGCCCCGCGCGCCTCGGCCGATTCGAGCGATTCGATCAGCAGGGCACCGGCGCCTTCGGCGCAGACCATGCCGTCGCGCTTGAGGTCGAAGGGGCGTGGTGTGGCGTGAGGGCACTCGTTGAAGGCGGTCGAGGCGGCGTGCATGACATCGAAGGTGGCGGCCGTCAGCGGGTGGAACTCGTCTGCGCCGCCGCACAGTAGCATAGTTTGCTTGCCGAGGGCCACCTGTTCGTAACCGTAGCCGACCGCCTGGCAGCCGGTCGAGCAGGCGGCCGACGGGGCCATGATGCGCCCGGTGATGTCGAGAGTCTGGGCGACGTTGGCGGCGCAGCTGTGATTCATGATCTGGAAAAAGACCGTCGACTTCATGCGTTCGAGGCTGTGGTCGCTAAAATAATCCTTGAAAAACGCCTCGGTCGCCTGGGTGCTGCCGACCGTCGAGCCGAAGCAGATGCCGAGGTTGCCCTGCTCGTTGTCGGGGTTGACGCCTGCCTGCTGCAGGGCTTCCTGGCAGGCGAGGGTGGCGAAGATCGACATGGCCGACATTGAGCGACGGTGCTTGCGCGGGATCACCTTGGGGTCGACTCCGCTGACCAGCCCGGCGACTCGTGGGCGCATGCCCTGGACCTGGCCCAGTTCCTCCACCTGGCGAACCGCGCTGGTGCCTCTGTAGAGACCTTCCATCATCGGTGTTATGCCGCGCCCGTAGGGGGAGATGGCCCCGTACCCTGTGATAACTACTCGTTTTAACTGCATTGCTTAACCTCGTTGCGAAGGGTGTCGTGTCCCAGCAGGTGGCCGCAGCAGAGGTAGGCCGAGAGGGCCGCCCCGAGGATGCCAGGTGCTGCAGTCCCTTGGCCGGCCAGCATCAGTCCCTTGATGCGGGTTGCCGGCTGGGGGTTGTACTGTCCGACCATGTGTTTGACACCATAAATGCCGCCACCCGGGTTGCCGGCGTAGTCGGCCATGGTCAGCGGTGTGGAGCCGGCCAGGGGGGTCAGGGTACCGAGTTCCGGGCAGGTGTCGCTCACGCGCCGGGTCAGTGCGTCCATGGTCTGCTGCTTGAAGGCGACGTAGTCGGCGGGGCGCTGGCCGCGTCGGCTTTTCTGCCATTCGGCTGTTTCGGCCTGGTCGGCGGGGCAGATGATGATCAGCCCGTGACGTGGTGTGGTGCCCGGTTCGGCATGTGCCCTGGCCAGATACAGGGTACGTTTCGCGAGCGGTGTTTTGCTGAGATCCGTAAACGGGACGCCGTTGCCGTCAAGGAACAGGTTACGCTTTTCCAGCAGGCTGTCGTTTTCGCAGGCGGCAAACAGCAAATGTGCCGATGGGGTCTCGTTGAGGTTGGCAAGTCGTTTGCGGTAGGCGGGACGAAACGCTTTCTCCGGGACCAGTTCGAGCAGCACGCGGGGCGCGACGCTGGCGATGCACCGGGTGCAGGTGAATCGCTCCCCTTTCTCGGTCTGGACCGCGGTGACCTGGCCGCTGCTGCCGAGTTCAATCCGGCTGACGGTTGTCCTGCAGAAAACAGCGACCCCGAGCTCGGCAAGCCGCTCGCTGTAGGCGCGCACCAGCTGTCGCCCGCCCCCCTCGATACCGTAGGTTGACTCGATATAGGGGGCGACCACGCTGGCGTGGAGCGTGAAGGGCATCTGTTCGGGAGGAACGCCGTAGAGCAGGGCATGTAGCGTCAGCAGCTGCCTTAAGGGGGGGGTGACACCCAGCCCGTCGAGAACCTGCTGCACGGAGGGGCCCTGGAGGACGCCCATCAGCTGTTGTTCGTCGAGGGAAAGTTCGAGGTTGAGGTAGGGGAGTCTGCGGCACTCCGTGCGCAGGGCTTCCAGGTAGTTCTGGATGGCCTGTCGTTCTTGCGGAAAACGCTCCGTGAAGTGTGCCTCGGTTCTGGCGTAACCGCACGGGAAGGCGAAGTCCGGGATTGCGTCCTGGGTTCGAAAGAGGTCGAAGCCGTTCTCGGCGTAGGGCTGTTTGACGAACTTGTCCGCCAGGCCGAGGTGCTGAAAAAAGCGGTCGAGAACCTCGCCGTCGCCAAGGCCTCCGGCATAGTGGAAGCCGGTATCGAAGTAGAGGCCGTCACGACTGAAGCCACGCACCATCGGGGCGAGCTGGCTCGAACGCTCGAGCAGGGCCACCTTCTGGCCGTGTTTGGCGAGCAGCAGTGCTGCGGTCATCCCCGAGATGCCGCCACCGATGATGATCGAGTCGTAGTTCATCGTTCGAAGTCTAGGACCAGGCAGGAATTGGTGCCGCCGAATCCCGCCGAGTTGCACAGGACCCGCCGCGGCGGCGAGGGGATCGTTTCGGTGACGATGCGCAGCCCTTCGGTCTGTTCGTCGGGGGACTCGAAGTTAATGTTGGGGGCGATAAAGCCACCCTGGGCCATCAGGGTGCAGTAGACCACCTGGGAGGCTCCCGACATCCAGAGTTCGTGTCCGGTCATCGACTTGAGCGAGGAGACATGGGGGGTGTCCGCGCCGAATACCGCTTTGATGTTCATGGCCTCGGCGGCGTCGCCGGCCGGCGTCGAGGTGGCGTGGGCACACAGGTAGTCGATGTCGCCCGGTTTCAGGCCGGCACGTTCCAGGCTCTCGCGCATGGCGCGCTGCAAGCCACCATGGCTTGGGACCGAGAGGTGTTCGCCGTCCGAAGAGAAGGCGTAGGACCTGATTTCGCCGAGGATCGTGGCGCCGCGCGATTCGGCCAGGTCGTAGCGCTCGAGAACCACCGCGGCCGCCCCGCCACTCGGCACCAGCCCGTCACGCGCGGCGTCGAAAGGGCGGCAGGCTTTTCCTGGGCCGTTTTCTCCCATGGAGAAGGCCCCCAGGCCGTCAAAGCTGCACATCGATTCCCAGTTGATTTCCTGGGCGCCGCCGCAGATGACGCGTTCCTGGCGGCCGAGCGCGATCAGGTCGGCGGCCTGTCCGATGGCATGCCCGCCGCTGGAGCAGGCCGAGCTGATCGACCAGCAGGCCCCTTTGGTCTGCAGCAGGGTGTTGAGGTTCATAGTGACGCAACTGGTCATGGAGCGGAAGATCTGGCCGCTGCCGATGAGGCGGGTTTCGCCTTTCTCGCGCAGGGTGTCGACCTGCTCGATGGCGGCCAGACAGCTGGAGTCGACTCCGAAGATCAGGCCGTTTTGCGGATTTTGGATCTCTTCCCGCTCCAGCCCGGCGTCATTGATCGCCTGCGTCGCCGCGGCATAGGCGTGTACGGCAAACTCGGGCATGCTCTTGCGCTGCTTGCGCGACAGCTCTGCGGGGGGTGAGAAGCCCTGAACGGCCCCGGTGAGCGGGCTGCGAAAACCGAGTTCCTGACGCCTGGGATCGATGACGATCCCGGAGCGTCCTTTGCGCAGAGATGCGCTGACACTCTCCTTGTCGCTGCCGAGGCAGGAAACGATGCCGATTCCGGTAATGGCGATTCTGTGCATAAAGCTTGAAGGTCCTTGTGACTGAAAGTGTGGCAATCTGACTGTCGGGTAACGGCCTGGGCCTCTGTCCTACATGTAGGCGCCACCGTTGACGGAGAAGACCTGGCCGGTGATGTAGCTTGCCTGCTCCGAGCAGAGGAAGCTCACCAGCCCCGAAACCTCTTCCGGTTGCCCCACGCGTCCGAGCGGGATCGAGGGGAGAATCTGCTCCATCGGCAGGTCGTCGATCATCTCCGTGGCGATGAAGCCGGGCGAGACGGCGTTGACCAGGATCTTGCGCTTGGCTACTTCCATGGCCAGTGAGCGGGTGGCGCCGATCAGTCCGGCCTTGGCGGCCGAGTAGTTCGTCTGCCCGGGAACCCCGCTCTCGCCGGAGGTCGAAACAATGTTGACGATGCGTCCCCGGCGTTTTTTGAGCATGTTCGCCATGATCGCGCGCGTGACGTTGAAGAAGCCGCCGAGGTGTACCGCGAGGACATCCTGCCAGTCCTGTTCGGGCATCAGCGCCAGCAGGCCGTCGCGCGCAAACCCGGCGTTGTTGACCAGTGCGTAGGGGGTCTGTTCTTCCAGCAGCGGTGCGAGGGCCTGTTTGACCGCCTCGCTGTCCGCGACGTCGAAAGGGAGCAGCGTGCAACTGCGGCCGAGGTCGCGGATGGTTGCGGCGACCTGCTCGGCCGCCTGCTGGTCGCTGCGATAATTGAGCCAGATGTCAAAGCCGTTGCGGGCCAGGTCGATGGCGATGGCTGCCCCGATCCCTTTGCTGGCGCCGGTGACGAGTGCGATGTGTGGTGGGTTCATGGCTTTCCTGTTGTTTCCTCGGTTGCAGGTGTCCGTAGGGGCTATTCCCTGATCTGGACAACCTCCCCGTTTGAAAATTCAATGATCATGGTCCGGTAGCGATCCTTCCAGTAGGTCCAGAGGTTGTCCTTGAGGGTCATGACCTTGTGGGGGGGAGGGTAGCCGAGTGCTGCCATGACCCCCTTCTTGGTCATCCCCTTGAAGGGCTTGCCGGCCTGGATCCCCTTGCGGTCCGTATTGCTGTAGTTGCCGAGCTTGAACGGCTTGTTCGAGGTGATTTTGGCGATGTACTCATCTCTAGGAAACGGCAAGTTGCGCCGGTATTCAAAGATGATCTGTTTGCCGTCGTCGGTGGTCAGGGAAAAACCATGGCGTGAGCGGCCTATGGTGACTTTCGATCCTGCCGGGAGCATGAAGAATGGCGGGCGCAGGCCGACCCAGCCACTGTAGCTCGCCTTGTAGGTGAGCACGCCGCGGCTGACCTGCTGAGCCACGAAGATGTTGTTTTGGGTGTAGACCTGTTTCTCCGCAGCCATGACAGAGGAGCTGGTTGCGACGATCAGGATGGAGAGAACGATCAGGACACCGGTCTTTTTCACGAGTTGACGCATATCAGATAGGCCTCCTTCCTTGTCGTTACGGTTTGCCTGCTGGGTGCCGTTCAAGCAAGCTTCAAATGTTACTTCTTTTGGGCGACGAATTCAATGCCCGAGAGCGTTGTCGTGCCGAGGGAGGGCTGGGGTTGGGGCGACTCGGTGAGTTGGGGTTTTTCTGGTTGATTGGAGTGAGGTTTGGCCTGGTTTTGAGAAACACCATTATAGCCAATTTGTTCAAGCGGTTTTATAGACCCTCTTTGTTGGCATGTTTGGGGGCGGTGTGAGCTTTTTTTGGAATACCATTTATCTCAATATTTACAACAAAATAGGCATTTTAGCCTGTTTTTTCAATAATTTGCAAAAATACATCCAATAGTGTTGACTAAAGTAAAACAGTGTATTACTAGAATGATGCTGGTGGTATGTTTGATGCTCTGTGAGGGCATCGTTTGTGTGTGTAATGAGGGGTAGGCAAGGGGGTTTGCATGCCGGGAAGAGATAAGGATACCTACTGCATTCAATCGGTTGAGAATGCGCTGACGCTGCTCGAGGCGCTTTGTGAGGAAGAGGAGGAGGTCAGCCTGTCCCGGCTCAGTGAGCGGCTTGGGATGAACAAGGCAAACGTCTTCCGCCTGCTGGCGACCTTTGAGAGCCGGGGTTATGTGGAACGTTCGCAGATCTCTTCCAAGTACCGCCTCGGTCCTTCCGCTTATGAAATCGGGCAGAAGTTTCTTTCGCGTATGGACCTGTTGCGCAAGGCACGTTCTGTGATGGAGCAGTTGGTGCGCGAGTGCAACGAGTCGATCTACCTGGTGGTGCCATGTGGTCGCGAGGTGCTGTTTTTGTATGTGACCGATTCCATTCAGCAGGTCAAGGTGGCGTCGTTGGTGGGGAGACGTTTTCCGCTTGAGTCCTCGGCGGCCGGGCAGGTGATCAGGGCCTTTGATGTCTCTTCCGGAGCAGCTGGCGCGGGTAACCTGGAGGCGATTCGTCGGGCGGGGATCGCGCGCGATGAAGACGCCCTGGGCGAGGGGATAGCCTCGCTGGCCGTGCCGTTGATTCGCGGCGGTAGTAAGGTGGCGGGGGCGCTGGTGATGTTGTGGCCCGACTTCAGGGTTCCGGGCGAGGGGGTCGACAGACAGTTTGTGCCGGCCCTGAAGATGGCTGGCGAGATCGTCTCGGCGCGGCTCGGCTATCGTGGCTACGAAAATTCTATCGGGGCACGCAGTCAGGCTGTTTCCTGAGGTGGGGGGTGTGTCATGGCGGGCCTGTCGATGAATGGTGGATAAGAGACTTCAGGGTTGCCTCCTGTTTTCCGGGTTGATCTGCCGATTGCAACCCCTGATCGTATTTGAGTCTTTGTTGTGTTCGCCGGGATGTTTTGCAAGATGTAAAACGGCGCACTGAAAAATTCCAAAAAATATCAAATAAAATAATATTTATAACTTCTGGTAACGAGCATAACTACATGTAATCACGTGGCAAACTCAGGTGATAATAAAAAAACAAACGTAGTTTTATTTTTTTTGTTGACGTGCGGCTCTTCTCGGAATATTAATTTGTAAAACCGCATTTTACTGAAGGTTGGTCGAGGTATGTGTCTCACCCTGTAGCGAAGAGCAATTTTATTCATGAAAGACGTTGCGATTCATGCAGGATGAGGTAGTTTTTCTTAGGAGGGCGTTTCGCTAGGCAAAACAGTGTCACTTGTTGTAGCGATCCAGGGGTTGAGAATGAAACGGTTAGTTGGCCGAGCGCCTCACCGGGCGCCAAAAGGCCAAGACGAATAAAAGGGGAGTCGCATCCCCGAAAGAAAATGGGAAAGGAGGCAAGTTTGGCAGGAGGCAAAATAAGGTAACAAGGTTTGACTCAGGGATGGAGCCGCATCGTCCCACAAAGTATTAAGTTAAGGTTTTGCAGAGGACACCTTTTAAAGAGGAGGAAAATGTATGGACAACTCAAGCAATGCTTACTGGATGGCAACCATCAAGCTGATCGTTGGGGTCTTGGTGGTCTGGTTTGTCATCTCCTACGGCTTCGGGATCGTTTTGGCTCCGGCGCTGAACAACATCCACCTCGGTGGTTACCCGCTCGGTTTCTGGTTCAGCTGCCAGGGTTCGATTTACGGTTTTGTCGCGCTGATCTTCATCTACGCCAAGTTGATGGGGAATCTCGACAAAAAATTCGATGTACACGAAGATTAATTAAAGGAGGAACGATCATATGAGTCTTCAAGCTTTAACCTACCTCGTCGTCGGTGCCACCTTTGCGTTGTACATCGGCATTGCTATCTGGGCCCGTGCGGGCAGCACCAGTGACTTCTATGTCGCCGGTGGTGGCGTACACCCGGTTCTCAACGGTATGGCGACCGGTGCTGACTGGATGTCCGCGGCGTCCTTTATCTCCATGGCCGGCCTCATCGCCGGTATGGGTTACGGTGGTAGCCTGTTCCTGATGGGCTGGACCGGTGGCTACGTTCTGCTGGCGATGCTGCTTGCCCCTTACCTGCGTAAGTTCGGCAAGTTTACCGTACCGCAGTTCGTCGGCGACCGTTTCTACTCCAAGGGTGCCAGCTCGGTGGCGGTTATCTGCCTGATCATCGCCTCGACCACCTACATCATCGGTCAGATGACCGGTGTCGGTGTGGCATTCTCCCGCTTCCTCGGCGTCTCCAACTCCACCGGTATCTTCATCGGTATGGGTATCGTCTTCATGTACGCGGTGTTCGGCGGCATGAAAGGGATCACCTACACCCAGGTTGCCCAGTACTGCGTACTGATCCTCGCTTACACGGTGCCGGCGGTCTTCATCTCGCTGCACCTGACCGGTAACCCGCTGCCGCAGCTCGGCCTTGGTTCCGACATGGTCGGTACCGCTACCCCGCTGCTGGCTAAACTGGATATGGTTGTTCAGGACCTCGGCTTCGCCCAGTACACCACCAGCGCTCGCCTGAGCACCCTGAACATGTTCGTTTACACCGTGTCGCTGATGATCGGTACCGCCGGTCTGCCGCACGTCATCATCCGTTTCTTCACCGTTCCCAAGGTTAAGGATGCACGTTCCTCGGCAGGTTGGGCGCTGGTTTTCATCGCGCTGCTCTACACCACCGCTCCTGGCGTGGCTGCCATGGCACGTATGAACATCCACAACACCACCTACAATTATCAGATCGCTGGTAACGCCGCTGCGGGTGTTAAGGCGGTTGATAATCTTGACATGTACGATTCGAACAACCTCATGCGTTACGAGGATCGCCCGGCGTGGATGAAGCGTTGGGAAGTCACCGGCCTGCTCAAGTTCGAAGACAAGAACGGCGACGGCCGCATCCAGTACTACAACGATGCGAGCTATAATCCGAAGTTTGCTGCGGCCGGTTGGGCCGGTAACGAGCTGACGGTTAACCGCGACATCATGGTTCTCGCCAATCCTGAAATCGCGCTGCTGCCGAACTGGGTTATCGCGCTGGTCGCCGCCGGTGGTCTCGCCGCCGCGCTCTCCACCGCTGCCGGTCTGCTGCTGGCGATCTCCTCGGCAATCTCCCATGACCTGCTCAAGGACATGTGGACTCCGAACATGACCGAGAAGCAGGAGCTGATGGCCGGTAAGATCGCCATGGCCTGCTCGATCGTGGTCGCCGGTTACCTCGGCCTCAACCCGCCCGACTTCGCGGCCGGTACCGTGGCGATTGCCTTCGGTCTCGCGGCGAGCTCGATCTTCCCCTGCCTGATGATGGGTATCTTCAATAAGAAGATGAACAAGGAAGGCGCCATCGCCGGTATGATCGCTGGTATCAGCGTGACCATGCTCTACGTCTTCGCCCACAAGGGACTGTTCTTCATCAAGGGTACCGAGTTCCTCGGTCTCTTCGGTGGCAAGGCCAACTTCTTCCTCGGTATCGAGCCGAACGCCTTCGGTGCCATCGGCGCGCTGGTCAACTTCTTCGTTGCCTACGTGGTCAGCAAGATGACCCCGGCTCCGCCCGAGCATATCCAGCACCTGGTGGAAGATGTGCGTGTCCCGCGCGGCTCCAAGGCGGTCGACGGAGCCCACTAACACTCATTACGAGTTTCGTTTCATCATTCGGACTCCAGTCCGAGTCTTTTGCCCCGCCAGCGTGCTGGCGGGGCTTTTTTTTTACCCTCAAGGGTTGATCGGAAGCAGGTTCTCGGTTACAAAAGGGAGCCGATTTTAAGAGCATGACCCCCCCAACAAGGGCAAGGAGTGTTGCATGGTTCTCGATATCAGTGTCGCTATTACTTGGATTCTTTTCCTGGCGATGTTTCCGATGGCCTTTATCTGGTTGCGGCGAGCCTACCGTATCTTGGTCAAGCGCAATTACGATGAGGTCGCTCTCAAGCGGGGTGAGTCGCCTCCTAATCCAGAGAAATGGGCTCTCTTCACCGGGACGACCAACCTGGTCGCCGGTATCGCCGTCGTTGTAGCGATCGTTGGGGTCGTCGCTGGCCTCATGCCCTACAAGACCTGGAGTGCCTTGGCCGGCATTACCCTGTGGATGAAGGTTTTTATCGACTACATCATCAGTCGCCAGGCGCACCCGTGGATCAAGCGTAAAGCAAAAAACGATGACAAGAACGAGCTTGAGGCGACCAAGTAATAGCTTCAAGCGCGATAACAGAATATTCAAGACATGCCTGTTGTGCTATGATCGCGCAGGCATGAGAAAGGCTTCCCATGTGGAGGCCTTTTTCTTTGGATTCTTCTTCTGCATGTTCACGCCGGGACGTTATGGGTGTAATCAGACAACTCCAGGACGCCGAACCGTTCAAGCAGCTTCCTCCTGAGACCTTCGAGCTGTTGCGCTCGCATGCCAAGGTCCGCCGTTTCCCTGCGCACGTTCATATTTTTAACCAGCATGCCCCGGCGACCGGATCGATCTACATCGTCAAACAGGGCGCCGTGGAGATCGTTGCGCTGACCCCGGGTGGCGTCGAGATGGTGGTCGACGTGCGTCACGAGGGGGACAGCTTCGGAGGGACGCCGATTTTCACCGGCGATCCGTACACCGCCGGCGCAAGGACGCTGGTCGATACCGAATGCTATCTGATCCCGGCGCAGGACTTGCTCGCGGTGGCCGAGGCCCATCCCCAGGTGCGCGATTACTTCACCCGCGTGGTTCTCTCTCGGGTGCGTAATCTTTATGCCGAAATGGTCGGTGAACACGGACGTCAGACTGCCGACCAGATGGAGCACTATCCGTTCAAGAAACGGCTTTCAGAAATCATGTCGACTCCGGTTGTCACCTGTTCCCCGGATGTGTCGCTGCGCGAGGTGGCGCGCACCATGCGCCAGCGTAACATCGGTGCTCTACCGGTCGAGGATGTGTATGGCTCGGTGGTCGGCATTATTACCGAGCGCGACCTGGTGACCAAGTTCCTGGCGCAGGATGCCCTGGCGTGCGATGACGCAACGGCGGCCGACGTGATGGAGCACGCCCCCGAGTGCATGTCGCCCGAGACCCTCCTGTACGAGGCGATCACCTTCATGATGGAGCACGGCATCAAGTACCTGCCGGTGGTTGATGGTGAACACCTCGAGGGGATCGTCGCCCTCACCGACCTGTTACGTTTCCGTAGTCAGAAGTCGATGTTGCTTCTGGCCGCGATCAAGGATGCGGTCGCGATCGCCGACCTGGCCAGGATTAAGCGGGATGTGGTTAAGGTTGCTGTAGCGCTCATGGGGGAGACCCGCTCCCACTTCGAGACCATGGAGATCCTTTCCTACCTGCATCACCGGATATTGCAGCGTGGTTACGACATGGTCCTGGATGAGATGCGCGCCAAGGGGATGGAGCCGCCGCCGATCCGGTTCTGCCTGATGGTCATGGGGAGTGGCGGCCGCAAGGAGATGCTGCTCAATCCCGACCAGGATAACGGTCTGATCTTTGAGAACTTCCCCGACGAGATGTTGCCCGAGGTCGAGGCGTTCATGGTGCCGTTCGCCGACAGGTTGGTGGAGGCCTATGCCGAAATAGGTTATCCGCTCTGTAACGGTAAGGTGATGATCAACAACCCGTTGTGGCGTGGTCGATTGTCCGAGTGGGAGGAGCGGGTTGATGACTGGGTGCGCGTGCCGGAGCCGAAGAAGGTCATGTACTCAACGATCTTTCTCGACTTCATGCCGCTGGTCGGTGATCCAACCTTGTGCCAGGACTTGCGCGACGTGGTCCATGAGGTGGTCCGGCGTAATCCGCGTTTTATGTATCACCTGCTTGAAAATGACCTCAACCTCAAGCTGCCGCTCGGTCTGCTCGGCCGCTTATCTCTGGAGAAGAGCGGGGAGCACAAGGGGAAAATTTCAGTCAAGCAGGCGGGGAGTATCTTTATCGTCGACTGCATCCGCATCTTCCTGCTAGAAAAGGGGATCGACGCCACCACGACCATTGAACGGCTCGACAAACTTGTCGAACTCAATGTTTTTACCCGGGAAACCGCCGAACATATCCGCGCGGCATTCGAGGCGTTCACTTACCTGCGCCTGCGCCGAGAAATCGAACTGGTTCAACAGGGAAAGGACGCCAGTCATTACCTCGATCCGGAGCTGCTCAGCCCGGCAGAGCAGGATCTGTTGCGTGAGGCATTCCGGGTCGCCGGAAAGGTTCAGGATTCGGCGAAGCGGCATTTCGGACAGGGCGCCGTTTGATGTGGGGCTGATGAAATCATTCCATCTGCGGCGTTGCTTTTGATCGCGTCGTTGCGACGTAGCTTCCGCTACGCCTCACTCCTTGATCTTCAAGCGCCTTGCATCTGAAACAATTTGATCAGCCCGTGAACCTTTTGGTGGGGATAGAGGCTGAGGCTGGACAACGTTACGAAAGCTGAAATAATACAGTTTAATTCGCTACAGACAGGAGGAGCCTCATGGCCAAGCGTTTCATCATGACCGCCTTCGGCAAGGACCGCCCCGGAATCGTGGCCGACGTCACGCGAATTCTCTACGACAACGGCTGTAACCTCGAAGACAACAGCATGACCCTGCTCGCCGACGAGTTTACTCTGATGCTGCTGTTCTCGGCCCCGGCAGATGCGGAGGAGACCTTGCAGATGGAATGCCGAAGGCTGGAGCGAGAGAAGGGGATTTCAGCGTTCATGCGCCCGCTGCCCGAGCGGCTGGAGCCTGCCGATGCATCCGGGGCTCCGGTAACATTGCATGTCGAGGGGATGGATCAGGCCGGGATTGTCTACCAGGTCAGCCAGCATCTGGCAGATCGGGGAGTCAATATTATCGACCTTAAGTCGACCGTTCGAGCCACACCGGAAAGTGGGACGGCGCTCTATATCATGGATATCGAGACGCGCGTACCCAAGGGGATGAGCTCCAAGGAACTGGAGGACGGTCTGGGGGAGGTCTCCGACGCCTTACATGTCGATATCAGCCTGACGATGTAGTGAATCGATTTTCAGCAACACAGGCGGCGCCGTTGGCGTCGCCTTTTTTTGCGCCGCCGGGTTGTGGGTCGTAAGATCAAGAAATTGCAGGCATGTCCCCTGGGTATTCAGGGTTGTCAAGGTTGCTTTGGCGGGACTTTCGTTTGGCAGTAGTAAATAAACACACAAGCAAATACCAGATGGGTTAAAATGTACAATATGTTAATTATATCAGGTAGTTACGGCGCGGAAAATGATTGACATGCGAAGTCCGAAGGTGTAGTCAGTTAAACAGTTTACTAAAGGTTCCGAGGTGCCAGGTTGTTCTCCTTCGGGATTGATTTGTCTTCGGGGGTAAAGATGTCGACTGAATGTGAAAAGTTGCCGGAATGTTCATTCTTCAAGAAATATGCAGAAAACCCGGTTTTCCATGCTGAAGGTTTCAGGAAGTTTTTTTGCCAAGGACCACTGATGGAAAAGTGCGTACGCAGGGACCATCAACGAATTTTCGGGTGTGATCCGAGTGATAACCTTGCTCCATCGGGTGTTCTGTGCAGCTAGCTGCAGTGAAATAGATCGAATGGGAGTTTGCTCTGCAAGGGGCCGTTGTTAGGGCGGCCCCTTTTTCGTCGTCCGAGAAAATCACAACGAACTACGAGGCAGCGTCTGCTCTTCTGGGAACAATGCTTGATCCCGGGTCGCGATGAATTCAAAGAGGGCGGAACGACGACAAAACATGGCCTTTTTTAGCTTCTTTTTTACTCCTCCCCACAAGTCGTCTCCAAATTTTTAAGTGCAAAAAGCATGCAAAAGGTAGGGGGGCGCCAGAAGCCTCGCAAGGCCGACAAGTCAACGGTCTTCTTTGGTGTATCGGTCCGTTCCTGAGTTCAACTGCTGGATCCGTTCGAAAAGATTGTCCTCGGAAAGATCGGAGCTGGAAGGTTCAAGGGGGGCGTCTGTTGGGGGAATGGGCGATGCTGGTTGCTGGTTGTCCGGGATCAATTCGTTGAAAAAATCAACATGTACTTTGAAACTGTCCGGTTTTGATTCGTTGGCCAAGTCTGCAAGCCAAATGAACCCGACGCCGACGCCGGTAGTGATCAATGAATAAAGTTTGAGTTGTTTCAACTCGCTGTCACTATCTTCATCCAGTTCGACCAGGCCGAAGCCTACGAGCCCCACAATGGTGCAGGCGGCGCCGATTCCTCCCAGACCCCATTTGCCCCCTTCTAGAAAAGATGTTGCTGCCATCTCTCCGTTCCCCATTTCAGGGAGCTGAACAGCACGTGTCTCCCAGCCGGGGCCTATGATTTGTGCCGCGGAGATTTCATTGTTGAGATGGAGAGAACAGGGAGTCGTACAGCTCTGCTCTCCGGCGGATATCCTGGCTCCAGGGGGAGACGAAGTGAACGTAACTTTTTTGGTGGAACATGCACTTAGAAGGAATATGCAGAGGAATAGGCAGATAGATTTATCGACCATCAATGCCTCTCATGTTGCACTATGAAACCCCCTTCCTCGGCAGAGAAGTATAAACTGACTACCTAAGTCGGGAGTATCATAAGAATCTAAAACTAACGACCTTGCTATATGTTTACGGGTAGGCTTGAAACAAAGTTCATCGCTCGGGTCAGGTTTTTACGGGTAACTGGTCCTTTGTCGAGGTGATTATCGAGGCCCTGTAAAATACTTCTATCACTGTATTTGCCGTGGAAAAAGTCCTTATTGATAATCGTCAGGGCATCCCCCTCAAAAAAAGAAGGAGATATATGGTTTAAGTTCAGAAAGGATCGACCATTGTTTAACTGGAAAATTTGCTCCGTAAGAAACGACAAACAATCAGAATGACAGGTTTCCTCGTAATACTTCCGAACAACGTCCGATCTAATTAATTTCACGCGATCGAAAAAATTTAATTGCAGATCAATGTCTTTCTGAAGATCAATCTGCGACTGGAGTTTTTTACGATTGATCGCCAAAAATACCGAGTGCAATCTATCCCGAATCACAAAGCCACCCGGCTCCCTGTTAACAAATCTTGAACCGTCGACAAAAGAGGCCAGCATTAAATCTTTCGAGCTTTTCAGTACAGATACGATGTTTTCAATAAATCCCGGAGCCAGAAACAGGGTATCCACATCGACCACAAAAACGGATTCCCGTTCCCCTTCGATAATCGCCTGATATATAAGCCACTCATGAATTTTATTGGGGGATATGTGCCCCCCCTGCGGCTGATTCATTTCAAAATCAAGCAGATGCGATACGCGTGCAAGGGGTATTCTATCAATACTGAACGTACCTGACGGCAGAACTGCTTGCAGCAAAGCCTCGACCTCATGGGAAAAGTTGTTCTCGAGCAATTCCAGAACTCTAATTTTCACATGGAAATTCTTGATCGCTCCAAAAAGCACCAAGGTTTCAAGGGAATTGCGCAAATATTTCAGGTATTGCCGCTGTGGTGGTGAGGTTTTGTACTCTGCATTGAGATTGGGGCGTTTTCTTTGGACAAGAAACTCTTCCCAGCCGTGATTGAACATCAGGTAGCAGATCTCAACTTCATCATTCGGCGCAGATTTCTTCTTGCCTTTTCCTTTCTTTTTAGGCATCTCCTCATCTTTAAGCATGAGTTGAGCCGTCTCCAGGAGGTTCTCGGGGGAAAACCTCAACCCCCTTTCCGGCTCGTTGGTCGAAGTAGCAAGGATATGCGTTGCCATAGAATCTGGGCAGAAAGGGCCCTGAATCCAGGAGGGGTTGTTTTGCCTAATTATGATCGACGGGAGGCCAACGGCAGCAGCAAGATGAATCGGTCCCGAGTCCCCTCCAATAAACAAATCACAGCAGGAAAGGATCGCAGCAGGGAGTTGCAAAGATTGGTCTTGCGGAACACGCAAATGAACCAGGCTCTCAAGCTCGGCGGGCAAGTCTTCATCGCCAGCTAAAAGAACAATTCGGGCCTTTAAGTTTTCACGGAGAAAGCGTATCGCTGAAATAAAGTCTTCGGGGTCCGGGTTTTTAACTCCACCAGATGGCGTCTGGGGGCACTGTAGCCGACAATGCATCGCCACCAAAGGTCCGGTTGGATCAGAGGTTCCAGCGCCCTTTAGTAAGGTGTCGGCCCTCGAGTATGCATCAACCCCAACGGTAAAGACCGGGTAGATATCTTTTGCAGCCAACCCCGTTAGAACCTCATGGTGGTCAAGAAAATTGATCTCATGCCGCTCAAGGTCTTCCGGGTCGGCAGGCCTGTCATACATGACAAATTCAAACTGCTCGACCTCCGGAAGAATGGTGCGAGCCAAGGTCGTGAATTCTTTCAGAAATTTGTCAACATCCTTGGCCTGGGGAACAACCCAGATCTCGTCGGGAGATGAAGTGTAGGAATGGGCATCATAATCACCTGCGTGGTGAGGGATGGCCGCGACAACTCTTTTAAACTGGGCCCCTCTTTTCTGGAGGGCGTCTTCCACAATCGCCTGGAATTGGACTCTATCTCCCATTCCACCGTGACGCGCAATAAGAATCTGAGTGGGGGTATTGGGTGGCAGGTGCCTTACGACTGTCCTCGAGTTGACTGATAGGGTAATCATGATTAAGGAGCTTTCTTAACGATGATTCCAGGGAAAACCAGATAATCAAGTTCTGAGTCAACAAAGGTCTTCAGGGCATCTTCGGGCGTTTCGACAATCGGCTCAAATCCGACATTGAAGGAAGTATTCAGAACTGCAGGGACACCAGTGATGTCCTTAAACTCCTTGATCAGGGCATGATATGAGCTGTTATCCTGCGCAGAGACCGTTTGGATTCTGGCCGATCCAAAATGATCGACGGCCGGAATTTCTCGACTCTTGACTCTTACCACGCGCAGCATGTAGGGGCTCTCAACGGCATCGAACCAGCCTTGTGCATCTTCTAACAGAACCGAGGGGGCAAAAGGTCGGAAGCTCTCGCGATGTTTGACCTTTTTGTTTAACTTGTCACACATATCAGCACGACGAGGATCAGCCAGGATCGAACGATTTCCTAGGGCACGTGGGCCAATTTCGCTTGCACCGTTAAACCATCCGACAATCTTCCCCTCAGAAATATACTGTGCTGTCTCGGCAATATAATCAGTCGAAGACCAAGATTCGACACGGTTTTCAAATGAACGGATCGCATCCTTTATAGATGTCGAGCTGTAAGATGCGACCGAATACATCGCCTCGGAATTCTGCCTGGGTATTTTCGGATGGCCTAACACATGGTGCCACCAATACAGGGCCGCACCAATCGAGGTGCCATCATCTCCGCAGGCGGGATGGGCATAGAAATTTGAAAAGTTTGAAGCTCGAAACACCTTCTCATTCGCCACAGAATTAAGTGCCGTCCCTCCAGAGAGACACAGGTTCGGATTTGCCGCCAACTTGCCAGCCATTTTATTCCGCTGATTGGCTCGAAATAGCTGTTCGAGAACATGCTTCAAGACGGTCTCAAGAAACTCCTGCACGATGTAGGCGGAGGCGGCGTTCCAGGATTTTCCCTTATGTCCCTTGACGATAATCTCCCGCTTGGCGGCCAGGTCAAGGATCTCCTCGATAACCGGAGTGATATCATCGACCCGCAGAGGGTTCTGGGCAAATTCCAACAGCGCAGGAGTAAGGCCGGCCGCGGCTTTTCCGAGCGGGGCAAGCCCCATGGTTTTCCCGGCACCAAACAGCCCCCCGAAACCAATGGCCCTGGAGATTTCGCTGTAAATAGCTCCAACCCGCGTTACCGGTAGCGGGAAGGGGGAGAGGCGATTCTCCACCCCGATATAGGCGCCACTTCCCATCGGGTCGTAGGCGAACGTGAGGGCCGAATTAAACGGAGAAAAATAGTAGGAGGCTGCCGCGTGACAGAGGAAATGGTCAGGATTGTAAGCGCAGTCAATCGTCCTGCCACGCATTTCAACACGTTTAAAGTCAGGACTCAGTTTGTAGTCAAACGGAACATCCGTGTACTTATCACCAAAAGCTTCGAGGAACTCGGGGTAATTAATCCCATGGTTGCACAGGATGACAAAAGAGATGTCATCGATAGTGGCCCCGGCCTGGCGAAAGAGTTCGTCGAGGTCTTCTTCGCGGAGGCCGGGGTGTTTTTTGATCCGTGAAAAACGTTCAGTATTCACATAAGCGGCGATGTGTCCCTGATTCAAAATCACACCGCTGCCATCATGATTAAAATTCAGCGAGAGAATCATACTTAGAGGCCCTCCAACCGGACTTCGCCTATCATCTCAGGCAATTAAACGGCAGATAAAGAAAAGCATCGCCACCCATTTTTAAAGGGGTCTTGGCGATGCTTTGTCAGAGTATAAAATTTCAACAAACCTTCAACGAATTTGTAGGATTCGAAAGCCAACAAAACAATCAATAAGATACATAATAATTTGTATATACTACGTAATAATTAGTGTAGTTGTTGTTGTAGCTATAGGTAACATAATAATTTGTATACTGGTTAGTATAGGTTACGTAGTAATTTGTATATTGGTTAGTATAGGTTACATAGTAATTTGTATACTGGTTGGTGTAGGTTACGTAGTAGTTTGTGTAGGTAACATAATAATTGGTGTAGTTATTAGTGTAGGTGTCACTGTAAGTAACGTAGTAATTGGTGTAGGTTACATAGTAATTGGTATAGCTGTTACTGTATGGCGTGTAGGTATCGCTATAGGTGTCAGTGTAGACATTGGCGTAATCACTATAGCCTCCCCCTCCGCCACAGGCGGCCAGCGTTGCTCCGAGCCCGCCGGTTGCGACAACGGTACCTGCCTTGGCGATTCTCTTCAAGGCCTGGCGACGCGTGTAGCCCATTTGCTGGACTTCCGCTTCTGCGCTAGTCAAAACTTTCTTTTTCATAACACCTCCTCAAAAAGGCTAAACACTCTCTTTAGACGATAAAAAACTTAGGGAAGATAATATTCATTCAAATGCTCAAAAGCTCCGTGTCGGGGCAATTTCGACATCTGCTCACAGTCGAAGGCTGATCAGAAGCGCAACCCGGTGATCGGCTCAAAGTACTTTTCAAGAAACATTTTGGTCGAAACACAGCTTGGGGATCGCTGCAATGGTGTTCCGTGCTGCAGCTGGGCACACACCGGGCATCCGCCATGGCAGACTCGCCAGTACCTGCAGTCGCCACATTCTCCATGGGGCAGCTCGCTCTGACGTTGTTTCAAAAGGTCCCGTTTCGGATCAAACAGGATCTCCTGGAAGGATAAATCCTGAATGTTTCCATATTCAAACTGCTTGTAATCGCCGGCGACGCCGCAGTGCCCGGCCTCGCCTTCAGGGCCAACGAATAGCCATTGGTTGGCGCAGTTGCCCATCATGTCGCACACTAGACCGCTCTGCGGGTTCTGGATGTTGTCGATATAGCCTTGGAACGGCTGAACCGACCCAAACCTGTCCCGATGAGGCCAATAGATCTGAAACAGCTCCCCGAGAAAATCGGCATATTCCTCTTCGGTTATGGCAAACTCGCTCTCTTCATTTCCGTAGGCGCGGACGAGATTGAATTTCGGCGGAGCGCTCGGGTTTAAATTGACGAGGTAGTGAAAAACCTTGGGGGCGCAGTCAAGTGCCTTGCGATGAACCGTATAAATAGGGCCCCAGCCCATACCGTTTTTCTCCAGCAGGTCAACTCCGCGGAAAAAATTCTGATTATAGGTTTTGGAATCCCGTTTGGCGCCGTAGCCACGAATGCCTGGCAGCGGATCAAAGCTCGTACCGAAGGAGCCCATGCCGAAGAGCTTGAAAACGTCAATGATCTCTTGGTCGATCAGGGTCAGGTTGCTTTGCGCCTCATGGGAGATTCGCCCCATCGTCTCAGCGCAAATCTCCCTTTGCAGCTCATAGGCCTTCTTGAAATATTCGGCTCCGAGCAGGCACATCTCACCGCCGTGCCAGGTCAGGACCAAGTTTTCACCGGGAGCACTCTTCAGATATTCGTCGATGCGCTTAAATAAGAGCTCCAAGAGGTCGTACCCCATTACCTTCTCCTGCTTTTTGGTAATGGTGTCGCAGTAGACGCAATTGGAGTTGCACTTTTCGAGTGGTTTGAAAATCAGTACTGCCATAAGCGCGGCCCATTCTCTTGTTGTCTATTCTGGGCAAACTCGACTGCCTCGAACAAACTCTCAAAAAAGCCCTGACAGGGGGACTGTTCAGGGGTCTGGTCGAGATAGTCCGAACAACGCCCCATGCAGAGTCGCCACCCTGGACAGTAGGCACAGCCGTCATCCTGAAGGAAGTGCTGTCGCCACCCTTTCAGGCCCGCATAGTAGGCTTCGGAAGCGCATATCTTGTCGAGCCCGTCGTCGATATGCCCGAGAAATGTTCCGCTCTCCAAGGCCTTCTGCGAGGTCGCAACATGCCCTTGCTCATCGACATGCAGATAAGCTTCCGGATTGTCGAAATATACCGGGCCAAGGTCGAGGGCCTGCCTGTTTCTGAAGCGATCAACGGCATAGGCAAACGGCTCGATCGGAGCATGGGGCACCCTGGCGTAGACATCGTAGTGTAGAAGGTCGTTCAGCGCCTCCCAGTCAATCCCTTGTGAAGGCAAGGTCACCACCGGGGTGATTCCGGCGGAAGACAGGATCCGCAGGCCAACGAAATTCTCCTGAGAGGTTCCCGGAATTAGGATGCGGATATTATGACCGCGCAGAAACGGGCACATGTTAATTACGGTTTGAATATCCCCGACCCCTGTCACTTCGAAAGCGACAGGAACATCGGCCCAACTCTCGTGAAGGCGCGCGGAAGAAAGCGGGGCATCCTTCGAAAGCCATACGGCCTTCAGATGAAAATTCCCTTGTGCTGCCTGGGAGATGCCTTGAATTTCTTCCTCGCGGAAACAGCGGACAATCAGCGACTGCCCCCGCAATTTCGAAAAGAGGGATTCACTATTCGGTATAACAAGCATCGGTTGATTCATGCGGTCGACTTTCGTTTTTTCCCCGTAAGAACCTGCGGGTTGCTGGACAGGTAGTGAGCCACGCAGCCACCCGAGCATTTATTGTTGATAAGTTCCTTACACGTACTGCATTCGCTGAAGATGCCGGAATTCTTGTCTTTTTTTAACTCGCCTAGATATTCTGAAAAATATTTGGCGATATCGTCAAATTTGTCGAATTCGAAGAGGGACTTCTTTTCCAGGGCATGTAGCGGGAAGCAGGACCAGACCGACATATCCGGCCCGATATCAATTGCTGGGCCGCATCCAAATCGGAGCTCCCCTTTGGTCATGCGGAAGAGACGTCCGAGCTGCTCGTCATTGAAAATACAGAGTGGCATGCCGCAGTCGAAATTCGGCGAGATATTTTCTTTTTCTAGCAAGGGTGCGAATGAGAACAGCCGTTTCGACAGCTCGGGCATATCCTCCGGTACGATACAGACATTTTCTTGCCCGGGGATCGGGTGGGCCAGACCAAAACGGATGGAACGGTTCATCTTGTACTTGACAATATAATCAGCAAGGAAGTTTAGGTCGAAGTCCAATTGATAAATATTGAAACTGGCGGTTGTGTAGGGCCCGAACGTCTTAAGGAACTTGATCTGTTTCTGGTTCTCCTCATCAGAAGAGATCGAAGGCTCATTCAGGTTGCACACAAACGAGAGCTGGTTGGGACCATACTGCTTCAGGTGTTGTTCCAGCTGATAAAGCTTATCAGTGGACATGATCGCACTGGTGAAGACCGTGACATGAAAATTTCGTTGGAGCAGGTAGGTCACATACTGGACAAAGTTCGAGTGGAGGGTCGGTTCGCCCCCCAGGAGTGAAATGTGGCGCACACCCGAACTTTCAAAAAAATCAGCAATATAAAACAGGTTGTCCCAGGACAGTTCCTGGTCAACCGAATCCTCCATGTGCTCTTTTGCAAAGCAGTAAGGGCAGGAGCGCACACACCTTTGGGTCAATAAGACATTCGCCATAATTCAAATTCTTTTAAAAACGGGGGACATGATTGGCAACGATTACTGGAGGGTGTCCAGAAAAATCTAGTAATCCAAATGTCTCATGTTAAAGGTGTTGTCACCATTATTCAGGTAGAAGGTATCCCTTTCATCGTCCGAAATGACTACATCGATGTAGCCATCTTCGTTGACGTCGAGGATCTTGAAGTCCCAATCCTTCTCAGCCAAAGGCTGGTCTGCGGCGGTGACATAGCTACCATCGCTGGTCTGAAGGATGTCGTAGTTTTCGATGTCCTCTTCAGAAAAGGCGATCCGGATATGTACATCATCGAGACCATCGTAATTGACATCTTCGAAGGTGATCCCTTGGATGTCTGGCCCAGCCGCAACGGCTGCAAAGGAGGGAGAGACTCCAAGCAACAACAGGATTGCAGCGATAAAGAATTTCTCTGAGAGAGATTGCAACATGTGACCTCCTTAGAAAGCTTTGTAAGCAGCGTTATATTTTAATGACTTTGGGGAAAGGTGGAAAGGCCACCAATTCCCATGAGAGCACTCGAGATTTATCAGGATCGTGATTTTTGCACAATTCGTTTTTTTTTACAACCCCGCTCGTATGCTCGGATTGATTGGCCACGAGTTCCATCGGCGAAGCTATAATCCAACGAGGCCATAAGGTGTTACGCTGATTAATTGAGGTTTATTTGCGACCCCCAATCCTATATATCAAATAATACAGATAACTTATTTGATCACTGATAATAACGTTATCTCTAAAAGCGTGTATATCAGGATTTTCCTGATTTTTACCTCCTAGACAACCTAGACATTTACACCGATAGCCCTTCCTCAATCCCTGGCTTTGGCCTATCCAGTATCCTCCTTCGCATTTCCTGCGGCCAGATCCATTGCTATTCGGCGCAAAAAAAGGCCTACAGACAAAAAAGTCTGTAAGCCTTTGATCTTCTGGAGCCACCCATCGGATTTGAACCGACGACCTACTGATTACGAAATGTAGTCTAGGTCACTTAAGTGCTCGCAATAACTCATAAATATTGATTTTCACTTCTCTCTCCCATATCATCATTTTGTCCGTTTTAGTGTCTTTCACTGCCAAATCATTGCTAAGTAAATTGCGTCTGAGTTTGATGCTGTGGAGAAGTTTACCGACAGGTTGATCATGAATATTCCATTGCCCGAGAAGGGTCGGAAGATCAAAACTGAAGGTGACGGACTCTACATTATTATCTCTCCCAAAGGTATGAGGAAGTGGCAATTCACTTACCGATGGGAGCAACAACAGAATTGGATTGATCTAGGTAAATACCCTGCAGTTTCAATCAAAGAAGCCCGGAAAAGAGCACGTGAAAAACAATATCTAGTCGATCAGGTGGTGAACCCTCTGGCAGAACCACCTCCCAATGACTCGAAATTGACCGTAGGGAAGCTTGCAGAGGTATATCTGGACAAATGGGCAAAACCAAGGAAGAAGAGCTTTAGAGAAGATATTCGAATATTGAATCAAGATGTACTTCCTTACTGGAAAGATCGACACGCAGATGAAATCAGGAAAAAGGATGTCATTGAGTTACTAGAGCGAATGTACAACCGAGGAGCACCAATCGGATCAAACAACACGCTCAGGTTGATCAAGAAGATGTTTAATTTTGCAGTAGAGAGAGACCTGCTCGAGTTCTCTGCTATCAATGGCGTGAAACAATTAGCCAAGAATAGGGCAAGAGATCGAGTGCTGAGTGATGAGGAGATTAGAAAGTTCTGGTACGGCTTAGATCAAAGTTCAATGTACGAAAAGCTCAAGGTGGGAATGAAGTTGATTTTGGTGACAGGTCAACGTCCAGGTGAAGTCGCTAAAATGAGTCGATCTGAGATCAACGGTAGCTGGTGGACCATACCTGGGGAGCGAGTGAAGAACGGTAAGACTCAGAAAGTGTACCTGTCAGCATTGGCTTTGGAGTTAATAGGTGAGAATAGCGAAGAATACGTCATTAAGACTCGGTGGGATGATAAACCAATCGATTCCTTGTCGATGGCTCATGCACTACACAGGCGGGGAATAGAGCACATGGGGATAGAGTATTTCAGGCCCCATGATCTAAGAAGAACTGCTGCAACAGGTATTGCGAGGATAGGATATTCAAACGAGGTAATCGGCAGAGTATTGAATCATACCCCTCAAGGTGTGACAGCTATCTACAACAGGTATCGGTATGAAGACAAAATGCAGGAGGCGTTAATCGAGTGGAGTGAGTATTTAGCCGAAAAAGTGTTGAAACTGCCCGAGAAGGAAACCCGCCAAATAGGTATCGACTTTCAGATCTGATACCCACTGATTCATTAGATTTCCACCGCAAAAAGCTTCTTATAAGTCCTTAGATAATCCAAGAATGACATTCTGCAGGACTTATAAGAAAATGCCCGAAAGTCTCCTATAAGTCCGTGGCTTATAGTAAAGCTAATGGATGAATGATCCGATTATTTCTGTGTAGTTTTTTTCAAAACAAACAACCGATTAGAGATCTTCTTAAATATGGTGACATTTAAGAAAGATTCCATCTTGGATTAAGTTACCGACGTGGACAAGCTTCTCCTTTGACACTTTAGCGCATTCCACTTAAATATGCCGCTATGTCTTTTTAGACAAATCAGCTAACTCACGCGTTGGTTTAATTCGTTCCCGACATTGAGCTACAAACTGATCCACTTGCTCCAATGAAACAGGTTTCTGAATCACTTGACATCCAACCTGACGAACTCTTTCCATATCAATCTCTGAAGTGTTGCCCGACAGGATGATTTTATTGCTCGGATGTCCTTTGCAGCCTCTTTTAGACATTAATTCAATAAAATCTAGACCCGTCATTTTGGGCATCTTGTAGTCAATGAACAAGATGTCACCACAGGCATGTTCTTCATTTACAATGATACCCTTGATAAATGTCGCAAATTAACGGGCAGTGGGCTGTAAGAACCTCATGGCCCTGATCCTCAAGATGCCACTGCATCGTATCTCGAATACACTCTTCATCATCAATAACAAAAATGCGCATTTTCATGGTTGAGCAACTCTCCTTTTAAAAAAAATTTCAAAGAAAAATTTTCTGGGAACACCATCATTCAAAACACAGACAACCTCAAAATTTTGCCCCCCCCCTACTTAACCAAGTTAGGTCTCCACCACAAGCCAATTGCTAGCCCACATTTTTTAATAATGTGCACATGGCATAAAAGAGATACTCCATAACCGTAGTTCTTGGCAAAAGTCATGCCGATTTTACCATTGCTCCAATATTCTGTACGTAAACGCTCAACTATTCGGCCTTAAATCTCAATTATGGGAATGAGAGGGGGAACACTATTGGGAATGAGATATGAGATGCTGTGACATTTAACATGTGACAGGGGCGCACTTTTGGCACAACTGACACGGAGGTTTTTCTCGTATGACGGGATATTTTTGAGTATTTCCTACTTGTTAACGGGCACTTACGTAGAAAAGATTTTTTTGGCGTAATTTTTGTCTATCTATAAATCATACTTCAGACAAGGAGCTTCGCCTGTCTTATGCCAAATAATATTTTGATTGCAGATGACGAAGAATCTATCCGTTTTACTTTTAAGGAGTTTTTGACGGATGCGGGGTACAATGTTTCTACCGTCGACACCTTAAAAGCATGCCTAGAACAACTTAGGCAAGAGAAGTATGACCTGCTATATCTGGACATCAATTTAGGCCATGATAACGGCCTCGATGCAATTAAAGTGATCAAGGCCCTACAGCCTACCTGTAAGGTTATTATGATCACAGGTGCCTTTAACTCACGTGCGATTGTTACCGCCAGGATGCAAGGGGCCAGTGATTACCTTGCAAAGCCGATTAGGCATGAAAGCTTGCTGTACATAACCAAAAAGGAGTTGCTGAGTAAAGTATGAGCGTCAACAAATGAGACACTCAGGGGAAGGATTAATCAATGTCGAGATTTAGAGTACAAACTAATATAGATAATGCGTCAGGGTATTATTCTGTTGAGCTCTACTATCCTCACGACTCAACTGAGCCCGCCTTGACAACACCTCCTATTTATCCATCACATGAAATTGCGGAGCAAGAGACGCTTCGAATAATCAAAGAGGTATTTAAAAGTGATTAGTAACTCAATGAGGGTATGTATAAACTAAAGGAAACCTTTATTTAAATCCTACTTTTTCTAGCTTAAAGTCTTTCACTACCCTAGTCACACCTTTACGTTTTTCAACCACCCTTCCAGAAACTCAAATGTCATAGGCTTTTGCACAACAGTAACACCTAAATTTCTGGCTCGATCAGGATTGATACTAGTTGCATCGCCGGACATTAAAAGCATATTGGAGATTATTCCCTGGCAGCCACGTTCCTTCAACTGCTCGATAAAATCTAAACCCAGCAAGTTTGGCAGGTGGTGGTCAATGATGAGTACATCGGTGCATGATTTTTTTCTAGTGCACTGGTGCCCTTTGTAAACATCACACTGATGCGGTGCGTCAGCTGTGATTACATTATGACCAAGGTCCTCCAGAAACAACTTAAACGATTCACGGATAGACTCTTCATCTTCGACAATCATTATTGTTAATTTTTTTTGCACATGATTGGCCTTAATGTCTGACTTTATGTGCTGCTCTGGGTAGAGGAATAATTATTGAGATTTTTGTGTAAACGCCTTCCTCGCTTTCAATGAAAAGTTTACCACCATTTTTGTTGACGAGGTCATTGACAATTGAAAGGCCAAGCCCAGTTCCCTTCGATGAGGGCTTGGTCGTATAGAAAGCTTCGAGAGCCCGGCTCATAACGTCTTTAGCCATTCCACAGCCATTATCAATTACATCGATTTCAATACCATTATTTGAGTTCTCTTCATTGAGAAATACTTTAACCTCAATGACTTTACCATCTGGCGAATCTTGTTTTTCCTCAAGTGCATCAGCAGCATTATCTATAAGGTTCAAAATAACTTGTTGCATACTTTGAGGCTGAATTGTCACAAGAGGGAGATTCTTCTGGATTTCAACCTGCAAAGAAATCCCTTGATGTTTGATTTTAGTCGATATCAGCGTCAGGGCACCGCCAATTATCTGGGAGATATCAGATTCTTTCATTTCGATTCGGGCATCTTTAGAATAGTAGAGGAGATCTTGAGTAATTTTGGCGACGCGCTTACTTTCACCCAAAATTTTCTGGGATAAATCGCTGACTCTATCTTTGTTCTCAAGGCTCCTTGCTATTAGCGAGGCACAGTTCATAATTCCCTGAATCGGATTGTTGATTTCATGGGCAACACCTGCAGCAATAGTCCCCAAGGCAGCGAGTTGTGCGGAACGACGATACTCCTCCATCAATTTTTTGCGCTCTGAAATATCATAGAAAACACCATGCAGAACCTTTTTACCTGAAACATCAAGTTGGTTGGCCACAATTTCTACATCGATAAAGTGTCCATTTTTGTGGAATAATTGGTCTTCGATGACTTTCCCTTCCTCATCTCTCATATGTTTAGAATAACTCTGGGATTCCATCATGGATGAATCTGGAGGGAAATGAATAAAAGACTGATGTTGACCAATGATTTCTTCGACTGTCCTGCCAATCATTTCAGCCAGCTTACGGTTGCAGGAAATGATTTCGCCTGTTGCTACATCGGCAATTGCGGTCCCATGTGCCGCCTCTTCGAACAAGAGACGATAATACCCCTCACTATCTCTGAGTGAGCTTTGTAGTTGATTCCTTTGCACCAGAATCTGAGCACTGTTCAAGAACGCTAACAGCTGATTAGCATCCTCATCCTGATATTCAGTCTTCTTGTTGGCTACAGCCCCAAGGGCAAGAATCTTCCCATCGACTATAATGGGGACTGACATAACCCTTGTCAGAGTTACATGTCCTTCTGGAACCCCTTTTTTGTTGGCGCATTCTTTTTGATAGTCATTAAGGATAAATGGTCTCCTGCTGCGGATGGCATTGCCCCAGATACCGGACTTTTATATTGGAAACTTCAAGGGCTGATTATGAACGACGCACTCATTCATAGCCTGCTCAGACCAACTATGAATTGTCATAACATCCTCATGCTCGTCCAGGAATCCGTAAAAACCGTAAGGGCTTTCAGTAAGCTCAACAATCTCTGCCAGCACGCGGTCACAAATCTCTTTGATACTTGCGTCAAGCATCGATGAGATACCCCACAGAGCTAAAAGTTGTTTCTGTTGCGACACAATCTTTTCTTCGTACTCTTTGCGTTTTACTATCTCAGCAGACATCTTGCGGTTCGAATAGAATATCAGCAGCACGAATATTGCCACCGGCAGAGCCAGCTGCCAAGCCAGAGTCCAGTCGATGTGGTGGCGGATATTCAAATTGGCCCACTTATCCACGATCAAATCACGTTCGTCGTCAGAGATATCCGCCAAAGCCCGATTTAAAAGAGGCACCAAGGGTGCCAGCTCGTGGCGCACACCAATCGCTATTTTATCTGTGTACTGAGTTGTGTTGTTAATATGAATGGAAGTCTTAAGGCGGTGTTTGTTCTGAAAGTATGTGTAAACCGTTGCGTTGGTCACTAGCGCGTCGATTTCCCCAGAGTCAAGGGCAAGAACCGCATCTTCGATTGTTGTATATCCCCGAGTGTTAATCTCAGGGTAATCTTGTTTCAGCCGAGCATGTATAGCAAAGTTCTCGCCAACTCCAACAATGACTTCTTTTAGGTTGTCAATATGCGGATAGTGAGGGGCGTCAATGCGAGTGGCGATAATTGTTGGCATGTCTAGATAAGCTTCGGTGAAGTCCAAATAGGCCACCTTTTCTTTAGAAAAAGCTACCGATGGTAAAAGATCGATTTCTCCAGCCTTAATCTTGCTCTGCAGTTCTTGCCATGTACCGAATGTGCTCTTTAGCGTGAGGCCGAGTTTTTTACTGACCAATTTCATGTAGTCTGAAGCAATCCCTTGATGGGTCGCATCATCGCCTTTAAAATTAATCGGTAACCAACTGTTTGAGACTCCCACGCGCAGGGGGGGGAGCTTGTCCAACCACTGCTTTTCTTTGATGTTTAGTTCAAAGTTTGCAGCGAAGACGGAGTTATAAGCCCACAGAATGAGCAGAACGCTAATCAGGTATTTTTTGACATGAGCCTTCTTTTTATAACCAGTTGTAAGCGAAGCCATCTGTATACTCTCAGGGTCAGCGGGCAGTTTTAAGTAACCAGTGTGCGATTGTTCGTCAATGCAGTTATTGTAATCGTAAGTTCCCCCAATAATGGCCAGTTGAAAAGTAGGGGCTTAAAACAAAAAAACGCTGGTCAGCAAGTGGAGCCTGTAAAAAACTTTGTGTAAATGGTCTCAGTCGGTTACAACCCGTAACCACTGGAGGAACGACTGATGACCATCCCGAAAGACCTGCTCGACTCGCTGATGAAGGATTACAAGAATCCTGAAGACCTCATCGGGGAGAACGGGCTGCTCAAGCAACTCACCAAGCAACTGCTGGAGCGGGCGATGCAGGCCGAGATGACTGAACATCTTGGCTACGAGAAGAACGCCACCGCCGACAAGAAAACCACCAATGCCCGCAATGGCAGCTACCAGAAACGCATCAAGGGCGAGTTCGGCAACCTTGATTTGACCGTGCCCCGCGACCGGGAAGCAACCTTCGAACCGGTCATTCTCCCCAAAGGGCAGAGCCGCTTCACCGGCTTCGACGACAAGATCATCGCCCTCTATGCCCGAGGCATGACCACCCGTGACATCCAAGCCCATCTGGAAGAGATGTACGGCGTCGAGGTCTCACCGACGCTGATCTCTCAGGTGACTCGGGCCGTACAGGAAGAAATCACCCTCTGGCAGAATCGACCCCTGGACGAGGTCTATCCCATCGTCTATCTCGATGCCATCCGGATCAAAGTGCGGCAGGACGGTCGAGTCATCAACAAGGCGGTCTACTTGGCCATCGGTATCAACCTCGACGGCCTCAAGGAAGTTCTCGGGATGTGGACCGCCGAAACCGAGGGGGCTAAGTTCTGGCTCCAGGTCGTTACCGAGTTGCAGAACCGGGGCGTGAAGGACATCTTCATCGCCTGTGTCGATGGTCTCAAGGGGTTTCCGGAAGCGATCGAGTCGGTCTTTCCAGATACCCAAATTCAGCTCTGCCTGGTGCACATGGTGCGACACAGCCTGAACTACGTTTCGTGGAAGCAGCGCAAAGCCGTGGCCACCGATCTGAAAGCCATCTACTCGGCTCCTACCATCGAGCAGGCCGAGATCGCCATGGACGAGTTCTCGGTCAAGTGGGACGACACTCACCCGACGATCAGCCGTTCTTGGCGACGCAACTGGGAGCGACTAACCCCGCTGTTTTCGTACCCCACGGACATCCGCAAAGCGATCTACACGACTAACGCCATCGAATCGGTCAACATGTCGCTACGGAAGGTGACCAAGAACCGAGGTTCGTTCCCGAACGACGAATCGATGCTCAAGTTGCTCTACCTTGCGCTACAGAATATCGAGAAGAAATGGACAATGCCGATCCGGAACTGGAAATCGGCACTGAATCAGTTTACGATCATCTTCGGCGACAGGATGCCGACTTACTGACCGACAGGGCCATTTACACAAAATCCCTTACAGGCCCGTCCTAAGGGTTGGTGATGCAAGCTTAGCATTTGATTCATGAGTCCAATGCAGCTTATGCTTCCCGTTGCACTATAGCAGTTCGGGCTAAACCATTTTTGGGTCTAACCACAGACTTTTTACTCGTGGAGAGGCGCTTGCCGATCGGGGAGAATAGGGGTTGAGATATAGCCCTATCACTCTGAATTATCATTCCTCAGTGATAAGGCTTCTAGGTACTCATTCTCTATTTCATTTTCATCCTCATCTAGTGCAAGTTTCAGAGCATTGTTCAGCGCATACTCACTGATTTCCTTTGGTTCGATAAAAGACCCATGCCAAATAACAACGCCATCTTTACTTTGAGAAATTAAGTATCCGAATTCCAAGAGGTATCTTGTGAGTTCGTTAAATTCATCATCTCTAAGGGTTTGGTCGCCTGCCAGCGACTTTAGCTCTGACCATTTGAGCGAATAATAGCCTGTGGTTTCTCTAAAGGGACTCCAGTAAAGATTCGCGAGTCGCCTTGCTAATAAGAGTTCGATTCTTAGCACTCTGTTCTCCTTCGGATATGACCTAGATTAAGGATAAATGGCTCAGGCGACAAAATGAGTCGCGCTATTGAGTGTTTGGTTCCATCCCCAATTCCTGTCTTTATCCCACCGAGTACCCTTCCTTTGCATTGCCCACTGCTAATTCCATTGCTCCTCCGCTCAAAAGAAAAAAGGCCTACAAACAAAAAAGTCTGTAAGCCTTTGATCTTCTGGAGCCACCCATCGGATTTGAACCGACGACCTACTGATTACGAATCAGTTGCTCTACCAGCTGAGCTAGGGTGGCAATTCTTGATAGGATTCGAGTAATTAGCACAATCGAGGGAGCTTTTCAATCAAATTCTCTGCCAGCTTGTTTGCCCTGTCGGAGCAGATTATTTTTCTCTTTCATTAGATTCTTGGCGCAACATTTGAACGTTAATCCTGGTGGCCAAAGTGTGACGGCTCGCCGTCATGGAGTGTTTTATCTGTAGGAGAGGCTTGATGAACAGTCATGATTCGATTATCGCGGGTATTTGTGGCAACCCCGGTGTTGCGCTGGAGGTCTCTGACCGTGACGGCAAGCTGGTCTTTTTCAATGAGGCCTACAGGGGACTGCTCGGGTTAACCCGTGAAGAGTTGCTGTCGCGTGATGTTTTTGGTCTCTGCCACGAGCTCGATCGAGACATGGAGCGGCAGCGGCGTGCGGCGGTTCTTGCCGACGACAATCTTCAACAGAGTGTTCAACAGAGTGCAATGCGGCGCATGTTCAATCGTGATGGGCGCCTGGTTTGGGCCGAGGTTACGTATGTTGCCGTCGATGGTCAGCAGGGGGAGACACTGCTGGTGGCGACCCTGCGTGATATCACGCGTGAACGGCGCGAACGGTTGTTGGAGCAGGGGCGCAACCGCGTGTTGGAGCTGCTCTACCAGGGAGTGGCGCTGGAGAAGATCTGCACGGAAATTGTCGCCTCTATCGAGGGGCTCGGCGAGGGGATGCTCTGCTCAATTTTGCGGCTTGATGCCAAACAAGGGACACTCCATCGCCTTGCGGCGCCGAGCCTTCCCCAGGAATACAACCAGGCCATCGAAGGGATGGCGATCGGGGACGGCGTCGGTTCTTGTGGAACTGCGGCGTTTCGCAACGAGCGTGTGATTGTGAGTGACCTGCTGGATCATCCCTACTGGCACCGTGCGCGGCGCCTGGCGGAACGGAGCGGTTTACGGGCCTGCTGGTCGGAGCCGATTGTTGACGCCGAAGGCAAGGTGCTAGGGACCTTTGCTCTATATTACCGGCAGCCGCGCGAACCGGAGGCCGCCGATCTTGACCTGATTCACGCGGTGGCCGCCCTGACGGCCCTGGTGATCAGCCATTGTCGTGCTGCGGAGCAGCTGCGAGCTGCCGATCAGGCCAAGGACGATTTTATCTCGGTGGCAGCGCACGAGCTGCGCACCCCACTGGCCACGATTCTCGGATTCAGCGAACTGCTTCTCAACAAGAACGACTTTGGCCCCTTCAGCGGCGAGGAAAGGGACGAGTTCCTGGAGGAGATCAACGCGAAGGGCGAGATGCTGGCGCGGTTGGTCGACGAGCTGCTCGATGTCAGCAGGCTGCAACGCAACGAGCCGTTGCCGATCAAGGCTGAACCGGGGTCGTTGCATGCTGCGGTGATGAGTGTCGTCGAACAGTTTCACCGACAGTATCCAAGTTGCCGTATCGAGATGCCGGCGGAGAGTGCGTTTCCGGAGTCGATCAGCTTTGACCGGGTTCGGATTGCCCAGGTCATTCAAAACCTGTTGAGCAACGCGGTCAAATATTCGCCCGCGGAGGTCGAAGTCAAGATGGATGTCTGGCTCGACGAACAACAGGTTGTCATTGCTGTTTCTGACCGCGGGGTCGGCATGAGCAGGGAACAGCTGGCACAGATGTTTGACAAGTACTACCGTGCCGACAATGCCAATACCGCCCCTAGTGGGCTTGGAATGGGCCTGCACATCGCCCGTCATATCGTGGAATCTCATGGCGGTGAAATCTCCGCGACCAGCGCGCCCGGCCAGGGAACCCGGGTCGAATTCAGTCTGCCGCGACAGCAACAGGCCTGATTTCCCCTCCACATCCTGGGTAACACCGCCTCCATGGTGTCCCGGTCCTTTCATTGTTTCATTAAGACGATATACTCCTTATCGAGTCATTAATGCGATAAGGAGTATCGTGCATGTCGAAAACCTGCCTCTACCTGATGTTACTCGTTTTTATCGCCACCCCGGCACTGGCTGACAACCTTGAGGGATCGTGTCAGCTGCGCTTTTACGGCGATTCGACCCTGCATTCTTTTGATGGGCAGGGAGCCTGTACCCCATTCATCCTGGAGATTGAAAACCGTGACGGGTCACGCTATCTCGACACGGCGCAAGTCGAGGTCCCCGTGGCGGGGTTCGACACCGATAACTCCTCGCGTGACAAGACCATGCGTGGCATGTTCGACAGCGAACTTTACCCGAAGATTACGGGCACCTTTTCAGACCTTCGGGTGGATGCCCTGCTGGCCGACTGGCAGGCCACCGGCGCGGGGGAACTCCCGTTCATGGTCACGGTCCGTGATGTCACCCGACCGGTCACGGCCTCGGTAATCAGGCTGAGTGTTACCCCGGAGCAGGTAACAGCCACATTTGAGCTCCCTGTCTCCCTTGCAGACTTCGGCCTCGAGGCGCCGGGTGTTCTCGGGATCATCCGGGTCGCCGACGCCGTGCGGGTGGAGATCGACCTGCAGCTCAAGGGGACGTTTAACGTTCCAGGCAAAGAAGTGTCGCAGATCCCGGAGGCGCAATGAGCGTGTTGATCCATCACCTAGAGACACTCACCCCAAGTCGCTGTTATCCCCAGGAATATGCCGGGGGGAAAATGGCGGAGTGGACCAGCGACGAGCGCCAGAAACGGATGGTTCGAGCCTTGAACAGGAAGTCGGGGATCGAGCAACGCTACAGTGTGATCGAGTCGTTCGATGAGGGGCGGGAGGACGACTTTTTCCCCCTAGACGGCGAGGGGGGGCGCAAGCAACCGAGCACCGCACAGCGCAACGCCATCTATACTGAGGCCTCGCGGCGGCTCGCCGTGGAGTTGGCGCGTCGGACCATCGACAACTGCCCCGGGATCGAGACTGGCGACATCAGTCACGTGGTGACGATCTCATGCACCGGTTTTTGCAACCCCGGTCCCGACTACCACATCATCACCGAACTCGGCCTCGCCCCATCGACACAGCGTTATCATCTCGGCTTCATGGGCTGCTACGCGGCCTTTCCCGGCCTGCACATGGCCCAGCAGTTCTGCACCGCCGATCCCGAGGCGGTGGTGCTGGTGATGTGCCTTGAACTGTGTACCCTGCACCTGCAGCTCGATGGGGGCGAGGATTCGATGCTTGCCAACGCCCTGTTCTCCGACGGCGTCGCAGCGTCGATCGTCAGCGCCCGCCCGCTTGCGACCGGGCAGCGTGGTTACCGTCTGGGGTCCTTTCGCTCCACCCTGATTCCTGGCGGCCTTCAGGATATGGCCTGGACCATCGGCGATTTCGGTTTCGATATCGCGTTGTCGAGCTACATTCCGAAGATTATCGGTGCGAACATCGGACAGGCGCTTGCTCCGCTGCTGAATGATGCCGCGCTGGGGTTTGACGCCATCGGGACCTGGGCCGTACACCCGGGCGGCAAGGCGATTGTCGACAAGGTAGCCGAAAGCCTGTCACTGCTTCCGGAGCAGGTTGCCCCGTCGCGCGAGGTGCTCCGTCGGTTCGGTAACATGAGCAGCGCGACCATTCTGTTTGTGCTGCAGGAGGCGCTGAAGCGCAGCCCGGCAGACAGTCCGGAGCAGGTTTGTGCCATGGCCTTCGGCCCCGGCCTGACCGTGGAGATGGCTCTGCTGGAGACGCAGCGGGGTTAGGCATGCGTGCGGTCGAAGCACTTCTGATGAGGCTGCTGGGGCGCTGGCGAGTGCTGGTGCTGTTTGGCCTTTTTCTGCTCACGGCGCTTCTGGCCATTCCGGCCGCACACGTCGGTATCGAGCAGGATAATCGCTCCATGGTGGCGGACGATGCTGCCCGGCTTGCCGACTATGACCGTTTCCTGAAGTTGTTCGGCAACGACGAGCAGCTGTTGCTGAGTGTCGGGCATACCCGGCTGCTGGAAAAATCCGGGCGTGAACTGCTCAGCTCCCTTGCCGAGAGAGTCGCCGGTCTCGACGGCGTGACCCGGGTCTGGAGTCTGGCCAACGCGCAACACCTGGTTCCCGGGAGGTGGGGTGCCGAACCGCACCCGTTGTTCAACGACTCTGCAGATGCGGCAGCACTGCAGGCCATCCTCGATGACAATCCACAGTTCAAAGGGCTGCTGATTTCAGCCGACCTGCACACTGCCGTCCTGCTGATCGAACTGGAGGACCGGCGTCATGACCACGATTACCGCCGGCTGCTGATCGAGTCTCTGCGCGCTCTGCAGCAGGAGTATGCCGGGCACACCGAGTTGCACCTGACCGGCGTCGGAGTGCAGAAAAACGATGTGGCCCGTTTCATCGATCGCGATCAACGGGTGGTCCTGCCGCTGGTGGTTGCGATGCTGGCGCTGTTGCTGGTACTGATCTTCCGACATCCGTCGGGGCTGTTGTTGCCGCTGGCGGTGACCGCTATCAGCCTGGTCTGGACCATGGGCTGCTACGGGCTGGCCGGGCTGGAGCTCAACACCATTACCGCGCTGTTGCCGCCGGTGATCATGGTGTTGTCGGTCAGCACCAGCGTACATCTCTACAATGGCTGGTTGCAGCTCCAGGGGGATGACGCTCAGCGTCTGCCGCTGCTGGCCGGCAAGGTCGGCGAGCTGTTCACGCCGTGCCTGTTTACCTCGCTGACCACCGCCCTGGGGCTAGCTTCGCTGACCATCAGCAGCGTTCCCGCGGTGCGTCACTTCGGGCTTTTCGCAGCGCTCGGCGTTAGCCTGGCGTTCGTGGTCGGTATGCTGCTGGTTCCGGTGTGGCTCAGTTTTCAACGGCTGATCGTCGATGTGCGGCGGCGGGAAGGGCTGGGGTTTCTCAAGCGTATCCTGGAGTGGATCGCCCGGCTGACGCTACGGTATCCCCAGGGAATTATCGTGGTGACTCTACTGCTGTTGACAGTTAGCGCGGTTTTTATCCCGACGATACGCAACAATACCAACCTGGTCGCGTTTCTTAAAAAGGATACGCCGCTGGCGATTGATACGCGCTCGATCGATCGTCAGCTCGGTAGCGTCAATACCCTCGAGTTCATGTTCGAACGGCGCGACGGCAAACCGTTGACGGAGCTCGCAGACTACCGCACGCTTGAAGCTTTGGTGAAGCAAATCGAGCAGCAGCCGCAGGTCGCGGGGGCACTGTCGATCCTGACGTTGCTGCGCCCCCTGCAGCGGGCCGAATCCGGTGGGGAAAAGCTGGCGCTGCCCGATAATCAGGACGAGCTGGACGTGCTCCTCGAGTTGCTGGCGATGTCTAATGATCCGCAGCTTTCGAACCGCTTCCTCACACCCGAGCGCACGGTCGCGCGGTTCAGCGTGCGGCTGCCGATACTCGGTAGTCAGCAGACCGCTACCCTGGCGCAGCAGATTCTCGGCATGGCGGCAGGACTCGGGGGCGGTCGCTATCAACTGACGGCGACCGGAAGCTTCTATCAGGTGGCGGTCGATTCCAACAACCTGGTGGTCGATATGCTGCGCAGCTTCTCGCTGTCGCTGCTGTTGGTGATGCTGAGCATCCTGGTGCTGCTTCGCTCCCTGCGGCTGACGTTGCTGTCGATGATCCCGAACCTAATCCCGATCATCTGGGCGGCCGGGGTCATGGGGGCGGCCGGCATCGATTTGAGTACCGGTACGGCGATGATCGGAGCGGTGGTGATCGGCCTGGCCGTCGATGACACCATCCACTACCTGGTGAACTACCGCCGGGTGTTCCGCGGAGAGCCGCGCGGTGCAGTATTCGCAACCACCACCGGTACCGGGCGTGCCCTGACCGTTTCCTCGCTGGTGCTGGCGCTCGGTTTCTGGGTCGGCTGTTTCGGCAGTTTCTGGCCGACGATTTACTTTTCGCTGCTGGTCGGCGGGACGTTGATCGCAGCCCTGCTGTGCGACCTGGTGGTGTTACCGGCGGTGCTGGTGCTGGGCTCTCCGCAAGGCGAGGAGGTGCCGGAATGAGAAGCGTAGCGTTGCTGCTTTTGGCCCTGCTGCTGGCCAGCCCCGCGTGGGGCGAACCGCGCTTTGCGGCACAGCTCGATCCGCAGCAGGACCTGGTGGTGCGCCGCACCATCGTTCCCTCGCCTGCACAGCCCCACGGGGAGGTGCAGGTGGTGCGCCGTGGAGAGCTGGTGGTGATCCAGATCCTGCTGACGAGCCGGGTGCTCAAACGGGTTGTGGCGGCGATTCACACCAAAGAGGAGAAACGCTGGCCGCAAGGTTCGGACGGCCATGCCGGGTCGCTGCGCTACCGCGATGAACTCTACAAGGCCGTCGAGCATTCGTGGCAGGCTTTCCGCCAACGGGACGACACCACTGACAAGAGCCAACTCCTGGCGATTGAATTCATCGTTGGCGAACGGCTCAACCTGATTGCCCTGTCGTTACCGCAACTGGACGGTGGGCTGGGTCGACTGCGGGTGCGGGGCAAACAGGTGCTGGCGGTCTGGAGCGCACCCCGCTCCTACGTGCAGGCCAACAGCGCCGCGATTGCCGCCGACAATTTTTCCCTCGATGAGCAGCAGGCCGCAGCCTGGCTGGCAGAAGTTCAACAGGAACCATGAACAAGGAGTTTTGAAACGATGCGTTTGAGTGTAGCGACGAATTTCGATCCGGAGCTGATCGAGCAGTGCCGCGACTACCCGGTCACCGAGCTGTTCGGCAAGCTGCAGAGCGACGCGGTCGGCGGCGGACGCGCCCCTTACCAGCTCGGCAAGGTGTCGCGCCGCAAACTCGAGGCGCACGTGCGTCACTGCAACGTCGCCGGCATCGCTTTCAACTATCTGCTCAACGCTTCGTGTTTGGGGAACCGAGAGATCACCCGCAAGGGGCAGCAGGAGATCAACCGCCTGCTCGACTGGGTGAGCGGTATCGGTGTCACCTCGGTGACCGTTGCCACCCCGTTCATGCTGCAGCTGGTCAAGGCGCGTCACCCGCATCTGAAGGTGCGTATCTCGGTGTTCGGCGGCGTCGACCGGGTGCGCAAGGCGCAGATGTGGGAAGAGATGGGGGCCGACTGTATCGTGCTCGACTCGATTCTGGTCAACCGTGAACTCGAAACGTTGCGCCAGATCCGACAATCACTCTCCTGCGATCTGGAACTGATGGCGAACAACAACTGCCTGACCGGATGCGCCATGTCGCCGATGCATATGAATGCTCTCGCCCATAGCGGTCAGGCGTGGCACGCCAACAAGGGGTTCTTCATCGACTGGTGCTTCCTCAAGTGCACCGAGATGAAGCTGCGTGACCCGGTCAACTACATCCGCTCCGAGTGGATCCGTCCCGAGGATCTGCCGGTCTACGAAGAGATGGGGTATGACCTGTTCAAGATCGCTGAGCGCGACATTCCGACCGAGATGATGATGGCGCGGGTCAAGGCGTACAGCGAGCGACGTTACGATGGCAATCTGCTTGATTTGATTCAGCCCTACGGATTCAAGGGGATTCGCCAAGACCACCACTACTATCGCCATGGGCTCGGCTGGTTGCTCCGCTTCATTCTGCGTCCGGCGCTGGCCAACCCCCTGCGCATGCTGCCGCTCAAAAGGCTCGCCGAGCTGCGCGGCATGACCAGGCCCATCGAGGGAGAACCACCGGTCACTATCGATAACCGCGCACTCGACGGATTCATGGAGCGATTCAAAACCGACAGCTGTATCGGCGTTGATTGCGAGGAGTGTCGCTGGTGTCACGAGTTTGCGGAGAAAGCGGTGAAAATCGACGAACGGAACCGCGAAGCGGCTCTCGCGGCCTACGACGAGCTGTTCGAATCACTCCACGGGGGGAGCATGTGGTGTTACCTGCCCGGGAATCGCGACAAGAGGAATCGGGTATGAGCCGCGGCGAACGTTTCAACCTCAAGATCCGCGACCACCTGCATGCTCCAGAGGACAAGCGTTTCTACAACGAGCAGCACTTCAGCGAAGCTGCCAGCCGTTACGATATCGCCACCCGCGCGATGTCGTTGGGGCGGGACATGGCCTGGAAGAGGGCCCTGGTCGAGGCGTTGCCTGATCACCCTCACCCGGTGTGTGTCGATTTGGCCAGCGGCACCGGGGATGTCGCCTTTCTGCTCGCCGACCGCTACCCGCAGGGGAAGGTCATCGGCAATGACCTGACCGCGCCGATGCTTGCCATCGCGCTGCGTCGCAACCGCTACTCCCACGTGAGTTTTGTGCAGGGGGACATGCTTGCAACCGGCCTTGCTGACGCCTCGGCGGATCTCGTGACCGGCAGTTACGCGGTGCGCAATGCACCGCAGCTCAGGGAGGCTTTTGCCGAGATCTACCGGATACTCAAGCCGGGAGGAACGGTGGCCCTGCTCGATTTTTCCAAGCCGGCGAACCGTCTGGTGCAGTATTTTCAGTACGGCCTGCTACGCTACTGGTGCGGCCTGTGGGGGCTGTTGCTGCACGGTAACCCGGAAATTCACGCCTATATCGCGGCGAGCCTGGCGACCTACCCTGACCGGGCCACACTGCGTCACCTGATGCACGATTGCGGATTTTCGGTACAGCAGTCACGGCGCTTTTATTTCGGGGTGTTGGAGTTGCTGGTATTGTGCAAAACGGAGTAACTTGACAATTAAGATTTGAAGATTCTAACCGTTTGGGTATAATCTCCCCGCTCACTATATCCTACGGGGGGAGATCGGCTCATGAAGCGTCAAGCAATGTGGCTCACGGGGTTGGCCATCGCAACGGCCTGTTTCATGTTTCTGCCTTCGCTGGTGTACGGCGCGGGTTTTTTACTTGGTCGTTTTCGCTACGACTACGGTGAGACCATGTTGCTGTTTCAGTTGCTGCAGGTCTGCTGGTTTATGGTCTGCCTGGCGCTCGAGATGATCAATACCTTCGTGCTCTGTCGACGCAGCGGTTAAGATTTATCCGTGCATGTTTGCGCACTAACTCCTAAGCAACGGCCCATAAGGCCGTTGCTTTTTTTGTGGGTCATGCTTAATGCAGGTCGAAAAGGATAAACTCACTCTCTTCTTCAGCCCGTAGGCTCAACGCTGCTTCTTTTTCGATCGCGACGCCATCTCCGGTTTTTACCTGTTCGCCGTTGAGGCTCAATGTTCCCCTGATAACCTGCAGCCAGGTGTGGCGTTCAGGATTGAGGGGGATGACCTCTTCACTTCCGGCGCGGTAGCGGCCCAGGTAGAGGCGCGCGTCCTGATGCAGGATGGCCGCACCTTCCGCCCCCTGTGGCGAGGCCAGCAAGGTCAAGCGGTCTTTTTCGGCATCAGAGAAGCTCCTGATCTCGTAGTCGGGATCGAGCCCTTTCTGCTCCGGGTAGATCCAGATCTGGAACAGGTGGACCGGTTTGTCCGGCGAGGGGTTGACTTCGCTGTGCCAGATCCCCTTGCCGGCGGTCATCCTCTGTAGCTGGTAGGGGCCGATCACGTCGCGGTTGCCCATGGAGTCCTGGTGTTCAAGTTCACCTGTCGTAACCAGGGTGACAACCTCCATGTCCTGGTGTGGGTGCATGTCGAAGCCGCGTCTAGCGGCAACGGTATCCTCATTGATGACACGCAGGTCGGAATAGCCAATCTGCTCCGGGTCGTAGTAGGTATGAAAAGAGAAGGTGTGGTGGGTTTCCAGCCACTCTTCCTGGTTATGTCCGCGATCTTCTGCAGCTCGAATGGTGATCATGGCGTGTTCCTTTTTGTAAATATTACTAAAATGGTCACAGTTCAATATCAAGCTATAGAATCGGCAGGCCTATGTCAAGGGAAACCGTTACTCCTCTTCGAGGCGGTAACCGACGCCGTAGACCGACTGGACCAGGTTGGATTGCGGGTCTGCTGCGGCGATCTTCTTGCGCAGCTTCTTGATATGGCTGTCGATGGTGCGATCCGAGACGATGCGCTGATCGGGATAGATATGGTCCATCAGCTGGGTACGGGAGAAGATGCGTCCGGGGCTGGCGGCAAGGTATTCGAGGAGCTTGAATTCGACGGCGGTCAGGTCGAGGTCGTGGCCGTCGAGACGGGCGCGGTAACGTGTTGCGTCGAGTTGCAGTCCCTCCGGGGGCGTCGAAGCAGTGCTGCTGCGCTTAAGCACTGCCTTGACCCGTGCCACGACCTCGCGCGGGCTGAACGGCTTGCAGATGTAATCATCGGCGCCGAGTTCCAGGCCGAGCAGGCGGTCGATCTCTTCGACGCGGGCGGTGACCATGATCACCGGGACCTGCGAAACATGACGCAACGCCCTGCAGATCGCCATACCGTCTTTGCTGGGGAGCATGATGTCGAGCAGCACCAGGTCGGGGTTTTCCTCCTGAATCCTTTGCAGGGCGTCGTCGCCGCGATGGTGCAGACTGCAGCGGCAGCCGGCCTGCTGCAGGTAGTCGCGCAGCAGTTTGGCGAGTTTAACCTCGTCCTCGATAATCAGGATATGGGCATCGGTCATGCGTGCTCCTCCTTCTCGAGGTCGGGGAGTTGCGGCAGGTAGCGGCGCAAATCCTCGATCAGCAGGTAAAAGCAGGGTACCAGCAACAGGGTGATCACGGTGGCGAAGAGGATGCCGAAGCCGAGCGACAGTGCCATCGGGATCAAAAAGCGTGCCTGTCGAGAGGTCTCGAAGATCATCGGCGCCAGGCCGCCGAAGGTGGTCAGGGTGGTGAGGATGATCGGCCGGAAGCGGCGCACCCCGGCGGCGACGATCGCCTCACGCGCACTCATCCCCTGCAGGCGCAACCGGTTGGCGAAATCGATCAGCACCAGCGAGTCGTTGACCACCACCCCGGCGAGGGCGACCACGCCCATCATGCTCATCAGGCTCAGGTTGTAGCCGAGCAGGATGTGGCCGAGGGTTGCTCCGACCAGCCCGAAGGGGATGGCGAGCATCACCACCATCGGCTGCACGTAGCTGCGGAAGGGGACGGCGAGCAGGAAGTAGATGCACAGCAGCGCGCCGATGAAGCCGTACTTGAGCCCCGAGGTGCTCTCGGCGAGTCGCGCCTGGCGTCCCTGGAAGCCGTAGGTGAGTCCCGGGACGTCGCGGGCCAGTTCGGGGAGAATGGTGGCGTTCAGCTCGTCGATGATCAGCGAGTTCTGCTGCGGCGACTCGACATTGGCCGAAACATTCAGGGTGCGGCGCGCGTCGCGGCGGGTGATGGTGGTGTAGGCACGACCCCGTTCGACGTTGGCGATCTCGCGCAGCGGCACGAAGCGCCCGGCCGGGGTACGGATCAGCAGGTTCTCGATGTCGTACTCGTGGGCACGTTCACTTTCGGGGAGCTGCAGGCGTACCGAAACCTCATTGCGACCCCGTTGCTGGCGCAGGGCGATGCTGCCGGAGAAGGCGCTGCGTACCTGTCGGGCCACGTCGCGGCTGGTCAGACCGAGGCTCTGACCGGCCGGGGTGAGGCTGAAGTCGAGCTGTGGTTTGCCGCTCGAGGTGCCGTCGTCGAGGTCACTCACCTCGGGGAACTCGGCCAACCGCGCGGCAAGGGTTTCACTGGCCTGTTCCAGGGTGGCGATGTCGCGGTTCGACAGCTCCACCGTCAGCGAGGCGCCTGAACCCGGTCCGCCACGGTCCGATTCGTAGCGCAGGGTCTCCAGGCCGCTGATCGAGCCGGTTGTGCTGCGCCAGCGGCTGACCAGCTCCTTGGTCGAGATCGGGCGCACATCCGGCGCCGTCAGGTAGGCGGTGATCCTGACGCTGTTTTCGTCGGTGAGTGAGAAGACCCCGCTCATCAGCTTTTCGCCGCCGCTTTCGGCGACCACCTTGGAAAGGGCGTCGAGAAGTCGCTTCTCGGCCTCCTTGGCCTTGGAGAGGGGAGAGCCAATCGGCAGCGTGGCGCTGACCACAGCGCGGTCCGATTCGATGCGCGGGAACAGCTCGCGGCCGATACGGCCGCTCATTACGTAGGCAAGCACCAGAATCAGGATCGCAAAGCCACAGGCCACGGTCATGCCGCGCCAGCGCACGCACAGCGCCAGCAGCGGGCGGTAGCGTTGTTCGATGAAGCGGCTTACACCGGCCGAGAAGCGTTGCTGCTGTACATGCAGGCGTGTGGTGAGACGACTGCGCGCACCGAGACGGGTGTGGGCGATATGGGAGGGGAGGATCAACAACGACTCGACCCATGAGATGACGAAAACCGCGACCACCACCACCGGGATGGCGCGCCAGATCTTGCCCATGGTGCCGGGGATAAAGTAGAGCGGCATGAAGGCAGCGAAGTTGGTGAGGATTGCGAAGGTCACCGGTATCGCCACTTCGCGGGTGCCTATCACCGCGGCATGCAGTGGCCGGTCTCCCTGCTCGCGGTAGGCGTAGATGTTTTCACCGACCACGATGGCGTCGTCGACCACGATGCCGAGGGCAACGATGAAGGCAAACATCGAGACCACGTTGATGGATATATCGAGCGAGGGGAGAAACAGCATGCCGCCGAGAAACGAGATCGGGATCCCCATGGTTACCCAGAAGGCGAGCTTAAGTTCGAGGAAGGCGCCGAGTAGCAGCAGCACCAGCACCAGACCGTAGGAGGCGTTCTTCAGCAGCAGGTCGCGGCGCTGCCGGTAGGTGTCGGAGCGGTCGCGGTTGATTTCCCAGTCGATGCCGTCGGGTAGATCGCGCCCGATTTCGGGCATCGCGGCGTGTACCGCCTCCGAAACCCCGAGCGGGGTCTGGTCGCCGACGCGCATCACCTCGAGGCCGATGCTGCGCTGGCTGTTGTAACTGGCGTAGCGGTCGCTCGACTCAAACCCTTCGTAGACCGTGGCGAGGTCGGCGAGGGTGACCACGCTGCCGTTGGCGCCGGCGATGATGGGGATGCGTGCGAACTCGTCCGCCCACTCGCGGCGGTCGGAGATACGCAGCAGCACGTCACCTCCCGAGGTGTCGAGGCGGCCGCCCGGCAGCTCGACCGAGGCGGACGCAATCCGCTCTGCAACCTCCTCGAGGGTCAGGCCGTAGCGGCGTAGCTGGGCCTGCGGGATTTCGACCAGGATTTCGAAGTCGCGGCCACCGGAAATATCGATCTGGGTAATGCCGGGATCCTGCAGCAGCCGGTCGCGTACCTGTTCCACGGTTTCGCGCAGCGCCATCTCGCTGACGTCACCGTAGATCTGCATTGTCAAAACCCCATGTCGGTGCGACGCGAGGCTCACCTGGGGTTGTTCGGTGTCGACCGGGAAGGTGGTAATGCGGTCGACCTGCTGGCGGATTTCGGTATAGACCTTTTGCGCATTGGCATCGGGGAGCAGCTCGATGCTCACCTGGCCGCCCCCCTCGGCGGCGGTGGCGGAGAGTTCCTTGATGCCGTCCAGGCCACGTACCGCTTCCTCGATGGCCAGGACGACCCCACGTTCGACCTCCTCGGGGCTGGCTCCGGGGTAGGAGACCGATACGCTGACCCTGTCGAGTTCGAACTCGGGGAAGACCTCCTTCTTGATGGTCGCGGTCACGAACAGCCCGCCGATCAGCAGTAACAGCATCAGCAGGTTGGTGGTCACGTGATTACGCGCCATCCAGGCGATCGGGCCACGCCGCCAGGCTTCGGAGTCTTTGCTAAGGTTCACGCGTCTGCTCCGTACTGTTTTCGGCGAGCCGCAGCTGCATGCCTGCGACCGGGGCGGCGAGCTGTGAGGTCACCAGCAGCTCCCCTTCTTGGAGCCCGCTGCGGATCAGGACGCTGTCGCGCATGCGGAACGCGACCTCCACGCTGCGGATGTCGAGGCGCTGTTCGGCGTCCATAACCCAGAGCTGGTCACCGTCATGCAGCGCACTGCGCGGTATCTCGGCGGCGTTCGGCAGCTCGCGTCCGTTGATCTCCACCTCGACGAAGCTGCCGAGAAGCGGAATCGGCAAATCCCCGTCAGGTCCGGAGTCGAGTGGTCGGTCGAGGCGGATCAGCACCTCGGCCATGCGCCCTTCGCTCTCCAGTTGTGCCCCGACGCTGATAAGCGTGCCTGCTCGCGAGACCTCGGGGCCCCAGACCGGGCGGTTGAAGATGCGCACCTGTGCTCCGTCGGTGTCGGGACCGGAGAGCTCCAGCCACTGGAGCTGGTCACTCGGTACGCTGGCTTCGACCCGGTAGCGGTCACTGCCGACCAGGGCAGTGAGCTCGGTGCTCGTGGTCACGCGGCTGCCGAGGCTGACCGCGCGGCTGATAACCACCGCGTTGAAGGGGGCGCGCACCCGGGTCCGTTCCACGTCGAGGGCAGCACGGTTCAGTTGTGCACGAGCCGCAGCGACCGTCGCTTCGGCGCTGGCCAGTTGTGGGCGGCGCAGCATCAGCGCCAGCTCTTCATCGGAGACCGGCTCGCCGAGCAGCTGGTATTCCTTTTCGGCCACCAGCTGGTTCCCCTGCTCGAGTTGCAGGTTGGCTTCGGCCTGAGCGACGGTGCTGGCCGCGCTTTCACGGGCCAGGAGGTAGTCGGTGTCGTCGAGGGTCACCAGGACCTCACCCTTTTTGACCCGTCCACCCGGTTCGAGGCGGGGGTGGAGCGCGACGACCTTGCCGCTGACCTCGGGTTGCAGCGCGACCTGCTGTTCGGCTACCACCGTGCCCATGGCGGAGAGTTGGGTCGGATGGGGGGCGAAGTGCACCGGCGCAACCTCGACCAGAGTCGCGATCCGCTGCGGAGTTTTCGATTTGGCGCGCGGCCTGCTAATGAAGAGGGCCGCGGCGATGAGCGCGCAGAGTACCAGGACTCCCATCGGCAGCAGGATGCGCCATTTGCGGCTGGCGTGTGGGGTCAAGTCATCGTTGCGCTCGTAGTGGTTGTTGCTCATAGGTCATCCTTCGTCGTTCGCTGCACGGGGTGATGGCTTTTGTTGCAGCGGCCAGTTTCCGCCCAGGGCGCGGTAGAGCGCCACCCGGTATTGGAGCAGCTGGCTCTCCGCTTCAAGCTCGCTGCGTTGCAGCTGCAAAACGGAGCGTTGGGCATCGAGAACCCGCTCGAAAGAGAGATTGCCGCGGGTGTAGCGGGTGCGGATCTGGTTGAGCGCCTGCTGTGAAAGCTCAAGTTGTTGCTGCAGGCTCAACAGGTACTGTTGCTGGTGATTTTCGTGCACCAGGGCATCTTCCACCTCCTGCAGTGCCTCGAGGACCTGTTGTCCGTAGAGATTGAGACTCTCCGCGGCGGCCTCCCGGGTACGTGAGACCTCTGCGCGGCGCTGGCCGCCATCGAGCAGTGGCGCGAGCAGGTTGCCGGCGAGATTGGCGAACCAGTTGTCGAACAGGGTGTCGATCTCATCCGCGGAAGACTCGATGCTGCCACTCAGGCTGATGCGGGGCAGCCGATCGGCCTGGGCAATATCGATACGTGCACGATCCGCCAGGACCTGGTACCAGGCACTGCGGATATCGGGGCGCCTCGAGAGCAGTTCGGCCGGCAGACCGGTCGCTGGCAGCGGAGGCAGCGCGGGGAGCCGTTGTGTGTCGGGGAGTTGGAAACTCTGCGGCGACTGCCCGGTGAGTACCGCAAGGCTGTGCCTTGTGACCGCGACGCGGGCCGCCGCCTGGGCCTGCTCACCGGCGATCGACTCGAGCAGCTGGCGCTGCTGTAGCAGGTCGGCGAGTGTGACCTTGCCGGTGCGAAACTGCAGTTCGACCAGCTCCAGGGTTTTGGCGGCCGTCGTATGTTGTTCGCTGAGAATCTGTTGTTGCCCGCTGGCGGTGGTCAGCTCGAACCAGGTGCCGGCGACTTCGGCGGCGAGCGACATGGCAGCCGTGTCGAGGTTTTCGCGGTTGGCCAGCTGTGCCAGCTGCGCCGCTTCACGCGTGGCGCGCACCCGCCCCCAGAGGTCGAGCTCGTAGCTGGCTACCGCCCCGAGGGAAAAGCTGTTGGCAAAGCTGGTGGTATCCTCTGTTGCGCTGCGCGTACGCCGTGCGCCGGCCTCCGCGTCAAGCTGTGGCCACAACCCGGAGCTGGCGTTACGTACGCTGGCACGGCTCTGTGCGAGGCGCTCCCAGGTTGCCTGCAGGTCGAAGTTGTCTTTCAGGGCGCGGTCGATAAGCCGCGCCAGGGCCGGGTCGTCAAAGGCTTGCCACCACTGCTCTAGCGCCTGCTGAGTGCCGCTGCTTGAAAAGGTGTCGCCCAGGGGGACGGGAGATTCCGGTGGAGGCAAGGTCGCGCTGCACGCCGTGGTGAAAAACAGTGCAAGGGTGAGGCACAGGGAAGGTAAGCGTTGCCGGTTGAACGAAGGTCGAGTCATGCGGATTCTCCCGGCTTATACAGTGGAAAGGTTGCGGTCATCCAGAGGCCGCCGAGCGGAGAACGTTGCGCGGTGAGGGTGCCATGATGGGCCTCGGCAATGCTGCGCGCGATGGCCAGGCCGAGCCCGGCGCCGCCGCTGGCGCGATTGCGGGAATCCTCGACCCGGTAGAGCCGTTCGAAGAGCCGTTCGAGCTGCGCGGTGGGGACCGATGGGGCGCTGTCGAGCATGTGGACGGCCAGCTGCTTCGCTGTGGCCTCGATGCGTACTTCCAGTTCCCCTCCGGGGTCGGTGTAACGCAGGCTGTTGGTCAGCAGGTTGTCAAACAGCTGCTGAAGGCGTGCCGTGTCACCTTCGATTTGAAGATCGTCGCTGTCATCGCACAGGGTCAACGTGATGTGGTTTTCCTCCAGCTGTGGTCTGAAGTAGTCGAGACATTCGGCGACCAGAGCTCCGAGCGGGAGTGGTTCGCTCTGGCAATTGAGTGCACCGATGTCGGCGAGCGAGAGCTGGTAGAGATCATCGACCAGGCGGGTCAGGCGTTGGACTTCTCCGTGCAGCGATCTGAGGGTCTCGGGTGAACTGCTGCGCACACCGTCCTGCAACGCTTCGATCTCTCCACGCAGCACCGCCAGCGGGGTGCGTAGTTCGTGTGAAATATCGGCGACCCACTGCCGGCGATCCTGTTCGTTCTTTTCCAGGCTAACGGCGAGGCGGTTGAAGTCGGAAGCGAGTTGGCCGAGTTCGTCCTGCGAGGTGACCGCGATGCGGGTTGAAAAGTGTCCCGCCGCCAGCTCGTGGGTCGCCCCGGCGAGCAGGCGGATGCGCCGTACCAGGTGGTGGGCGAGGGGGAAGGCGAGGAGCGCCGCAGCTGTGCCGATGGCCAGCGCGATGAGGAGAAAGGCGCGGCGTTGCGAGCGGATGAACTCGAGGTGGCGATCTTCGACGAGCCGCTCGCGTTGCTTGAAACCGAGGTAGCCGATGAGCTGGCCGTCGTGGTGCAGCTTGGTCAGTTCGGCATTCTGGATGCGTCGCGCATCCCCGATCAGCAGGCGGTGATTAGCGTCGAGGAGGAACAGCCGCCTCTCGATGCGTCGTGCGACGTGAGGGGGCGGGGCTGGTCCTTCCTCGGGCAGGCTGCTCAGCAGCAGGTTGATCCATTGGCGTCGATTTCTGTCGAGCCCCTCCCAGCCTTGCTGCCGGGCGTAGATTGATTCGAGGCTGCTGGCGAGCTGGGTGATGTGCTGGCTCTCGAGGGTGTTGACGTAACGCAGGAAACCGCGGTTAAAGCTCCACTGCATCATCAGCAGCATGCCGACGATCACACCGAGCACGGCCGCGAGGATGGTGAGGAACAGTTTGTACTTGATGGTCAGTTTCTCGCGGTCTCTCCGTTTATTCGAAACATCGTGGATGTTTCTATTCGATTATCACGAACGCAGCGTGCTGACCAGTCCGATTGCGCTAGAGAGCTAAGTTTCCCTATTTCTTCCACATTTCTTCCTTGATTCGCCGTTATGTTTACGAACAGCAATCAAAAACACGCGGAGACAATATGAAAACATTGCTTGAAAGTCTTCTGGAGCAGATCGAAGAAGAGTTTTCCGATGACAGGCAAATGCTGGAAGCCTTGCCATTGGATTTGCCGGGCAGGGGAAGACAACAGATGCTGACCTATCTGGTTGATGAACAGCTTTGAAAGGATAAAAAGGATGTTCTGCGGAGATTTCACATTTGCTGCATTTTTCATGCACGATTGGCCGATATACCTGGAATCAAGGAAAGCAGGAGCTTTCAAACTTTCACTCAGACACAAAGGAGAAACGAGATGAAAACACGTATTCTGATCTGGGCTTTTGTCGTTGCGCTGATCACAAACGGAGCCATGGTTTCCACTGCCCTGGCAGGGCCCGGGTTTGGTCCCTGGGACGATGAGGGGATCATGGAGACGCGGATGGAGCATCGCATGGACCGGCGTATGGACCGCATGGCGGAGATTCTTGATCTGACGGAAGCTCAGCAGCAGCAGATCGAGGATCTGCACAAGCAGGCGGCTGAAAAGAATGCGCCCTACCGTGAGCAGCTCGCCGCCAGCCGTGAGAAGGTTCGCCAGCTGTGTGATGCTGAGTCTATTGATGCCACTGCCATCCGTACCGAGCTGGCCGCCCAGGTCGATGCCAAAACTGCGTTGATCGTGTCGCGGGCCACGGTGCGCAGCGAGACCCTCAAGCTTCTGACCCCCGAGCAGCGCGAACTGGCCGAGAAACTGGCACCGCGCAAGGGAGGCAAACAACACGGCAAACACGGGAAACAGGGCAAGGGGATGATGTAGTCCGACAGACCGCTTGCTAGAGACACAATCAGGGCAGCCTTAACCGGCTGCCCTTTTTTGTGATGAAAGTACAGGCTCATGGCAAAGCCTGGGGTGACACCTGGGGGCACATGAGGTTAAGCGCAGCCAGGTGCCTAAGGCGATTGCCTGATCCAATTTTTTGCCGAAAAAGAGGACATTTTTTGACACGTGCTCGTTTTTTTTATGGCAGCTCGGCAATGACCACTCCTGCGACTGTACTCTTTTTTACATTTTGCGCAAATTTTTCCGAGGGTGTGATTTTTGTCTCTGCGCGCAGGTTCTCGACGTAATGGCACAGGGAAGGCACTAATTTTTGGACTTTTATCTAGAACTAAGGCCGGAGAATGGGCGACGATTGTGTTAACGGAGTGGCTTTAGTTAAAGTGTATACGCTTTATTAGAAAAGCGTTTGCAAACAATAGGTTATGTGCGTTTTGTATACGGCACGGATACTGCTTTGAGGTTTGCCCTAAATGGTAGGTGGCCGGTGAATTTGCCGCTTGTCAGGAAATAAACAGGAGTCATAGATGAAACTGAAGAGCAAGCTGTTGTTGTTGTCCATTGTGCCGGTTGTCGTGACCATCGTCATTGTCCTTATGATTACCTTTGTGCAGAAGGATAGGGTTCAGCATTCGGTGGGAGAAGAGATTGATCAGTTGGTACGCCTTGAGGCGAGCAAGGCTGCAGAAGATGTCTACCTTATGTTGCATTCGATGCAGGAGTCCCTGGAGCAGGCGATGGGGTATGCCTTGGTGGCGGCGCGCGATGTCTATGATCGCCAGGGGGAAACCTTTTTTGATAATCAGCAGCCGGTAAGCTGGCAGGCCGTCAACCAGTATACCGGGCAGGAGACCGTGACCACGCTCCCGCGCATGTTCGTTGGCGATACCTGGCTCGCGCAGAACCGTAGCGTGGAAAAGACCACCCCGATTGTCGACGAAGTCAAGCGTCTGACCGGGGCAACTAGTACCATCTTCCAGCGCATGAACGAGGCTGGTGACATGCTGCGTGTCGCGACCAATGTCGAAAAACTCGATGGGGCACGCGCTATCGGGACCTATATCCCGCATACCAACCCGGACGGCAAAAAAAATCCGGTGGTCGAAGCCGTCCTGCGTGGCGAGACATTTTACGGCCGCGCCTACGTGGTCAATGCCTGGTATGTCACTGCCTACGAGCCGATTCTTTCACCCGCAGGAGATGTTGTCGGGATCCTCTACGTGGGGATCAAGCAGGAGAACGTCACCAGCCTGCGCGATGGTATCAAGGGGATGTCGGTCGGCAAGTCGGGTGGTGTGACGATCCTCGGCGCAACCGGCAAAGATCGAGGACGCTATATCCTGGCCAAAGACGTGCGTTTGGAAGGGCGAAGCATTCTGGAAGAGAGCGATGCGCAGGGAGATCGTTTCGGAGAAAGGATCCTGTCTGTTGCCGAGAAACTACATCGCGGTGTTGGCGAGGATATCCCGGTTGCTTTTCTTTCGCACCCGGTGAAGGATGAACACGGAGAAATACAACAAAAAGTCCTGGCGGTCAGTTATTACCAACCGTGGGACTGGGTGATTGTTGCCGACTTTCTGACCAGCGATTTCGTGGCGTCGCAACAACGCATATCCGGCTTTCTCAGCTCGATGGCACGCTGGATCGCCGCAATTGCGCTGCTGATGACCGTGATTGCGATTGTCGCCGGCCTGTCGATGGCCGCCGGCATCATCCGCCCGGTAAGCCGCGCCGTGGAGCTCGCCGAAAAAATAGCGCTCGGCGATTTTTCTCAGCGCCTGCAGCTGAAACAGCAGGACGAGGTCGGTCAGCTGGGCAGGGCGCTCGACAGGATGTCGGACAATCTGGAGTCGACCGCCAGTGTCGCTGGGGAGATTGCGCGGGGTAACTTGACGGTTAAGACGGTTGTACGCTCTGAGCAGGATCGCCTAGGACTGGCATTGAACAGGATGGTCGAGGTGCTCGGAGATGTCATTGGTAATGTACAGCGCGCCTCGGCGGAAGTGACCAGCGGCAGCCAGGCTTTGAGTTCTTCCTCCGAGGAGATGTCGCAGGGGGCTACCGAACAGGCATCGAGTGTCGAAGAAGCTTCCTCAACTGTTGAGCAGATGGTTTCAAATATTCGCCAGAACGCTGATAACGCGAAGCAGACCGAGCAGATCGCCCTTGAGGGGGCCGTTGATGCCCGGACCACGGGGGAGTCCGTCGAACAGACGGTGGCCGCCATGCGCAACATTGCCGAGAAGATCGTGATTGTTGAGGAGATTGCACGTCAGACCAACCTTTTGGCGCTTAACGCGGCTATCGAGGCGGCTCGTGCCGGGGAGTCCGGGAAAGGGTTCGCGGTGGTTGCAGCTGAAGTTCGCAAACTCGCAGAACGGAGCCAGCTGGCTGCCGCCGAGATCAACGACCTTTCCGTATCGAGTGTGAGTGTGGCTGAGCATGCAGGAGAGGCTCTTGGAAATCTGGTCCCCAATATCCAGCGTACCGCCGAACTGGTTCAGGAGATTGCCGCGGCCAGCCGTGAACAGGATGCCGGAGCCGACCAGATTGCCAGGGCGATCCAGCAGCTTGATGCCGTGATCCAGCAGAACGCGTCGACCAGCGAAGAGATGGCTTCAACCGCAGAAGAGCTTGCGGGACAGTCCGAACAGATGGCGGATACCATCGCTTTCTTCAAGGTAGATAACGAGACGCTGCACGATGTTCGGCAGGTTGGGCAATGGGAGCATCAGTCCGTTACGGAAAAGTCTCCTGCTGGGGCGAGCACGGCACCTCGCGAGGTTATGCGTGTTGCGCTGGACACATTCGATAACGACTTTGAGACGTTTTAACCGCCTCGCAAAGCGGAGCGATTAACGAGAATAGGCTAGGGGCCGCGGATGTTTCCGCGGCCCCTTTTTCGTTCAGGCTGCATGTTCTCGGCGATGCCGATGCAGACGCTCTGATCACTACGGACCTTGGCCAGGGTGATACCTGTTCTCGTAAAACGGGTGATGGAGGTTTTCCATCACCCGTTTGTTAAGGGCCTGAATTAATGGCCAGTTTACGGACAGAGCGGACACTCGGCCATGTCGGTCTGTTCGGTGACGGCGTTGCCGAAGATGTCGGTGCCGTTGGCGGTTGCCGTGTCGGTGAAAAGGACTGCGGTCGGGTCTGTCGTCGCAGTCTGCACGGCATCGAGGGCCTCATCCGGCAGGTAACTGCCGGAGTAGTTCATGCACGCCCCTTCTGTTTCACCCGGATTGGCAGGGTCTGCAGGTGCTTTGAGTGAGACGCCTGAAAGCAGCAGCCCCGACTTGTCATCGGTGACACTGACGTTGTCGACCCGAGTATCCCCGACATTACAGACCTCACCGGTGACGTTAACCTGGGCGGCGACATAGATGGGGGTCGAGTCGGTCAGGGTGAGTGAGGTCGTACAGTCCTTGCTGATCGCCAGTGCCGGGCTGATCTGCAGGTTGGGGCAGGTGTCTTTAGCGGTTGCCGTGAGTTGGGTGCCGCTTATCCCGTCCTGGTTGGTGTTGGCGGTTGCGGTTATCGTGTCTCCGGTGCCGTTCTTGACCAGAGGTACGCTCATGGTGCCGGCATATGGCTCGCTTGCTCCGCTGCCCAGGGAAGCAATCGCCGGGATGGGGCTGTCGAAGGGCGGGGTGTCGGTGATCTGGATATTGTAGACCGTGCCGATGCCGTCATTGGTCACCACGCCGGTGATGTCGTAGATGATGGTGTTATCGGCGGGATTGAACCTCGGGTTCGTGCAATCCTTGGTGACCGAGATTGAACATACCGGGAAGGAGTCGAGGACAAAATCCTTCAGCGAAGCGGTAAAGGAGCTCGAGGAGCGGGATTCGGCCATGAAGCTGGCGAAGCAGACGTCGATGCCGATCAGCTCGCTGATATTGATTCCTCCGGAGAAGAAGGTTTCGTACGGAAACATGTTGATCAGGCCGTCCTTCGAGAGATAGTCCCAAGGGGATGCTGTCGGGTCGTTGGCTCCCCCTTCGGTGTTGGAGATGGCGCAGGCGTACTGTGGGTCGACGTTGTCGCTACAGATCGCGCCAGCCCCCTCGACCCCGGCACGCAGTTTCAAGTTGGCCGCCGCGCATTCTCCGACTTGCGGGTTGTTGCTGCTCGCCTTGCTGCAGCTCGGATCCCACTCGACCACCTGGATAAGTGGGACGGCGTTGGCGGCCTGCGGGAAGTTGACCAGCACCAAGGTGTCGCCCGGGGTATGCAGGCCGGTAAACGAACCGTTATCGAGGCCGATTTCCTGCTGGAAGAACCAGAAGCCTAGGAATGTATCACCTGCGTTGGTGAAGCGGTCGGCGCCGAAGTAGATGATCAGGTCGCCGTTGTCGTCGTACGCGGCGGCATAGGCGTTGGTAATGTCCGACTTGTCGGGGACGGCGCCGGTCTTATAGCCCCATTGATCGATGTCCTGAATGTCCTTGCGTCCTCCGGTGAAAATACTCAGTGGTGAGGGGTCGGGTGTGACGCCGGTAAAGACGTTGGCGCTTCCGCCACCGTTATAGAGCGTTTCCCAGTCGTCGGCGGTGGAGGTGATGCCGTCTGTGGCATTACCGTCGAGCTCAAAGAGCCCCAGTTGGTCTACCGCAAAAGACGGTGAGGCAATCAGCAGCAGGGAGGTAAATGCGGCAAATAAAATAATCTTTATCCGTCTTTTCATGCCTAATCTCCTTTCTCTTTGTTCAATTAACCTCCCTGTGAGTTCAGCGCGGGGATATGTGGTAGTGGTCCCATTTTATGGAGTTTTACATCTGTCTTGCAGCACCCCTTTCTCATTACTGAACCACAAAAAAAGCCAAGCAAACCTCTGGGAAATATCCTGAGGCAGCCTGGCCGTCTTGGGGTCGGATTACGTTGAAAGACCCGTGGCTTTCCGTACCTGCCTCGCGGCAGGGTCGGCATTTCTAGATACTCTCATCGTAGCACTGAAAAGGTAAAGTTCAACGTGGCGGGATATAGAGAGCCCAGGTCCAGAAATAAACAAGCCTGCGGCGGCTGCCGCAGGCTTGTTGGGGGTGAAGGTTAACGGTTAGGCCTGTTCGCCGGCCGTCTCGATCTTGCGTATCCGGTCGGGGATGGTGTAGTCGACCGTCTCCGGGTGGTGTTCGAAGATCGGGAAGTACTTGGCGATCAGCACGAAGAACAGGATGTGCGCGGCGATGATGCCGATGGTGACTACGGTCTCGATGATTGAGGGGAGGTAGATATGTTGCGGGTCCATCATGCCGATCATCGAGACGTTGAAGCGGTTCATCACCAGGCCGAAAATCACCAGGCAGGCGGCGATGGTGCGCAGTCGATCGTCGAGCCGTACCTTGCTGCGCAGCAGCATCAAAAACGGCAGCGCGAAACCGACCCCGACCTCGAGGAAGAACGAGAAGGTCAGGCCCGGGCGATTGAACAGTGGTCCGTGGGTGAGCAGCAGCAGACTGCCGATACGCACCGTGAGGTAGACACCTAGGATCCAGGGGAGGATCTTGGCCAGGGTGCGCAGCAGCTCACCTTCGTTCGGCTGTCCCATCCACTTGTGGCTGGCGGTTGCCTCGACGATGATAATCGACAGGCCGGTGGCAATCGCACTGATCCAGAACAGCAGCGGCAGCAGCGGGTTGTACCAGAGCTCGTGCAGCTTGTCGACGGTGATCAGGAAGAAGGTGCCGAGCGAACTCTGGTGCAGGGTCGAGATCGCCGCTGCGGCGACCACCAGCGGCATCTCCAGCCAGCGTAGCACGCGCAGAGGCACGTGCCAGCCGAAGCGTTCGGCAACCGGCGAGAGGAACTCGAGGAACAGTACGGTGGTGTAAGCCATCACGCACATCGAGACCTCAAACATCGGCGAATGCACGTTCCAGTAGCGCAGCACGTGCCAGCCACGCTGCGGCTGACCGAGGTCGAGCAGCAGCCCGACGCTGACCAGCGAGTAGCCGAGGAAACCGGTGACGATCGCCGGGCGCACCAGCGGCTCGAGCTTCTTGATGCCGAAGCAGTGCACGATGGCGCCGAGGGTAAAGGCGCCGGCCGCCAATGGTACTGCGGTGACCACGTCGAACGAGATCCACAATCCCCACGGGTAGGTGTCGTTGAGGTTGGTGGTGGCGCCGAGGCCGAAGGCGAAGCGCGCCAGTGAGGCGACCGCGCTGAGACCGACCAGCACCATGAGGAATTTGATGAAGCCGTGGAAGCCTTTCACTTCATCGGCGATACGACGAGCCGCGGTCATGACTGCTCCTCCTTGTCGTTAGGGGCGTCGATCTCGACCGCCGCCTGTTGCTGTTGCTCTTCTTCCTGCTCCCGCTTGAGCCGCTCGCGGCGGTGGTTGACCCACGACAGCGCCGAGAGGGTGCCGCCGACGCCGAGGAAGATCCCGGGCACCAGGCGCAGTGCCTGCCAGGTGAAGCTCGGCAGTGCGCGCATGGTCACCGGCTTGAAGCCGAGCTCGTCGAACGGCAGGCTGGTGAGGTAGATGACGCTGGTGCCGCCCGCCTCGTCCTTGCCGTAGACTTTGTTGATGTAGCGATCGGGATACTTGGCGAGACGGCGCTCCGCTTCCTGGAGCATCTCGTTGCGTGGGCCGTAGCTGATCGCCGTGGGGCAGGCGGTGGCACAGGCCGGCTTCATCCCTTCCTTGACCCGCTCATGGCAGCCGGTGCATTTTTTCACCAGCGGCAACGCCTTGCTCCATTCGTACTTCGGGACCCCGAACGGGCAGGCGATCATGCAGAAGCGGCAGCCGATGCAGCGATCGGCGTCGTAGATGACCGGGCCGAGCTCGGTCTTCTTGAAGGCGCCGACCGGGCAGACCGAGGCACACGCCGGGTCGGCGCAGTGCATGCACATCTCCTTGTAGAAGGCGAACTCGTTCTGGCCGTTCTTGCTGTAGTCGCGGAACTTGATGCG
>PKUI01000083.1 GCA_002869605.1 Desulfuromonas sp. | reverse complement strand
TGCCACGGTGACGATATCGGCGGCTGAGCCTTCCATGGCCGCGACCATGGCGGCGTTAGATGCGAACTTGCCGGTTCCAACCAGCAGGCGGGAGTCGAATTCGCGTCCGGCGATAACGAGCTTGTCCATGTTTACCTATCCTTTTTCGGTTTTTTAACCTAAGCAAAGGTTCTTTGAAAACAGCTTCAAAAGGCTTTGTCACGCAAAGCCGCTAAGAGGGTCTTTAATTGTTTGATGGCACTATGATCTTCTTGGCGGCTTTGCATCTTTGCATCTTTGCGTGAGGCGCTCTTTTAGTGGGGCTTGGTCATCGAAACGCCTCAACACTGTTCTGTTACTGCGCAGTACTCTGTTTTGGGGTCAGCCGCCGCCGACGAACTGGACGATTTCCAGGGCATCTCCATCGGCCAGTTGCAGCGTGGCAAACTCTTCCCGTAGGACGATGGTGCGGTTGTGTTCCACCGCGACCCGCTGCGGGTCGAGTTTCAGCGCCTGCAGTAACTCGGACACGCTGACGGTGCCCTCGAACGATTTCTCCTGGCCGTTTACAGTCAGTTTCATGGTTTTTCTACTCCGGTTCTTCCTGCAGCAGCAGCCGCAGCACGGCGTTGGCCTGGTGGTGGGCGGCGATGCCAACCCGCGGCGCCATCAGCCCCTCGCCGGGGCGGGCGGCGGTTTGCCCATCGCCGACCAGATAAAAGTTATGACCGGCGCGGCGGGTGACGATGCTGTTGGAGGGGGCAAAGCCGGCCATTCCCGAGGCGGCCACCAGTGGTGTCTCCGGGAATCGCGTACGGAACGTTTCGACCAGCATCGCCTTCTGATCAGCGGCGTCGAATGCCTCGACCATCACCGTGACGCCGTCGAACAGCGTCGGGATGTTCTGCGCCTCGAGGAGGCCGTGGTGGATCTCCACCTTCACGTAAGGGTTGATCCGTGCCAGAGTCTGCTGCAGCGCTTCGACCTTGGGAAGCCCGATCTGGTCGCTGAAGTAGTGCTGGCGATTCAGGTTCGACGGTTCCACCACGTCGAAGTCAGCCAGTACCAGGGTGCCGACACCGACCCGTGCCAGGGCCACGGCGATGTTTGAACCGAGCCCACCGACTCCGGCGATCCCGATCCGCGCATCGCGAACCCTTTCGTGGACTCCCGGGGTGTGGCGCGCTGTGAGCAGCGCTTGGTACTCTTTAGCCGTGGGCACTTCGCCGCGGCTGATCAGCACCACCTGGTCGCCGTTGTTCAGTTCGATGTCCCCATCTGCAGGGAAACCGTTGAGGATCAGCAGGTCGGCGTCTGGCTTGTGGCCGTCCCGGAGTTGGTAGAGGGTTGTCGATGTCTCGACCTCAAGCGTCTGTTCATTGAGTTGTATGGTGAGCATCGTCGGGCTCCGGGCACAAAAAAAGCCGCAAACGCGGCCAGACCCCCCTTTAGGGGCGCGCCGCTTTCCTACGCCGGTATGATCCGGATCAGGTTCAAGGGGTCACTCCAATTTCGGAGTTCTCAGTGCAACACTCCCCCAGGGCGAAAACTATGTAGAGTTGGCAAATTAGCAGGTCGCTTCGGTTTACGTCAATACCTTTGCGCCGGTTTTCCGTTGTTTTTCAAGCCTGTATTGACTAAACTTGGCGACCCGTCTGTCGGCAGGTTCAAGAGCCGTGGCGGTATGAGAACGTTTAGGAGGCTTAAAGCCATGAAAATATCGGATCGTTACCGTAGCATCATCAGCGACGTGCGGTTTCTGCACGAGAAACTGGCCGGAGAATTGTCGGAAGGGGGCGAGCGGATCTGTCGCGAGCTCCAGAAGGCCTTCGAGGTACTCGAAGAGCTGGAGGATGTTGGCGAGATTCCCCAGATGCGCCTCGAATACAAACTTTCGCCGTTGCTGCTCAAGGCGCATGGACACCTCGACCGGGCGCGGGTTGACGTCGAGAAGATCGACTCCAAGCATGCTGAGAGGATCTGGGAAGTGGAGCAGACGATTTATCGCCTGTTGAACTCTCTGTGATGGTTTGACGAGACGCCTCCGTCGAGGTTGTTTTCTCCGTGCATGTGTTGCCTCGCAGCGATTGCAACGCCTCACATGTGCTGAGGGCTTTTTGTCCTCGAGGCCTTTGAGGAAGCTTATTGAGCGAAATAGATAAAAGCTGCCGGTATGCCTGGCGGCTTTTTTTGTGTTTGTTTTTTCCAGGGCGAGTCTGTTCATCCGTTACGATATCCAGAAAATGGTTCTCAACAGACTAAGGATTGATGGAGGCAGCAATTCAAGCTTCCCGATTTAGCCTCTTCGGTCTTGTTGCCGATGGAGGAACCAGCTAAACTCCCCACCGTCAGGCACAGAATATCCTCTAATAAGGAGACAATATGTCTATTCATGAAGTCAGGCACCCGCTCGTGCGCCACAAGCTGGGGTTGATGCGGCGTAAGGACATCAGCACCAAGAACTTTCGAGAATTGACCACTGAGATCGGCCGCTTACTGACGTACGAGGCGACCAAGGATATCGAAGTGGAGCCTGTTGAAATCGAGGGATGGGCCGGGACTGTAAAGATCGAGCAGATAAAGGGCAAGAAGATCACCGTTGTACCTATTTTACGTGCCGGGCTGGGAATGATGGATGGCGTCCTCGATATGATCCCGAGTGCCAAGGTCAGTGTCGTCGGTCTTTATCGGGATGAGGAGACGCTCGATCCGGTACCCTATTTCGAGAAGCTGACGAGTGACATGGAAAGCCGAACCGCGTTGATCGTCGACCCGATGCTGGCCACTGGTGGCAGCCTGATCGCAACGATCGAGATGCTGAAAAAAGAGGGATGTAAAGAGATTCTCGGCCTCTTTTTGGTTGCAGCTCCGGAAGGGATTGAGCGGGTTCGCAAGGCGCACCCTGACGTTAACCTCTACGTGGCTGCAATTGATGAACGCTTGAACGAAAAAGGTTATATCCTGCCCGGTCTCGGCGATGCGGGCGATAAAATTTTTGGCACCAAATAGGAGGGACGCAGGATGACGGATTCGACGCAATACAACTTTCGTGGCCGCGACGTGCTGATAGGTGCGCAGATGCTCTTTGTTGCTTTTGGGGCGCTGGTTCTTGTGCCGCTGCTGACCGGCCTTAATCCGAATGTTGCGCTCTTTACCTCCGGTCTTGGTACGCTGGTTTTTCAGGTGGTGACACGCGGTCGGGTACCGATCTACCTCGCTTCGAGCTTTGCTTTTATTGCTCCGATCATCTACGGCGTCCAGACGTGGGGCATTCCGTCGACACTCGGTGGACTGGCGGTGACGGGAGCGTTCTATATTGTCCTGGCTGGAGTGGTTAAAGTGCGCGGTGTGCAGTTTGTCTCACGTCTTTTCCCTCCGGTGGTTACCGGCCCGGTGATCATGGTTATCGGTTTGATTCTCGCGCCGGTAGCGGTGCACATGGCCTACGGCCGTACCGGCGACGGGAGCGCGATCCTGTTTCCGGAGCCGAAGGCGCTCGCCGTGGCAGGTATCGCCCTGGTCGTGACAATTGGTGTGTCGCTGCTCGGACATGGCCTGCTGCGATTGATCCCGATCCTCTGTGGCCTGGCAACCGGCTACGCGGTCTCTTTACCGTTGGGACTGGTTGATTTCACCCCGGTGCGGGAAGCAGCCTGGTTCGCGATTCCCGACTTTGTACTGCCGACTTTCAACAGTGCGGCTATCCTCTACATACTCCCCGTGGCGCTGGCTCCGGCAATCGAGCATTTCGGCGATGTTATCGCGATTAGCTCGGTAACCGGACGCAATTACCTCAAGGACCCGGGCATCCATCGCACTTTGCTTGGCGACGGGCTGGCGACATCGCTGGCGGCGTTTTTAGGTGGTCCACCGAATACCACGTATTCCGAAGTGACTGGTGCTGTCACGCTAACTCGCGCCTTCAACCCGGCGATTATGACTTGGGCGGCAATCAGCGCGATTGTCCTCGCCTTTGTCGGCAAGCTCGGCGCGTTGCTGCAAACGATTCCGACGCCTGTCATGGGGGGCATCATGACCCTCCTTTTTGGTGCGATAGCCGTTGTGGGGCTCAACAATCTGGTGCGTAGCGGTCATGACCTGACCGAACCACGTAACCTGGCGATTGTGGCTTTGACACTGGTGTGTGGTATCGGCGGGGTGTCTCTGGGGGTAGGTGCGGTCAGTTTCAGTGGCATCGGTTTGGCAGGGCTTGTCGCGGTGGTCTTGAATCTGATTTTGCCCGGGCATCGGGAAGTTCCGGGGAAAGATGCGTGAGGCTCCGGGCTATGGCTGTTTAAATGGTTGTCACAGGGGCATGCGGGCGGGAGGCCCGAAACGGGTTATCGCCCAGTGATCTTCTGCCGTTGATTCCGGATGCTCCTTCCTAGGCCTTTGCCACGGCGGTGTGCCACAGTTTGAGCAGTTTTTCACGCTCCGCAGAGGCCATGTAGGGCGAAAAACTGCGGTCTTCGCGCCATCCTGAGCGGATTTCGTCGAGGTCGGACCAGAGGCCGACGGCGAGGCCGGCGAGCAGCGCCGAGCCGAGGGCGGTGGTCTCGACGTTCTCGGGGCGGATTACCCGGGCCTGGCCGAGGTCGGCCTGTAGCTGCATCAGCAGGTTGTTGCGCGCCGCACCTCCGTCGACCTTGAGCTGGACGATCGGTCCACCGCGATCCTCGCTCATCGCCTGCATCAGCTCATAGACCTGCAGGGCGATCCCTTCGAGGGTCGCGCGCGCCAGGTGCGCCGCCGTGCTGCCGCGGGTCAGTCCCCAGATCACGCCGCGCGCGGCGTTTTTCCAGTGTGGCGCGCCGAGCCCGGTCAGCGCCGGGACGAACACCACCCCGCCGTTATCCGGGACAGAAGATGCGAGCGCCTCGATTTCCTGCGAGCTTTTGATGAGGCCGAGCCCGTCGCGGAGCCACTGCACCGCGGCGCCGGCGATAAACGAACTCCCCTCCAGCGCATAGTTGACCTGGTCGCCGATCTGCCAGGCGACGGTGGTGAGCAAGCCGTTGTCGCTGTGCACGATCTGTTCGCCGAGGTTGGTGAGGATGAAGGCGCCGGTGCCGTAGGTGCACTTGGCCTCGCCCGGTTCGAAGCAGGCCTGGCCAAACAGTGCTGCCTGCTGGTCTCCGGCGATACCGGCGATCGGGATGCCGTCGGGGAGAAAGTCGAGGCCGCGGGTTTCTGTGCAGGTTCCAGAAGAGGGGACGATCTGAGGCAGAAGCGCCATCGGTACCTCGAGGTGTTCGGCCAGCTCCGTGTCCCACTGCAGGGTGGCGAGATCCATCATCAGGGTACGCGAGGCGTTTGTCACGTCGCTGACGTGGGCCTGCCCCCCGGAGAGTCGCCAGATCAGGAAGCTGTCGATGGTACCGAAGGCGAGCCTGCCCGCCTCAGCAAGGCTACGCGTATTATCGTCATGACGCAGCATCCAGGTCAGCTTGGTGCCGGAGAAGTAGGGGTCGAAGATCAACCCGGTTTTTTCCCGGTAGAGCGGTTCGAGCCCCTTCTCCTGAAGCTCGCGACAGATGTCTGCGCTGCGCCGGTCCTGCCAGACGATGGCGCGGCCCGCCGGGCGTCCCGAGTCGCGGTGCCAGAGCAGGGTGGTCTCGCGCTGGTTGGTGATGCCGATGGCGGCGATCTCAGTTGCGGCGATGCTGCTTTCCTGCAGGGTCCGGTTGACCGCCTGGCGCACCGAACTCCAGATCTCTTCCGGGTCGTGCTCCACCTGGCCGGGGACCGGAAAGTGCTGCGGGAAATCGATGGTGGTCTTGCCGTACAGGCGCTGCCGGGCGTCGACCAGTAGCGCGGTGGTGCCGGTGGTACCCTGGTCGATGGCGAGGATGTATCCGGACATGATGTTTTCTCCTCCACGTGGCATGGATGTTGCTGTATATTCTGTGTTTTGATCTGATTTTTTTGGGACGGTATCTGGCAGGTTGAGTCCTCCGCAACCGTTTGATGATACAACCTCTAGCATAACGGATTTGAATCGACATGCATCGCAAACTCCAGAACATCTTTTACGAAGTCCGCGACCCGCAACTTGGCTGGGACGACATCGGTGGTTACGCCGACGTTAAGGAGACCCTCAAGGAGATGGTCTGCCTGCCGCTGAAGAAGCCGGAGATGATCACCCATCACGGCCTCGGTCTGCCGGCCGGGGTGATGATGTGGGGGCCGCTCGGCACCGGCATCACCATGCTCGCCGAAGCGTGTGCCATGGAGGCGGGGGTGACCTTCGTCTATATCTCCGGACAGGAGATGCTCGGCAAGGGGGAGGAGCTGGTCGAGGCCTTCGACGTTGCCATTCACGAGGCGCCCTGTGTGCTGTTCATCTCCGATACCGAGTGGCTCTGCCCGCGGGCCGGCTGCGACTACGAGTGGAGCCCCGGCAACCTGCGCGCGGTACCGCCGACCTTCGCCGACAAGGAACTCTCCAAACTGTTCATAGAGCAGGTCGATCGCATCAACCAGGTGCCGGGCGTGGCACTGCTCGGCTCCTGCTATCGCATCGACACCGTCGATCAGGCGTTGATCAAGGAGAAGAAGCGTTTCAACCGCAAGGTCTTCGTGCATCCGCCGAGCGCCGAGGATCGTCTCGGCATGCTCAATATCTACATGGACAAGATGCCGAATCTCGTTGAGGGTATTGACCGCGCCAAGATCGCTGCGGCGGCCGAGGGGTACGTCGGCTGGGACATCGAGAGCCTTACCAAGCGCGCCACCGTCAACGCTATCAAGGAAGACGCCGAGTTGGTTACCCAGGAGCACTTCGAGAAGGCGCTCAAGGAGGTGCGGCAGTTCCTTACTCCGGATATGACGGCCAAGTATCATGAGATACGAGATACCGACTGTCCGCATCATTACGAGTTTTAGAGGTGAGGGGGGAGCTTTGTAGGCCAAACCTCCAATCAACACCGCCGGGGGCGCCCGGGAGCGCCTTTCTTTTCTTGCTTGTCCAAGAAAAGTCAGCAAACAGGGGAAGTTTTCGCGCAGGTTCAAACTTGTCTGCAGCCCCCTGCGGCTTCCATGCGGCGTTACAGCTCCTCGCTATGGCTACGGCCATGCCTGCGTCGCTGCGCCTTGCCTGAAAGCCGCATTGGATCTGCATCCTGCGTTCGCCCGCACGATAACTTCCCCGGGCCACCCCGGCTTCGTCCCCCGACGATCGGGTGCCGTCGCTGGTCGGGATTTTAATCCTGCCGGCGACCATATCGCCTAACGTCAGGATTAAAATCCCGGCACTAGGTGACTGCGCACGGGGCCCCGTAAAGGCCATGGAACAGTCAAAGGCTTTTTCCTTTTCCCGTGTGACGCCGCCGGAGCAGCTGCGGTTCACGCCGAAACAGGCCGAAGAGTTGAGCGAAGCGAATGGCGAAGGCCCGGCTGGAGCCGTGGCTGTGGAGGGAACCCGCCGAACATAGGCGGGCAAGGAGCCCGGGCGTGTTTCTTTGCTTCCTTTCTTTGCACGTACAAAGAAAGGAAGGCGTCGTCAGGGGCCGCAACCCCTGTTAAGGTTTAGGTTTTCAAGGTTTTTATAGGTAGAAGGACATATGCAGCAACCACCTGAAATCTTTCAGCAAATTTATGCCAGGCACGGCCACCGCTGCCCGATGAGCACCCTCGGCGGGCGCATGGGGCTGGCCGCCATGAAAGCGCTCGGCCCGCAGCCGGCGGAGCGGCTCGAGGCGCACTATGCCCACGATACCTGCGCCATCGACGGCATCGAGCTGACCACAGGTTGCAGCCGCGCCAACAAACGCCTGACCGTGGCGCAGACCGGTGCCCACGTGCTGTCTCTGAATGTCGGCGCGCACGGCGTGGTTGTTACTCTGCGCGATGCGGCGCTGGCGATCGCCTGGCGCTACCGCAAGGTCGACGAGGAGCTCGAACAGGCACGCGGCAAGCGCTCGCTTGAGGAACTCGAGGGGTTGCTGCACCTGCGTAGCGAGGTGTTGCAGGAGGTGCTTGAGAAGTTCTGGACGCTGCCGGATGACGAACTGCTGCGCGTGGAGGTAGTCGATGCCTGAGAGCGCGCTGCAGCAAGTGCTGTCGGTGGTCTGGTTCGAGATCGGTCGCATGTGGTGGTTCTTTTTGCTCTCCATCGTGCTGGTCGGGGTGATCAAGGGCTACAAGCTCGACCTGCGCATCCGCGATACCGTTAAGCGCGCCGGTCCCTTGGGGATTGTGCTGGCGGTGGCGGTCGGCATGGTCTCGCCGCTGTGTGCCTGCGGTATTTTGCCGGTGGTGGTGACCCTGGCGATGATCCGCACCCCGCTGCCGGCGCTGATTGCGCTGCTGGTGACTTCGCCGGTGATGGGCCCCGATGCGCTGCTTCTCACCTGGCGACAAATCGGCAGTGAGTGGGCGCTGCTTAAGCTGGTTGGTGCCGGCGTTCTCGGCCTGCTTGCCGGTTACACGGTGCTGCTGCTTGAAAAGAACGGCTTCCTCGCCGGCGACCAGCTGCGGTTGCAGCCGCTCTACAACGACGACGGCTCCCTCGCTCCGGCAAAGCAGATCGCCGCCCAGCAGGGGGTCGAGCTCAAGTCGATGCAGATCGTAGCGCGCAAAAGCCAGCTCCGTTTCATCTTCGACCGCACCCTCGACGCCGGGCTGTTCGTCGGCAAGTTCCTATTGCTGGCAATTGTGCTCGAGGCGCTGATCGTCACCTTTGTGCCGGTCGCGTGGGTGAGCAGCCTGGTCGGCCAGCCGTCGCTGCTCTCGGTCCTGTTGGCGGCACTGATCGGCTTGCCGCTGCCGACCAACCAGATCCCGATGATCCCGATCATGGCCGGCCTGCTCGATCGTGGGATCGATCATGGTGCCGCCTACACCCTGTTCATGGCCGGGCCGGTTTCGAGCCTGCCTGCGATCATCGCCCTGTTCGGCATGTTTCGCAAACGGGTGGTGACGGTCTACCTGCTGGTCAGCCTCGGTGGCGCGGTGTTGCTCGGCTGGTCCTATCAGCTGTTGGCTTGATGGGCTTTCGTCGGCTGGTGTCGGTGGGGTGACGGCTTTCTGCCAGTTTTGCTTCGCGGACACCTGTTTCAGTTCTTCGGAAAGGACTGCATGCGCATTTTTTTACCCCTCATCCTGATCCTCGGGCTGCTGCTCGGTGGCTGCCTGGGCGGTGCCCAGCACGACCCGGCACGTCACCTCGGCGACAGCCTGATCAGTCTCGACACGGTCTGGAACGGCACCATCGTTATCGATGGTACGGTCAAGGTCGCCAAGGGGGCGACGCTGGTGATCGCACCCGGTACGGATATCCGTTTTGTGCGCAGCGACCGCGACCAGGACGGGCTCGGTGACGCTACCCTGGTCGTGGAAGGGGAGTTGCTGGCGATTGGCAATGAACGTCAGCCGATCCGCTTCCGCAGCGCCGAGGCAGAGCCGCAGCCGGGTGACTGGCTGGAGCTGCGCGTCGATTTCTCGCGCAACACCGAGCTGCGTTGGTGCGAGATCCGCGATTCTGCTCACACCCTGCATGCCCACTTCACCAAGGGGGTCATGGAGGATTGTCACATTCACCACAACATCGACGGTACCCGCCTCGGCGAGGCGCGTTTCGTCATCCGCCACAACCTTTTCGAGGATAACCTCGGCAAGGGGGTGAACTTTCGCAACACAACGGTCGAGATCGCCTGGAACGTCTTTCGCCGTAACCGCGTCGGGCTGTTCCTGTTCGAGACCGACCGCGAAAATGCGATCCATCACAACAACTTCATCGCCAACGGCGACAACCTGCGTCTCGGGGACTTCTTCACCGGCACGCTGGCGGTCCGTGACAACTGGTGGGGGCATGCCGAAGCGCAGGCCGCGGCGGAGACCATCCACGACCGCAAGCAGGACCCGGAGATCGGCGTCGTGAGCATCGACCCGGCCGATAGCTGGCTCGTCGAGGCCGGGCCGCGCCGTAGCGGCGTGTTGAAGGAGGACTGGAGTTTCGCCACCGGCGGCTTCGTCGACAGTTCGGCGGTCAGCGATGGCCAGTTGCTCTACGTCTCCTCGTGGGATGGCATGCTCTACGCCCTCGACGGGGAAGGGCAGCCCACCTGGAAAGCCGAACTCGGCGATGTCGCCGATGCCGCGCCGCTGGTCACTGACGGCAGGCTTTTTGTTCAGGACTGGAGCCGCAGCGTGCGCGCACTGGATAGTGCAGACGGCCGCGAGCTGTGGCGCTTTGCCTACCCCGCGTCACCGGCCGATGACCACCGCCAGGGGGGGCTCGCACGTAGTGGCGAGCAGCTGCTGGTGCCGGCCTGGAACGGGGCCCTCTACGCACTTGAGTTGGCGGACGGCACGCCGCGCTGGGAGTACGCCAGCGACGGTGCCCTGCGCAGCACGCCGCTGGTACTAGACGGTTTGATCGTGATCGCCTCCGAGGATGGCGCACTGCATGGCCTCGCCCCTGACGGCCGCCTGCTCTGGCGCTACGATAGCGGTGCGCCGCTGCGCGCGGCGCCGGTCGCCCTCGCCGATGGGCTGGTGGCGGTCAATCGGGACGGTCGGGTGGTCGCCCTGTCGCGGGACGGCGCGCTGCGCTGGCAGCACGACCTCGGCGAGGAGTGCTTCTATGCCGCGCCGCTGGTTGCCGACGACGCGGTGCTGGTGGCGACCGCGGCCGGTACCCTCTGGAAGCTCGATGCGGCCAGCGGTGAACCGCTGTGGCGGGTCGCGGTCGGTTCCCCTCTCTTTGCCACTCCGCTGGCCGTCGACGGCGTGGTGCTGTTTGGCGACAACTGCGGTCGCCTCAACCTCTTCGACCTGCTCAGCGGCGCGCGCCTCGGCAGATTCAGCGCCGGCGACGCGATCCAGTCCCCGCTGCTGCAGCTGGGACGCCAGCTCATCTTCGGCTCCCGCGACGGCAAGGTCCACGCACTGGAGCCGACCTCCGGGGAAAACGGGGAGGGAGCGTGATCCGCGAGTCCATATCGACAAACCGCCAGGGACTCGGCATTTTCCTGCTCTGCGCCGGCATATTGATGTACGAGCTGGCGTTGACCCGGGTCTTCTCGGTGCTGATGTGGTATCACTTCGCCTCGATGGCGATCTCGCTGGCGCTGTTCGGCATGGGAGTCGCGGCGCTGCTGGTCTACATCCGCCCGCAGTGGTTCCCGCCCGAGGCGACCGAGCGGCGCGTCGCCGGCTCCTGCAGCCTGTTCGCACTGTCGCTGGCGCTGTTCTTCGGCATCTTCGTACTCTTTCGGGCCGCCCCGCATCTTGCCTTCAAGGTGCTCTCGACCTTTCACCAGCCGTTCTACCAGCCGTTTCAGCAGGGTTTCGAGGGGGTGGGGCTACCCGCCGGCCTGTTGCCGGTGCTGGTGGTGCTCTACCTGGTGACGGCGCTGCCGTTCTTTTTCGGCGGACTGGCGCTGACCCTGCTCTTCTCCCGTTATGTCAAGCAGATCGGGCGCCTCTACTTCTGGGACCTGCTCGGCGCCGGCAGTGGTTGCCTCGGCATCATCCTCCTGCTCAAGCTGGTCGGCGGCATCAGCGCCCTGCCGCTGATCGCATTGTGCGGCGTCGCCGCGGCCTGGTGCTTCGAGCCGGTGCGTCCCGTGCGGCGAGGCGTCGTCGCGTTGGTGCTGGTGGCGCTGGCACTCGGCAACCTGGCCACCGACTTCGCCGAGATCCGCTTCGTGCGCGGGCGCTACGAGCCGAACCTGTACTGGAGCGCCTGGAATTCCTTCTCGCGGGTTGCGGTCTACCCCTCGCAGAGCCAGGAGATGGAGCGCGCCTGGGGGCTGTCGCGCACCTACCGCGGTCCGATTCCCGAGCAGCTCGGCATGGTTGTCGACGACACCGGCTACACCACCCTCTACCGCGCCGGTGATACGCAGCACGCCGATTTCTTCCGCGACAACGTGATCTCGCTGCCGTACCTGCTGAAAACCGAACCGCAGGTGCTGGTGATCGGCCCCGGTGGCGGCAAGGACGTACGCGCCGCGCTCGCTTCGGGTGCCGCGCATGTCACCGCGGTAGAGGTCAACCCGCTGATCGTGCAGGCGGTCAACGACGAGTTCGGCTCCTTCACCGGCGAGCTCTACCGCCGCCCCGAGGTGACCGCGGTGGTCGCCGAGGGGCGTCACTTCGTGCATCGCAGCGACGAGCACTACGACGTGATTCAGGCTTCGGCGGTGTTCGGACGCATGCCGCCGGCCGCCGGCGCCTTTACCCTCTCGGAGAATAACCTCTACACCCTCGAGGCGTTCGATGACTACTGGCGGCACCTGAATGAGGGTGGCATCCTGTCGATCTCTCGCTTCATCTTCGAACGCGAGAGCCTGCGTCTGGTCTCCCTCGGCATCGGGCTGCTGACGCAGCTCGGGGTTGATGACCCCGGCGCGCATATCGCGGTGATCCGCGAGCGCGGGCTGGCCAACTTCATGCTCAAACGCTCGCCGTTCACGGCCACCGAGATCGCTCAGCTGCGCGAGCAGGCCATCGCGAAGGATTTTTCGGTGGTCTATCTGCCGGACCAGCGCAGTGGTGACGATCCGTATCATCAGCTGATCGCCAGTCGCGGCAGCAGTGGGTTCTACGCCGGCTTCCCCTTTGATATTACGCCGACCAGCGACAACCAGCCGTTCTTCTATTACATGCTCAAGCCGGGTGACTTTCTGCAGTTGTTCACCTTCCCCGACAAGTCTCCGTTCGAGGATCGCGCCATCCTGATCTTGCGCAACCTGCTGCTGGCGGTCTCCGGGCTGGTGGCGCTGTTCATGCTCGGGCCGCTGCTGCTGTTCAAGCGCACGGCGCTGAAGGAGCGCGGCACCGTACAGCGGCTTGGTTACTTCGCCGCCATCGGGCTCGGTTTCATGTTTCTTGAGATCGGCCTGCTGCGACGCTTTACCCTGTTTCTTGGTCACCCGATCTACGCCCTGGCGGTGGTGCTGTTCGCGCTACTGATCTTCACCGGCTGCGGCAGCCTGGTGGCAGATCGCTGCGCACAGGGTGGTGAGCGACGCCTGCTGCGACGTGGCGTGTTGGCATTGCTTTTGCTCCTTATCGTGTATCTGCTCGGACTGCCACCGCTGCTGGCGAGCTGGATGGGCTTGCCGTTGCTGGCACGGGCTCTGCTGGCGGTGCTGCTGCTGGCGCCGCTCGGGCTGCTGCTTGGGCTGCCGCTCCCCTTGGGCATGCGCCATTTTCACCGCGACCAGTCGGCGGTCCCCTGGAGCTGGGGGATCAACAGCGCAACCAGCGTCCTCGGTGCCCTGCTGGCGGCGGTGGTGGCGATGAACTTCGGATTCAACCTCACCCTGGTGGTCGGCGGCGTGCTCTACCTGCTGGCGCTGGGGGCGGCCCTGACCGGGAGAACGGCATGATTTCACGACTCAGACATCTCGGCTTGCTGCTGGTGCTGTTGACCTGCTCCTGCACCGGCGGGGAAAGTGGCATCGAGGGGACGATCCTGTTCGACGGGCAGCCGCTCTCCGGGGTCGCGGTCGAGATCTACCTCAAACAGGAGAAGGATCGCTCCACCGCACCGTTCAGCGTCGCGACCAGCGATGCGCAGGGAGACTACCGCGTAACGCTCCCCACGGGGCGTTACTTCGTGATCGCCAGGAAGAAGCTCCAGGACGGCGAACGCGCACGGATGCTGATGGGCGAGAGCCCCGCCAACCCGGTTGCGGTAATCGACAAGATGACGGAACTGGCGCCGTTCGAGCTGCGCGAGATGGGACTCGGCGGCGAGCTGGTCCCTGAACCGGAGACCTTCGTCGTCGGGCGCCTCAGCAGCGCGGCCTGTGCCATCGACGGTGCCTGGGTCTACGTCTACACCGAGCCGGTGCTCGGCCTGGTCGGCCCCTCCTATGCCGCTGCACTGCGGGTCGAAGCGGATGGCAGCTTCAGGATCCCGCTGCCGGCCGGCGATTTCTACCTCACCGCGCGCAAGCGGGCCGACGGCGCGCGTATCGGAGAGCCGCGCCCCGGAGATCTCAACGGTCTCTATCCCGGCAACCCGGTCAGGGCGACGCGTGGCGAGACACTGCAGCTCGGTCCGTTTCCGCTCAGGACGGTCGATGCCGAGCGTTTCAGCGAGCGGCACGGCGAGGGGAAGTTTGTCGCCACCGACACCCGCCTGCACGGCCAGGCCATCGACGAGGATGGTCGCCCGGCACACGGCATCTATGTCTACGCCTACCTCGACAGCCGCATGGTCGGCAAACCGACGGTGATCTCGGCGGCGACCGGCGACGATGGTCGTTTCGTGGTCAACCTGCCCCAGGGCGGCACCTGGTACATCGGCGCGCGCAGCGCCTTCGGCGGCCCGCTCGAACCGGGCGAGCAGGTTGGCACCTGGGACGGTCAGGCCGATCACGGTGTCCGGCTCGCTGACGGCGAGCGGCGCGATCTCGATGAGCTGACTGTGCGGGAGGTCTGGTGATGCGCGCGCTGCTGATGGTCACGCTCTGCCTGCTGGCGACGCCGGTATGGGGCGTGACCCTTCAGGGTGAGGTCCGCTGGAAGGGGGAACTCCACTTCAAGGAGACGGTGCGGGTCGAGAAGGGAGCAACCTTGCGAGTGGAGCCGGGCAGTTCCATCGTATTTTCGCGCGGCGGGCTCGAGATCGCAGGGAGACTGGTGGCGGACGATTGCCGTTTCCGGGGGCAGGGCTGGGACGGTCTGAAACTGAAGCAGGCCGATGCGACGACCCGCCTGGTCAATGTCACCATCCGCGGCGCCCGTACCGGCATTTTTATCGGTGGCGGCGAGCCGCAACTCGAGGGGGTGACACTGAAGGATAACGGCATCGGGATTGAACTCAAGCAGAAGAGCCGGGCATCGATCCGCAACAGCCGCTTCGAAAACAACAACAAGGTCGGCCTGTTTATCAAGGACGACTCCACACCGCAGATCGAGAACTGTCTCTTTGTGGCCAACGGTCGTTACGGGGTCTACATTCATCATTCGTCCCCCACGACCTTTACCCACAACCACTTCGAACGGAACGCGACCGGTCTGGCGGTAAGTCACTACGGTGCGACTCCGGTGATCGAGGCGTGCACGTTTGACGACAACGAACTCGGCGTGCTGGTCGATCGTGCGGCGCTGCCGGAGCTGATCGCTAACCGTTTCGAAAACAACCGCACCGGGCTCAAGCTCTACCGCCGCAGCGACGCCCGGGTCAGCGGCAACCGTTTTGCGCAAAACGATCTGGGGCTACTGGTGTCGTTCTCTTCCTACCCGCAGATCTCGGGGAACGACTTCGACGCTAACGGCATAGCGCTGCGCCTCGAGTACCAGTCGGCCGAGTGGGAGAAACAACGCGGGGCTGCCGCCCGCGCCCAGGAGGTTTCCCGCCAGGGAGCCTTTGGCGGACAGAAGAGTTCCCAGGTCAACGAGGAACAGCGGCGTGCCCGTGATCTCGATGGTTTGGTCAATGCCCGTGGCAACTGGTGGGGCGTGGCAGGAACGCACGAGTTGCAGACGGTTGAGGGGGCGTGTAACCCGAGCTTCATCGACGACGGCCGCGACCGTCCGCAGTTCGAGGAGGAGGGCGTGAGCTATCCGCTCGACCGGGTCGATTTTGCGGACTGGCACGAGCAGTCGCAGTATAAGGGGAACCGATGAGAATCAAGAGCATCGCGGTGATCGTGATTGGCCTGTTGTGGCCGCTGCTTGCATCCGCCGCCGTTACCACCGGCATTCAGGGGCGCGCCGCCTGGCGTGGGGTGCTGGTGCCCGATGTCGAGGTGCGCGCTTACCGCAGCGTCGAGGATATCGCTGCCGGCAAGTCTGTAGCGACCTCGCCGGCGAGCGCCCTCGACGGCACCTATACACTCGAACTCCCTCCCGGACAGTACTACCTGACCGCCCAGGATTTTGACGGTGACCCGCAGCCCGGCAGGCATTTTTGCTACTACAGCGGGGCGCCGGTGCGGGTGCGCAACGGGCACTTCAGCAACGTCGGTTTCAATCTGATCCGCATCCCGCAACAAGCGGACCCTGCAAAGGGGAGTTTCACCGGTCTCTACGGCGAGGTCAGCTACCTCGATCAGCCGCTCGAGCGGGTTTACCTGTATGTTTACAAGAGCGCCGCCGATGGCTTCAAGGGGCCGGGGTACACCATCGTGCCGGTGGAGAAGGGGAGCTTCCGCCTGCGTCTGCCGCCGGGGGACTACTACCTGCTGGCGCGCAAGCGCGCCAAGGGGGGGCGTTTCGGACCGATCGAGGTCGGTGACTACTTCAACTATTACTTCGGCAACCCGGTCACGGTTAAACAGGGTGAGTCGCGCGAGGTCAGGATCGAGGCGATTACCCGCCTGTCGATGCTCGAGGGGGAGGAGATCGCCCCGGTACAGGAACTCCGTGGCCACATCCGGACCGCAGCAGGGGAGCCCGCGCCCGGGGTGCGAGTGTTCGCCTACCATGAAGCCGCGATGACCGGGACTCCGGCGTTCTTCTCGCCGCCGGCCGATGCCGAGGGGCGCTTCGTGCTGCCGGTCGATCTCGCCGGCACCTACTACCTGGTGGCGCGCGAATCGTTCGGTGGCCCGGCAGCGCCGGGGGAGTATTACGGTCGCTACGGCGGTGAACAGGGGCGGCCGATCCAGGTCAAGGAAGGTGTAGAGCTCAAGGAGGTGACCATTGATGTTCAACGGCGTTAAACGCATGGTTACGATGTTGCTAATTGGCCTGCTCGGGGCGGCGTCGCCGCTGCTGGCCGGGTCGCTGGAGCGGATCTCCCGCGATACCCACTGGAGCGGGGAGGTGACCCTCTCCGGCCCGTTGCAGGTCGACAAGGGGGCGTGTCTGACCATCGCCGCAGGAAGCACTGTACGTGCCGAACTCCCCAACAGCAAGCTGCTGGTGCTCGGCAAACTGGTGGTGGCGGGGAGCGCGCAGCAGCCGGTGCGCTTTGAGACGGTCTCCGGCTGGGAGGGGATCGAGTTCATCGAAGCGGAGCAGGGGAGCACGATACGTTACGCCCACTTCAACTCCGCACAGCACGCGGTGTCAATGATCGCGACAGGTCCGCGGATCGCCGAGAGCGAGTTTCGCAACTGCAAGATCGCCTTGCGGTTGCTGCGCGAGGCGTCGCCGCTGGTCGAGAACAACCGTTTTGTCGCCAACGAGATCGGTATCGACAACGAGATGCGCTCGTCACCGACGATCCGTGGCAATCGCTTCGAGAAGCACAGCGTCTCGGCGGTCGTCGCTTCCAACAGCGCCCGCGGTCTGATCGAGAATAATCGCTTCGAGAACAACAAGCAGGGGGTCGGTATTGTGCAGCCCTACCCCGATCCGCTGCGCGGCAACCGTTTCATCGGTAACGAGATCGGGCTTTACTGCAGCCAGACCAAGAACAGTCCGCTGATCGAAAAAAACCTCTTCAAGAAGAACGGCAAGGGGGTGGTCAACTACTCCTTCGCCTACCCAACGGTGGTGAACAACCGCTTCTTCGACAACGACGAGGCGATCCGCAACGACCAGTTTGGCTCCGCAGTGGTGGCGCATAACCTGATCCGTGGCAGCAAGACCGCCATCTACCTCAACCGCAAGTCGAACGCGCAGATCGAGAAGAACCTGATCTCCGGGAACGAGCTTGCGCTGTTTGTCGACTACAGTTCTTATCCTCAGGTACGTAACAACCATTTCCTTGATAATTCCATGGGGGTCAAGCTCGGTATCTACCAGAGCGCCGACTGGGAGAAACGTTCCGGTTCAAAACGTCTGGTGCAGGAACAGGCCAGTGCACGCAACAGCCGCAACCCCCTGCTTGCCCAGGCACCGGAGCAGTTCAACGACTACGTCGATGTCAGTGGCAACTGGTGGGGGGCACAGAACGCCGCCCTGGAGAAGGCTGGTCCGGATGTCAACCTGCCGATGTTTTACGATCGCCGTGACAAGCCGACGGTCAGCTACCCCGGCTTCGGCAAAGGGGACTATGCCCTTGATGTGATCCGCTACGCACCGTGGCTCAAGCAGCCGGTGAAGGGTGTTGGACCGTGAGCAGGCGGCTACTTGCCGGTTTGCTGACGCTTGTGGCCCTGCAGCCGACGACGGCGCTGGCCGGCCTGGTCGAAGGGCGGCTGGTGTTGGACGGTGAGCCGCTTGCTGGGGTGCAGGTTGCCGCGTACCGTGGCTACGACCTCTCCGTTGGACCGGCCGCGGTTTCGGCGGCGAGCGACGCCGAAGGAAGCTACCGCCTCGAGCTGCCGGAAGGGATATATGTCCTGACCGCTCGCGACCCGCAGCGTGGCCTGTTCGCTTTCTGTGGTTTCAACCCGGTCCAGGTCGGCAGCGAGCCCCTGTGGGCCGGTCTGCAGGCGGTTGCAGTGCACCCCGAAACGCGCAGGGCCTATGCCAGCGACTATGCCGGCAGCCTGAGCGGCGTAGTGCGATATCAGGGGAAGCTGCTGGCCGAT
>PKUI01000058.1 GCA_002869605.1 Desulfuromonas sp. | reverse complement strand
CTTGCGGATCTCCGACTTGGTCATCTCCCGCTTCTTTTTGCCGAGCTCCTGGTCGACCTTGAGCTCGATCGGCAGGCCGTGGCAGTCCCAGCCCGGCACGTAGGGGGTGTAGAAACCCTGCATGCGCTTGCTCTTCATGACGATGTCTTTGAGGATCTTGTTGAGGGCGTGACCGATATGGATGTTGCCGTTGGCGTAGGGAGGTCCGTCGTGCAGGGTGAAGGTCGGGCGTTCCTGGTCCGTGGCTTCGAGCTTGCGGTCCAGTTCGAGTTCCTGCCAGCGCTTGAGCATCTCCGGTTCGCGATTGGGCAGATTACCCCGCATCGGGAACTCGGTGACGGGCAGGTTAAGGGTATCCTTGTAGTCCATGACGGTCCTCCGAAAGTGCCGTAAGCCGGCTAAAGTGCGGCCTGTAACTTAGCAAAATGGAAGGATAAGTCAAGGGAAAAGGGGGGTAGTGGCGGGGGGTAGGAGGGCCTCCCCCGCGGTGCCAACGGTTGTGGTTGAGATGAGTCTGCGGCGGTCTGCCGTAGGCCGGTTAGGCTGCGTGGCGAGCAGTGCTCTGCAGGGCAAAAATGGTCTGGCGGATCAGGTCGGAGATGTTCTGTCCCTTGGAGGTGGCGATATCTTGCAGGGCCGACATCTCTTCGTCGCTGATACGGCAGGAAATGATGTGCTTCTTCGGGTTCTCTACGGCTTTGCCCATGGTCGTTCTCCTTTGCGCTTTCGGCTTGTTGCCGGGGTTGGTGTTGTTTGATCAACGTATTTAGCAAAGGAGGTGCCAGTTTTGTGACTAATTCGTGCGTATACGCAAAAAGTCTGTAAAATCAGCGGAGTTATCGGCATTAAAATGCCTTAACCGAATATTGTGGCGGGAAAGTCGAGTAAAAGTGTGCGCCAAAATGTGCCAAATACTGGGCGATTTTGTCCACTTGTGTGTCATTTTATGCACACTTGTATGCGCAATAAGTTCAGTCCATGCGCTGGGGGCGGCTCATCAGGAACAGGTAGCCGACGATCCCGGCGAGCAGGGAGGCGGCAAAGATGCCGACCTTGGCGTGGGTGGCGAAGGCGGCGTTGGTAAAGGCGAGGTTGGTAATGAACATCGACATGGTGAAGCCAATGCCGGCGAGCAGTCCCATGCCGAAGATGTCGGGCCAGCGGCTGCCGTGCGGCAGATCGCACAGGCCGATACGTACGGCACCCCAGGCGAACAACAGGATGCCGAGCGGCTTGCCGAGCAGCAGGCCGAGGGCAACCCCATGGGTTACCGGGCTGGCGAGGGATTGGGCGAGATCGGCCAGGGTCAGGGAGATGCCGGCGTTGGCCAGGGCGAAGATCGGCATCACGCCGAAGATGATCCAGCCGTGCATCTCGTGTTCCATGCGCTGCAGGGGACTCATCGAGTCGTGGCAGACATGCTCCAGCGCCAGCAGCGTGCCGAGGCGTTCGCCGGTATGCAGCGGTCCTTCGATCGCTTCCACCTCGCGGTAGCGGTTGAGCAGTTGCTCGGAGCGGGCCACGAACTCGTCGTGGCTGTGGCGCGGTCGGATCGGGATGGTCGCGCCGATCAGCACTCCGGCCACCGAGGCGTGGATGCCCGATTTGAGCAAGGCCACCCAGAGCGCGAAGCCGACCAGGGCGTAGAAGTTAGGGTGCTGGAAGACCAGGCGGTTACCGACGATCAGCATGATCAAAAACAGGGCTGCGAGAGCGAGGGCTCCAAGGTTGATGTCGCCGGTGTAGAACAGGGCGATGACCAGCACCGCGCCGAGGTCGTCGACGATCGCCAGCGCGGTGAGGAAAATTGCCAGCGGGCGCGAGATGCGATCGCCGAGCAGGGCGATGACGCCGAGGGCAAAGGCGATGTCGGTCGCCATCGGTATCCCCCAGCCGCGCGAGGGAGCACCTTCGGGGTTGAACAGAAAGAAGATCAGCGCCGGTACCAGCATGCCGCCGAGAGCCCCGGCTATCGGCAACATCGCCTTCTTCGGGTTTTGCAGCTCGCCGGTGAGAAATTCCCGTTTCAGCTCGAGGCCGACGACAAAGAAGAAAATCGCCATCAGGCCATCGTTGATCCAGTGATGCAGGGACTGCCGGAGGCCGAAGCCGTCAAAGCCGAGGGTGAGTTCGAGATCCCAGAAATGGTGAACCGCATCGGAAAAGGGGCTGTTGGCCAGTAGCAGCGCCACGCCGGTGGCGGCGATCAGCACCAGCCCACCGGAGACCTGGCTTTTGAAAAAATCTTCGAAGGGGCGAAGCAGTTTGGAGAGTTGCAGCGGCATAGAATCAGCGTCTAATCATATGAACGGCGCAAGAGATGCACGGATCAAAGGCCCGCACGATCTGTTCGGCACGTGGTTTGAGCTGCTCATGAGGAACGCCCTCGGCGAGGTCGGCATAGAGCTGCTCCTCGATGGCAACCTGGTTGATGGTGGTGGGGGTGATGATGTCCGCCTGGGCAATACGCCCGCTATCGTCGACCCCGTACTGATGGACAAGAGTACCACGGGGAGCCTCAAGAGCAATAGCCCCGCTGCCGCTTTGTAGTTGAGGGGTGACCTGAAGCAGCATGGATGTTTCGAACGCGAGTAGTTGCTGGCAATGGTTGCCGACAGTTTCCAGGGCCAGGGAGATCTCGTGCAGCTGGGCAATGTTGTTGGCGTGAATGTTTGCGGTGTCGAACGCTGCGGAGAGGGGCTGCAGCTGGCAACGGGCGAGGGCACCGGTACGCCAGTACCCGGCCGGTCCGGTAACCCGCTTGGCGCTCGATTCTGCCTGCGATTGTTCGAGCAACCAGTCGCGATAACGTTTCACATCACTGGTTTCCGTCCCACCCTGCAGGGTGTCACCCCAGAGCGGAAGTGGGTCGTGTGAGGCGACGGCCAGCGGGGTGCCGCAGGCCGGTTGTGCCGGAGGCTGTTCAGGTATTTGCTTAAAGGTCCCTTGCCAGGTCGCGACTTTCTCATGCCAGTGGCGACAAGAGGCGATGATCTCAGGGAGTGCCTCACGGTCGGGGGCACACGATACGCCACCGAGCTGCAGGTTCACCGGATGGATGAGCCGCCCCCCGGCAAGCTCCTGCAGGCGGTTACCGAAATGCTTGAGGGCCATGCCGTCGGCGGCGACCGGGTCACCGTCGCGTAGTAGCTCAACCAGCGAGTCGGTACCGCGCAGATCGGGAAGCACCAGGGCAAACAGGTGCAGGGCGTGGCTCTGGATCAGGTTGCCGAGTAGCGCCAGTTTCCGAACCAGAGTGGCCGCCGGTGGCGGGGTAAGATCAAGCACCCGTTCGAGGGCGAGACAGGCGGCGAGGGCGTGAGGGGTCGAGCAGATTGCGCAGATGCGCGAGACCAGCGCCGGGACCTCGTCGATACGGCGTCCGCAGAGCAACGATTCGAAAAGGCGCGGTGGCTCGGAAAGGCGCAGCTCGACACGTTGCAGCTGTTCGCCGTCGAGGTGGAGATGTACGGTCCCGAGCCCTTCGACCCGGGTCAGGGGATTGATGGTCTGCCTGCTCATGGGGCTTCTCCGAAACGGTTCAGGCGCGCATCGAGGAAGTCACGTGTAAAGCCCGCTTCAACCAGCAGCTCTTTCAACGCTTCGAGGCGTGCTTCCGGGAGTCTGCCGCGACACCCTTCGCAGGGGATCCCCAGAGAGGGGCAGCGCGCCTGGCAGCCGGCACGGGTCAGCGCACCGAGGCAGGGGTGGCGTGGTGAGGTTTCAAACAACAGGCAGCGGTTCTCGCGCAGGCGGCATTCGAAGCAGACCGGGTAGCTGTCGAGCTCGGGGGGGCCGCCGTGAGCCAGGCTGCCTAAGGCAACCAGCAGTTCTTCTGGTTCGGGAGGGCAGCCCGGGATCTCCAGGTCGACGCGGACGAAGCTGCGCACCGGCTGAGGCGGGAAATTGTGACATGGCTTTTCAGGTTCGTAAACCTCGGCAAAACGTTCGCCACGTCTCTCCCCGGCGAGCGCGGGAACGCCGCCGCTTAAGGCACAAGCGCCCACGGCGATCAGGAATGGAGTGCATCGACGCAGCATCATCAGCTCGGAGAGCTCTTCCGGGGTGGTGAGTGCTCCCTCGACCAGAGCGGCATCGAGCTGTTCCAGTCGGCCATGGTGTGAGCTCAGCATCGGGAAACGGATCACCTCGATGCAGTTGGCCGCAGCAGCGAGTTGAGGCTCGGCGTTGAGCAGACTGAGCTGGCAACCGGAGCAGCCGGTCAGGCGCAACCAGGCAAGTCGCAGCGGTTTCATGGGATCCCCTCCACAGCGCCCGGCATGTCGCGCAGTTGCGCGAGGCTGAACACCGGCCCCTCGGTGCAGACGAAGTGACCCGCGGTAACGCAGTGGCAACAGGTGCCGAGACCGCAACGCATGCGTCGTTCGAGGGTGGCGTAGATCTGGTTTGCCGGGATGCCGGCGCTGCAGAGCTGTTCGAGGATGCAGCTGTAGAGTATCGGCGGGCCGCAAACCGCAGCGACGCACTCCTCACCCAGCCGGGGGAGTTCTTCGAGCAGGCTGGTCACCAGCCCGATACGGCATAGCCCCGGTGCGTCGCTCCAAGGTTGCTCCTCGGCAAAGTCGACGGAAAATTTCAGGCGGATCACTCCCTGTTTGGCGAGACTTTGCAGCTGCTCGGAAAACAGCAGGCTCTCGGGGCTGCGCGAGCCGTAGAGAAGCGTCACGCTGCGCGCCTGGTACGGCTCCTCGAGCAGGGCCAGCAGCAGGGCGCGCAGCGGCGCCATGCCGAGCCCCCCGGCGATCAGCAGCGCATCGCGGTCACGAAATTCTTGAAGCAGGAAGCCGTTGCCGAAGGGACCGCGCAGACCCAGTTGACTGCCCTCGGCCTGGGCAAACAGGGCTCCTGTGACCCGTCCTGCCTTGCGTACGCAGGTTTCGATCTGGCCGTTCGGAGTGGCGTAGCCGGTGGTCGAGACCGGAAACTCACCGACGCCCGGGACGCAGACGTTGATGAATTGCCCGGGGAGTGGTGGCTGCTGTTCGCTGTCGGCAAACACCAGCAGGCGATGGTCGGGGGCCAACACGGTGCTGGAGAGGAGCGTGGCGGGACGGGGAGCGAGGGAACGGTTCATGGTCACGGCTCCTGCTTCAGGCGCTCGATGAGCTCGCCCGGTCCGATGTCTGCCGGGCAGCGTTGCGCACAGCGTCCGCAGCCGACGCAGCTGACCACGCCGGTAAGCTCGCCGAAACCGAGCAGCTTGTGACGCATGCGGAACTTGAGGCGTGCGCCGAGTCCCGGGCGAAAATCGTGCCCCCCGGCGACCAGGGCGAAGTCGCTGAACAGGCAGTTGTCCCAGCGCCGCTCGCGTGAACTGGAGCCGTCCGGGGTTGCCTGGTCACGCAGGTCGTAGCAGTAGCAGGTCGGGCAGACCGCGCTGCACGCGCCGCACGCCAGGCAGGTGAGCGATGGTTTGAGCCACAGCGGATCGTCATCGAGGGCCGCAAAACGCTGCGCGATGTCTGCGGGGAGTTGCATGCGCGGCGGCAGGAGGTTGCTTGCCGGGAGCGGTTCGGTGACCGGCTGCAGGTGCGGCAGCTGTGCCGCCAGTTCGGCACCGCGTTCACTGGTGACGTAGAGGCTTTCCCCGCCGATGAACAGGTCGCAGGCGAAATTGTCAGGGACCAGGCAGCGGCATGTTTCCTGAGGACTGCAGGTCGCCGCGACCAGGATCAGGTTCTGCCGCCGCCTCTGGTAGCTCGGGTCGTCACCGTAGACCCGGTCGAGGAACGTCAGCGCGTGGGCATCGCAGGGGGGGACACCCAGGAAGGCCAGCGGTCGCTTTGGATCCTGGGGGCTCTCATGGTCGCCGGGGAGTTGCCAGAGCCGTTCTCGATGTGGGAAGAGGAAGCGCTTCAGCGACAGGAATGGTTGCGCCCCGGCGCGGATGCTCGCGGGATCACGGATATCCTTAAGGCGCACGACGCCATCGTCTCCCCGGGTCGGAGAGATGATGCGGTGAGTGTCGGCGAGGAGTGTGAACAGGCCGGCAAGCAGGTCTACGCTGGTTGTGTAGCAACGCATGACTCGGTTCTCCTGCATGAAGCAGTAGAACTCAAGTGTATCAACGGGGGGCGCGGCGACAAGTTTAAATCGTCAGGGCAAACGGACAAAGTTTCAGCAGTGGGCAGGCGGGACACTCGGGCTTGCGCTTGCGGCAGTGGCGCTTGCAGTGTGCGACGATCAGGGCGTGGTACTCGTTGAAAAGATGCGTATCCTCGGGGAGGTTGTCCATGAAGCGTTGGCGGATATGTGCGTAATCCTCGTCGCCACGCAGCAGGCGGAGGCGGCTGAACAGGCGTCGCGTATAGGCGTCGACCACGAAGCTCGGGCGTTCGCAGGCATACAGCAGGATCGAGTCGGCGGTCTCCGGACCGATACCCTTGAGCGTCAGCAGCCGTTGGCGCGCTTCCTCGAGGTCCCCGTGGCAGAAACGTTCAATCTCCCCTTGGTGCTGTTCCACGAGCAGCGCCGCCAGTTTTTTGAGACGGGCTGACTTCTGGCGGAAAAAGCCGGATGGCTGGATCAGCGGTTCCAACTCCTGCTGGGAAATCCCGTTGAGTGCCTGCGCAGTCAGGTGGCCGCTCTCGCGGAGGTTGTCAATTGCCTTCTCGACGTTACTCCAGGCGGTGTTCTGGGTCAGGATCGCGCCGATAACCACCTCGAAGGGGGACTTGGCCGGCCACCAGTGCTGGGGACCGAAATGATCGAAGAGTTGCTGGTAGACCTGCTGGAACGTGGGCCTGGTCATACTGCGACCCCGGCGAGTTCCGCAAGTCGCGCTGCCACGACCTCGGCGCCGTTGGTTGCCAGCGTTGCCTCATGGGCGGGTGTTGCGAGCAGCTCTGCGAGGGGTTGTTGCCAGTCACCACGGCGCAGCTGCTCGTTGCTGATCTTTCGGCAGCGGGTATAACGCTTGAGCGCGGTGAGCAGCAGTGGCTCCTCGGGGAAGTTGCCGCGCGGGGTATAGAGCACCGCGCAGTGATTGGCGATCGCCTCCGAGACGATCCCGTATCCCGGTTTGGTAATGACGACGTCAGACGCCGCGACCAGGTCGGGATAGAAATACTCCCCGCTCCGGAGCCTGTAGAGGTTGGGGAGTGTAAGGTCGAGCTCCTGCTCGCAAAGAAAAACCCAGTCGTCGAGCAATGCGAGCGGAGCGAGCTCGAGCTGCTGTATCCCGAATCCTCCGAAGGAGAGCAGGGCGATTTTTTTACCTGCGGCGATGCCGAGCTGCTTGCGGGTCTGTGATTTTGAACACCGGGCCTGTCGTGCAACCAGCGGCACATCTTCGCGGTTCGAAAAACTGGCACAGGGCGAAGCCATCGGCAGTCTCAGCATCAGGGTTGCGCGTCGATAGTCATCAGCGCACTGTTCCGCTAGTTCCAGTAGCTCAGACGCATGTTCGGGCTGGTCTGCGGCGAGACCCCGGTAGATCCATTCCCAATCGAAGTTGCCGATCGCCACGGATGGGATACCGGCGCGTTCTGCTGCCGCAAGTGGCAGCGGTGGGATGTCGCAGACGACCAGCGACACCCCGGCGGATTTCAGATCTGCAGCTTCAGCCTCCAGAAGCTGGTCGTGTTGACGGTAGAGTGCCTTGGTGGCCGCAATGGTTGCTGGCAGGTCCAGCTGCAGACTGTCGTGCTGGATCACCCCGATATCCCACGAGCGGGTTGAAACCAGCGGTGTCTTTTGGAGCATGTTGTCAAGAAACCAGCGCTGGGCCGGACTCGAGACCTCGACTTCCAGGTCAGGGGCAATGCTTTTCAGGGTCGACAGGATATGGCAGGAACGGCTGGCGTGACCGAGGCCATGGCCACTGATGTAGTAGCGGATTTTCATGCGTTACATTTTTCGAGCAGCTGGTGTGCAGCCTTGTACCCCTCCTCGATCAGCTCCGGGATGCGGCTGGTATCCCTGCGGCTGAAGGCGGAGAGCTCGGGGGCGATGACCAGATCGGCGCTGGTGGTCTGGTAGCGGGTGACGTTGTCGATAGCGATGTCGATGGCGTTGGCGAGGACGTCGATGATGTCGTCGGGGCGCTGGTAATGGCGTCCGGCACTCAGATCGACGCCGACGATAAACTCGGCGCCGGCGTCGCGCAACGGGGTGACCGGCACGTTCTCAACCAGCCCGCCGTCGACCAGTAGCTTGTCGTCGATTTCGACCGGCACGAAGATCCCGGGCAGGCAGGTACTGGCCATGACGGCGCGGGGCAGATTCCCCTGGTCGAGGACTACCCGCTGGCCGCTGGAGATGTCGGTGGCAACCAGCGCCAGCGGGATCTGCGCGTCGCGGATGTCGACCTCGCCGAGGTGGCCGGCGACCTGGGTGCCGAGCTCGTCGTTGCTGAGGATGCCGAATTTCGACAGGGTTAGGCTGGTGACGTCGAGCCAGTCGAGCTCGACAATGATCTGCTCGATTTCCTGCGGCGTCTTGCCGAAGGCGTAGAGCGAGGCGATCAGCGCGCCGATGCTGGTCCCCGAGATCCGCTTGATGTGGATGCCGGCCTCGCACAGAGCCTTGAGGATCCCGATGTGAGCCGCGCCGAGTACCGCGCCGCCGCCGAGCGCCAGGGAGATCCCCTCGCCGGGGAGGCGTGTTGTTTCCCACAGCGAAGAGAGCTGTTTCCAGGTTGCCGAAAAATCCATGCAGGTATCCTTTTACGAGTTGCCGAGAGGATAGTCGATTGTGGTGGCTGAATCAATCCTTGCGTGTGGGGCCGCTGCGCGGGGGAGGCGGGTAACGGATGGACAGGGCAGTCCATGTCCCCGTAACTCAGTAGGCCAGGGCCAGGTAGAGCCCCAGGGTATAGATCCCGGGGTAGAGTGACAGGAGATAAAAGCTGAATGAGAGGGCGTAGATCAACTGCTCGGAGAGCTTCAGGTGCAGATGGCGGTGTCGCGTGTGGATCGCCCAGCCGAGGCAGGGGAGCACGACCAGGGTGGTCAGGGCAGAGAGCGGAGCGGCGTGTTCCCAGCCGGGGTGGTGCCAGAGCAGGAGCCGGTCGGCGTAGATCAGTAGCCAGCTGACGATGGCCAGCAGGTTACCCGTCATCAGCAGAAGGTCGCTCCGCTTGCGCTGCGGGCTACGTCCGGCGCCGGAGAAGGTGACCAGATAGGCGGATGCGGTGAGACAGAGCAGAGACAGCAGCAGAGGCAGCAGGGAACCGAGCAGCTGGGTCCAGAACTGCATCATGGAGGGGATCAGAGGGTCCATGAAAGCTTATGTCGTTCCTGTTGACCGTGCCCGGTTTATGCCGGGCGGTGTTGGCGGATGAAGTCGGCAACCGTGCGCAGGCTGCGTAACACTTCGCGGCCGGTGTCCTGGCCGCCGATGCGCACCCGGTACTTTCTTTCGACCGCAACCACGATTTCGACGGCATCGAGAGAGTCGAGCCCCATGGGGGAGTCGGGGCCGATCAGAAACGCATCGGGGTCGACCTCCTGCGGCTGGTCATCGACATTGCACGCCTCGATAATCATTTCCTGAAGTTCAGTTTCCAGTTGCAGGTCTGTAGACATCGATCTGTTCTCCTTGCGACGGCAGCGAGCTGCCGTAAATGGTTTAGTTGCCGACCTGGCGACGCGTGGTGAAAATCAGCCACGCGAGTCCCGAGGTGGCGGCAGCAAAGCCGAGCAGGGCGAGCATCCACGGCGCCGCTTCCGCCCAGCTTCCGCCCCGCACGAACAGGGCGTAAAAGCCGTTAAGCCCCCAGTTGAGCGGGGAGATATGGCTGAGAGTCTGCATGAAGCGGGGCATCGCGAAGATCGGCACCATGATCCCGCCCAGCGCCGCGGCGATCACCACCGACACCGAACCGAACATCGAACCCTGCTCGTAGGTGCGCGACAGGGTGCCGAGCAACAGTCCGTAGCCGCAGGCGGCAAAGGCCGCGCACAGGGCCAGCACGTACGCCGGGCCGAGTTTGTCCGCGACTTCGAGGCTCGGTGTGCCGAGCCAGGGGAGCAGGGTGACGCCGACCAGCAGCATCAGGGTGAACTGGACCATGCAGACCATGCTGAAGGCCAGCACCTTGCCGAACAGCAGCCCGCCATAGGTGCCGGGTTGGGTCAGCAGACGCAGCAGGGTCCCGTCCTGGCGTTCGCGGATGATGATGCCCGAAAGCGGCACCACGATGAAAAACATGCCGAACAGGGACCAGGCCGGCACGTTTTGTTGCACCGCGTTCGGCATCGCCGGAACCTCGCCGGCAAACGCAGCGCCGCTGGTCAGCGGCAGCAGCGGCGTGCCGATCGCCTCCTGCAGCGCCTGCTGATTGATGCCGCTGCCGGGCGAAAACATTCCACCGCGCAGCATCATTACGGCGTTCAGGCGTCCGGCAAGGTCGCGGCTCTTCTGGCGCGTCTCGAGGTCGAACAGCGCCAGTTGCACGGCGTTGGTGACCGCCACCCGGAACAGCTGCTGGATGGTCGGGTCGTAGACAAATTCGAGTTGCACCGACTCGGGTGTCGTGGTGGTCTCACCGCCCAAGGCGTTGGCAGCCAGCTCCTTGGACGCGCTGCCCAGGTTCGCGCTGCTGCCCTGGGGCAACAGGATGCCGAAAGGGACCTTCCCGGTGGCGACCTCATGGCGCGCCTGCTCGATGGTCAGGGGCTGGCCGGCGCGGCTGTCGATGAGCTGGAAGGTTTCGGTTGCGGCAAGGCGTTCGCGGATCGCTTCGCCGATGGCGCCGCGGTCTTCGTCGGCCAGCAGCACCTTGAGGCCGCTGCCGCCGGTTGCCTCGAGGACGTTGTTCTGCACCAGTGTCACCACCAGCACCAGCACGCTCGGCATCAGAAACAGCACCAGCAGTCCGGCCCGGTCGCGGGTCAACAGAAGCAGGTTCTTATACAGGCTGGCCCAGAGTCGCAGCATGGTCTCCTCGTCAGTCGCGCAGCTGGCGACCGGTCATGTGCAGAAACAGGTCTTCCAGGTTACGGCAGTTTTCTTCGGCGGCGATCAGCTCCGACGGGCTCCCTTCGGCAATGATCCGCCCGTGGTCGATAATCGCCAGGCGCGGGCAGAGCTGCTCGGCCTCTTCCATGTAGTGCGTGGTGTAGATCATGGTCATCCCCTGTTCCTGAAGATGCCGCAGGTTGGCAAGCAGGACCGTGCGCTACTGGGCGTCGATGCCGACGGTCGGTTCGTCGAGGAACAGCAGTTTCGGTTCGTGGACGATCCCGGCGGCGAGGTTGGCGCGTCGTTTCATACCCCCCGAATAGGTCTCGACCTTCCTCGCTGCGTGCTCGGTGAGTCCGACCAGCTCGAGGCAGAGCTCGATGCGCTCGCGCAGGCGATTTCCCGAGAGGCCGTAGAGCCGGCCGAAGTAGGCAAGGTTCTCACGGGCGCTGAGTTGCGGGTAGAGGGCGATTTCCTGGGGGACCAGGCCGATATGCGGGCGTGCCTTGCGCGGCTGGCGCAGGGCGTCGATCCCCACCACCTCGAGGCGGCCGTCGCAGGGTTTGAACAGGGTGCTGAGCAGGGAGATGGTGGTGGTTTTGCCGGCCCCGTTGGGACCGAGAAGCCCGTAAATCTGACCTTCCGGGATGGCCAGGTCGACGCCGGCCACCGCCTCGGGAAGGGTACGGCGATAGCGAAAGCGCAGCTCTTGCGCATGCAGGGCGTATCGGATTGCAGGTGGGCTCGTGCTCAAAAAAGGGCTCCATCGGTGGCATGGTGTCAGCGCCGCACTCTAGCATTAAACCGGCACAGGTGGAAGTCTGCAGTCGTTTCGGGAGCAGATAGATTAGAACTTGCAGCCGAGCATCAGTAGCCACGAGTTGATGCCGCGGTTGTCCTTGTACAGGTTGCCGTTGGAGAGGTGGTGAAGGCGCAAGCCTCCGAACAGCGCCTGATGGTTGTCGAGTTGGTACTCGATGCCGGCCCCGAACTGGGGGTTGAAATTCAGGTGCAGTCCCTGATCTTCGACGTGGAAGTCGGTATAGATCAGCCCGATGCCGGCCTCGCCGTAGGGGCGCCAGCGCTTGCCGAGCGGCTCGAGGTAATAGAGGGCCAGCATGTTCAGAGAGCCGAAGCTGCGCGCCCGGCCGTCGGTAGTCACGCCGAGGTTCCCTTCGAACTTGAGGCGCAGCGACTCCGGAGCCCGGTGCCAGAAGATTTGCTCGTAGTCGTAGAGAACGAACGCCTGCAGGATGCTCAGGCCGATCCGCTCCGGGTCGTAGCTGGACCCGTGCAGGGTGGCGAAGCCGTAGCGGGGGGGAGGGTGCTCAGCGGCTGCGGCCGGAAGCACGTGCAGGATGCAGAACAGTAAAACGAGGCTGGCCAGGGTCCGTTTCACGTAGGTCTCTCCATGGACAGTCGGTGTCAGAAATGCCAGCCGAGCATTATCAGCATGCTGTCGACGCCTCGGTTGTGGGCGCCGAGGCTGGCATTGGAAATGTGATGGAAGCGGCAACCGAGCTGCAGGGCGCTGCCGTTGTTGAAAGTAAATTCCAGACCGGCGCCGACCTGCGGGTTGAAGTTGAGGTAGTAGTCCTGGCCGCGCAGGCGGAAGTCGCTGTAGATGATGCCGACGCCGGCCTCGCCGTAGGGGCGCCAGCTCTTGCCGAAGCGGCCGAGGTAGTAGAGCCCCAGGGCATTAACCGAGGCAAAGCTCTTGTCGTGCCCGTCGTTGGTGATGCCGAGGTTTCCCTCGAGCCTGAGACGCAGGTTCTCGGGCGCCGGGTGTCCTGCGAAATTCTCGTAGTCGTACAGCGCAAAGACCTGGAGAATGTTGATGCCGATCTTTTCCGGGGCTTTGGTGGTGCCGGCAAGCGTCGCTAGGCCGAAGCGGGCCGGGACATCGTTACCCCATGCGGGGGCGTTCCATAGAAGAGATAAGCAAAGAGCCAGGAGCGGCAGGGGGTGGCGCATGGTGTCCCCTCTAACGGCTCAACTGGATCAGGCTGTAATCCCCCCCGGTTCCGAACTTGAGGCAGGCGAGGCCGCTTTGTACAGGACGTTGTTGCAGCAGTGGCGAAACAGCTGCAGACGGGTCGGCGACCGGAGAAGGATAAAGGGTGTCATCGGCCAGCATGATGGCTGCGGCGGCAAGGTCGAGGGCTGCAGCGGCCGGGAAGCTGCCATAAAGCGGCGCGAAGGCCATGCTGGCGGCACAGTTGGCGGCGACCTTCGGGTACCAGGCGCCGCATTCGCGGTGCCCGTCCGCCCCGATCACCAGCGGCAGCTCAGGGAGCTGTGGTGTGCGCACCGTGGCGTTACCGAGCACTATCTCGTCGACATGTCCGTAGCGTGCGTCCGGGTGTTCCTTGGAAAGCACAAAAAAGGCGCCCCCCTCGCCGGCCACGGCCGTTTGTCGATCGAAGGCGTACGGCTCGAGTGGTCCCTGTTCGCCGCTGTCGAAAAAGCGTTCGCGGCAGTAACTGAGGACGGCGCAGTGCTCGTCGATGGCGCCGAACAGCACCCGGTCGACCCTGTCTTCGGCGAGCCATTGGCGGGCGGTGAGCAGGGCCGAGGCCGTTGACATCTCGAACTGGCTGACCGTCAGGCTCGGCGCGGTCGCCTTGAGCTGCATCGAGACGTGAGCCGCGGCGGCGTTGTGCACCGAGTTGGAAAAGTGGGTCGGCGAGCTGCAGGCGTAACCGAAATCGAGGTACGAGTCGAGAAAGGAGAAGGTGGTCTTGAGGGCCCCGTAGCCGGAGGCGATCACCACCCCGAGGCGCTCGCGGGATTCATCGAGAATGCCGGCATCCTGAAGCGCCAGGCAGGCGCCGAGCAGGGTCAGCTTGCCGTACTGGTCGATGCGACGCAGGGCGCGCTTGGGGATAAAGTCGTCGAGCCCTTCCGGCGTGGCGAGGTAGGCGGGGAAACTGCGCTCTCCCGATTCGCGTTCCAGGGTGTAGGTTTGCGGTGCGACGTGGCCCGACTGCAGCACGTTACGTAGCGCGTCAACGCCGTTGCCGAAGCCGCCGCTGAGGCCGATCCCTTCAATGGCCAGACGCATCACGCCAGCTCCTTTCCACCGAGAACGATAACGGCGTTGTTGCCGCCGAAAGCGAGGGACTCCGAGATAGCGACCTGCTTGTCGATCGCGAGATTGGTCGTCACCGGGGTCAGTGGCAGTTCCGGGTCGGGCTCGGCGAAGCCGATGCTCTGCGGGATTTCTCGCCGCTCGAGGAAGGCGAGGGTAAACACGGCCTCGATGGCCCCGGAGGCTCCAAGGGTGTGCCCGGTAAAGCCCTTGGTCGAGTGGAAGGGGATTCCGGGCAGGGCCTCTGCAAGCACCTTGGTCTCGGCGCGGTCGTTGTCCGGGGTCGCGGTGCCGTGGGCGTTGATGAAGGCGATCTCTTTCGCACAGACCCCGGCCTGGGTGAGGGCTTCGGTGATGGCGCGTTTAAGGCCGATGCCTTCGGGGTGCGGGGCGGTGAGGTGATAGGCGTCGCAGGACGAACCGTAGCCGAGCAGACTGCCGCGGCGCTTGCCGAGGTTCAGGCCGTCGCGAACCAGCAGTGCCATTGCGGCCCCTTCGCCGAGGTTGAGCCCCTTGCGGCGCACGTCGAACGGCTTGCATGCTTCGCTGTCGGTGATCATCAGCGAGCTGAAGCCGGCGTAGGTGACCCTTGAGAGCTCATCGGCGCCCCCGGCGATGACCATATCGCAGGCCCCACTGCGTAGCCAGCTGGCGGCGATGCCGAAGGCGTCGGTGCCGGACGAGCAGGCGTTGACTACCGTCTGGCAGGGACCGTCGAGTCCTAGCTGACGGGCAATTACGTTGGCCGGGTTGCTGCGTAGAAAGCGTTCGATGATCCCCATGCCCGGTTCGGTGTCGGCCTTGTAGTCACGGTAGAAGTCGTCGCAGTTCAGGGCGCAGCCGACCGTGGTGCCGACGCAGACACCGACCCTCAGCCCGGCCAGATCGGCAGCACTGAGGCCGGCATCGGCCAGCGCCTCGCGGGCCGCAGCCAGCGCCAGGCGGCTGGTGCGGGTGTACTCCTGTTCCGGACGGTCGAGGGGGACTTCCAGAGGGCGAGGCAGTTCGAGCACCGGGTAGACCACCGGGTGGTCGGTGACGAACTCGCGCGGCGGCTGCGGGTTGCGCTCACCGCGGAACATGCTCTCGAGGCACTCGGGCAGGTTCATACCGGCGCCGCACAGGCACCCCAAGCCCGCTATGTCCGTGCCCTTGGCGGAAGTCATCAGGCGGTTTTTTCTTCGATGTAGCTGGCCAGGGTGTTGATGGTCTGGAAGGCGGGGCGTCCCTCTTCCATGTCCTTGATTTCGACGCCGAAGTGTTTCTGGACAATGACGACCAGTTCGACGGCGTCGAGGGAATCGAGGCCGAGCCCTTCGCCGAACAGGACCTCGTCGTCGCCGATTTCTTCGGGGGTGAGGTCTTCGAGGTTAAGGTCTTCAACCAGGACTTTCTTGAGTTTTTCCTTGATGGTCATGAAGCTTGCTCCTTATCGGGGTTGCCCGTATTTTGCGATGGGTAAACCGGGTTATTCTGCCACATGTTGAAGAAATTGAAAAACTGAAATGGATGCTCGTGGCAATAATTCTCCAGCGCTGCGGCAAATTGGCGCACGTAAGGGATGAACACCTCGCGACCGCGCCCCAGGTTGCCCGGAACGCGGATCACGCCGTAGATCTTCAGGGCGTAACTGTTGGGCCCGGTCTTGTAGGATAGCAACGCCACGATCGGTGCTCCGGTTGCCGAGGCGAGCTTGTAGGCGGAGAACGGCATGGTCACGCTGCCGCCGAGAAACTCGACGTCGACGCCGTTGCGATCCTCGCCGAGCATGCGGTCGCCCATCACCGACAGCACCTCGCCTTTTTTCAGCACCTCGATCATCTCGAACACCCCACCGAGTTCACCGCGCGGGTCGATGATGCGGTAAGGGGAATCCTCGCCGCGGTGCTCGAAGTAGTGGCGATCGAGATCCCCCTCCTCGCGCTGCATCAGCAGGTTGACCGGTTTTTTCATGAAGCCGAGCGCCGACATCGCCGCCTGCCAGCTGCCGACGTGCGCGTTGACCAGGATCAGGCCGCGGTTTTCCGCGAGCAGCTCAAGCAGCTCCTGTTTGCCGTGCAGCGTCGCGTCGATCTGCCCCGGTCCGATGATGCCGACGATGGCGCGGTCGATCAGCACCTGGCCGAGGCTGTAGCTCATGCGGTAGCTCTGCGCCCAGCGCGCTAGTGCGCCGCTGCCGGGGAAGCGCCGTTCTAGGTACGGCCGGGTCTTGGCGCGTTGGTCGGGGCGCAGCAGCATGTAGTAGCCGACCACGAACACCAGAAAGAAGTAGGCGAGGCGCCGTCCGCCAAGACGGATCAGCAGGTAGAAGAACTGGTGCTGCCAGGCGCTGCCGATGCTGCGGCTGCTCCAGCGGGTCTTTTGTTCAGAGCCGTTTGCTTCAGGACGTGGCATCGATTTCCCTCCGCAGCGAGTGGGCCACCAGGTAGACAACCAGCGCGGTGAGCCCGCCGAGCAGTGGCCCCAACAGCAGCGAGCCGAGCAGCCATTCCCAGAGACGCTGCAGCCCCTGGTAACCGAGGGTTTCGAGGGTGAACTCGGTCAGCCAGTGGCCGTTGAGCAGGTAGTAGCCGAGTTCGATGCACAGCGCCGGTACCAGCGGCGGCATGCAGAGCTGACTGGCTCCGACCGCCGCAACCTTGTTGAGGCGCAGAAAGCCGGCGGCGAACAGGATGCTGATGGTGTGGGCAAACAGCAGTGGCAGGGCACCGAGGAACACGCCGACAAATGCGGCGTAGGCGAGCTGCAGCGGTGAACTGTTCTCGGTCAGCAGGGTGCGTAGCGAGCGGACCGGGTGGAAGATGCTTACCCTGGCCTGGTCCTGCGTTTCGTGAATCAGCTTGCGGTGCGGCCATGGCACGATCGAGCGCAGGGTCAGGTGGGTATTGAGCAGCGTCAGCCGCCAGTTGTCCATGAAACCGCGAAAATGCGAGATGCGCTCCTTGCCGGGCGGGTAGTAGACCGAGATCGGCGCATCGCGCAGCGGCACCCCGGCCCAGGCGGCGCGCACCAGCACCTCGATTTCGAAGTTGTAGCGGCGCGTCCAGATGGAGAGCCCTTCGAGGACGTAGAGCGGGTAGGTGCGAAAGCCGCTCTGGGTGTCGCCGAGGATTTTCCCGGTCTGCAGGCGGAGCCAGAAGTTGGAGAAGCCACGCCCGAAACGGCTGCTACCGGGGATGCTCTCCTGGTCGAAGTCGCGCTTGCCGACCACAATGGCGCGCGGGTCCTGCTCGAGAACCTCGAGCATGCCGGGGATGTCGGCCGGGTCGTGCTGGCCGTCGGCGTCGAGGGTCAGGATGTGGCTGAAACCGTGCTGTTTGGCATACTCTGCAGCACTCATCAGCGCGGCACCCTTGCCGCAGTTCTGTTCGTGCTGCAGCAGCGTTAGCGGCAGGTCGACGAGGGTTTTGGCGCCGTCGTCACTGCTGCCGTCGTCGACCACAAGCAGATCGGGGAGTATCGCGAGGGTCTTTTCGGCAACGGCGCGTACGGTGGCACCGTGGTTGTAGAGCGGGATCACCGCCAGCACACGCAATGCTTCAGGCATCGCTCTCCTCCGCGACCCGCTTGTTGCCCCGCGCGAAGCGCAAGAAATCGGTGAGGTTGAGCAGAAAGCGTTTCCAGCTGTCGGGTGACTTCCAGAGCATCGCCATGTAACCGAGCAGCACCCGCGGGCGCTGGAAGTGGCTCTTGTAGAAGTGGATGAACAGCTCCTCGAGCCGCTCGCGCGTGAAGCCGTGCGGCACGAACTGGAAGTGCATGCAGTCCATCTTCTCCCAGTCTTCCTCGAAGCTGCCGAGCTCGTGGATCTTCTCGTAGAGCGGCGAGCCGGGAAAGGGGGTGAACTTGGCGAGGTTGAAGTCGTCAATCGGCAGCGAGAAGACATACTCCATGCTGTGCTTGACGCTCTACTCGCTCTCGCCGGGGAGCCCGAGCATCAGCAGCCCCTTGGTGCGGATGCCGGCCTGCTTGATCATGCGGATCTTGCCGGCGAGCATATCGAGGTCGGGGTTCTGGCGGTGCTGGGCGAGCAGCTCGGGGTCGCCGCTCTCGATGCCGAGGCTCGCCATCCAGCAGCCGGCACTCTTCATCTCGCGT
>PKUI01000041.1 GCA_002869605.1 Desulfuromonas sp. | reverse complement strand
TGTTCGAGAGGCTCGGCGATCGTCTTGCCTTCACTGATGCTCTGAGCCACGTTATAAATCGCCTTTTCGACCGTCTTGTTACACGCAGTCTTGGCGACAATATCAAGGCCATCGAGAATCGGTACAACACTGGAGAGCATGGTACCCAAGGTACGGGTAAACTTAGCTACCGAGGCCTTGCGGATTAGGTCCCCGGCCACCGGCAGTTTGAGGTAGAGATTATCCATAACCTCGCGACCGCGCTTGGTCTTTCCGATCTGCTTATACCCCATCTTAAACGCAATCGTGCCGCCAATGATCACCAGAATGTAATCCTGGATAAAATCGCTTATGGCAATGACAATCTGGGTCGGCAACGGCAGGGCCTGGCCAAAGTCCGCAAACATCGAGGCAAACTGCGGGATAACGAAGACCAGAATAACCCCGATAACAATCACCGCGATACCGACGATCGTCGCCGGATAGGTCATGGCACCCTTGATCTTTTTCTTGAGCGCCATCGCCTTTTCCATGTAGGCAGCAAGACGCTGCAAAATGGTATCGAGGATACCCCCGATCTCGCCGGCGGCAACCAGGTTGGAATAAAGGTTGTCAAAAATCTTGGGATGTTTCTTCAAAGAATCCGCAAACGTCGAGCCGCTCTCGACTGAATCCTTGATGTCAAAAAGAGCTTTTTTAAAGGTTTTGTTTTCCTGCTGACTGGAGAGAATATCGAGACACTGCACCAGGGGAAGACCGGCATCGATCATGGTCGAGAACTGGCGGGTAAAAATGACCACGTCCTTCTGATCGACCTTGGGCTCCATGCCGGGGATCTTGAGTTCCATGTCCATGCCCTTGCCCCGCTCCTTGATCGGACCGGGGGCAATCCCCTGGCGTCGCAGAGTTACGGCAACAGCTTCGGCATTAGGGGCCTCCATCTCCCCTTTCTGCGTCTGGCCTGACTTGGATCGTCCTTCCCAAGCAAACTTAGGCATGCTTGACTCCTCTCGTCACGCAGTTCATCGCTGGGTCTGGATATTACGCTTGGTCACCGACTGCGGGTTGGCAATCATCGCCTTGAATTCTTCCGGGTCGGGTGAGCGTCCCATAGCGTCGTCCATACTAATAATCTTCTTGTGATACAGGGTAAACAGCGACTGGTTCATGGTCTGCTGCCCGTATTTATCCTGCCCCATCTGCATCTGCGAGTAGAGCTGATGAATCTTGTCTTCGCGGATCAGATTCCGGATTGCGGCTGTCGGCACCATGATTTCAAGTGCCAACGCGCGCCCCCTGCCGCCGATCTTCGGCACCAGGGTCTGCGACATCACGCACTCCAGAACGAAGGAGAGCTGGGTCCTTACTTGCGTCTGCTGGTTAGTCGGGAAAACATCGACAATACGGTTGATGGTCTGTACCGCACCATTGGTGTGCAGGGTAGCAAAACAGAGGTGACCGGTTTCGGCGATGGTCAACGCCGCCTCGATGGTCTCAATGTCGCGCAACTCGCCGACCAGGACCACGTCGGGGTCCTGTCGTAGAATGTACTTGAGCGCCTTCCCAAAGGACTGGGTATCAGCGCCAACCTCGCGCTGGTTGACCAGGCACTTCTTGTGCGGATGCAGGAACTCGATCGGGTCCTCAATGGTAATGATATGTTCCTGCCGCTCGCAGTTGATTGCATCGATGATCGAGGCGAGGGTGGTCGACTTGCCCGAACCTGTCGGGCCGGTCACCAGCACCAGTCCGCGGGGTCGTCGACTTATTTCGCGCACCACCGGCGGCAGACCAAGGTCGTCAAAGGTCATGACCTTGTAGGGGATAACACGAAACACCCCGGCCACCGCGCCGCGCTGCATAAAGATATTGCCACGGAAACGGGAGAGCCCCTTGATGCCAAAGGAGAGGTCGAGTTCGTTATCCTCCTCGAACTTGCGCTTCTGCGCATCGGTGAGGATGCTGTAGCAAAGCTGCTTGGTCTCAGCCGGCTTCATCGGCGGCTCTTTCATCGGCAGCATCTTGCCGTCGACGCGCATCTGCGGCGGTGAACCGGTTGAGATATGCAGGTCCGATGCGCCCTGCTCCACCAGAGTCTTGAGCAACTGATGAATATTAGCCATGTTCGTCACGTCCTATCGAATAGATATAAGCGGTATCAGGGTAAATCGCGTTAGTCATCAGCAATGGTACAGCGGCTTACTTCTTCGAAGCTGGTCACACCCTCTTCAAGCTTGGTCAGGGCCGACTGACGCATCGACTTGACGCCGAGACGCATCGACTCCTCCTTGATTTCGGCGGTGTTTGCCCCCGAAAGCACCAGTTCACGGATATCCTCGAGCATCGGCATGACCTGATAGATACCGACACGCCCCTTGTAGCCGGTATCGTTACAGGTGGGGCAGCCCTGCCCCTTCATGCAGACCACACTCTCGGCACGCTCCTCGGGAACCCCTGCCTCGATCAGGGTATTAATCGGGATCTCCTCCGGCTCCTTGCATTCGCCGCACAGGCGACGCCCGAGACGCTGGGCGGTAATCAGGTTGACTGCCGAGGCGACCAGGAACGGCTCGATGCCCATGTTGAGCAGACGGTTGATGGTACTCGGCGCGTCGTTGGTGTGCAGGGTCGAGAGCACCAGGTGGCCGGTAAGCGCCGCCTTGACGCCGATCTCAGCGGTCTCGAAGTCACGGATCTCACCGATCATGATGATATCGGGATCCTGACGCAGAAACGCGCGCAGCGCCGAGGCGAAGTTGAGCCCGATCTCCTCGTGCATCTGGACCTGGTTAATGCCGGCAAAGTTGAACTCGACCGGGTCTTCCGCCGTCGAGATGTTTTCCGAAACCTTATTCAGCTCGGCCAGCGCCGAGTAGAGCGAAACGGTCTTG
>PKUI01000116.1 GCA_002869605.1 Desulfuromonas sp. | reverse complement strand
TCAAACCTGCCTGATTGACCTGCGGAGAGAGTGCCGGGAGCTGTCCAGTCGAGGCGATCAGGTAGGCATCGGCGGTGCAGCTGCTGCCGTTTTTCAGCACCACCTGTTTGACCTGCTGGGCCGTTGTATCGATCTGGCGCAGGTTCTCCAGCGGTTCGCTCTGTCCGTGGAACTGTTCGTAGCGTTGGCGAAGCAGGGTGTCGAGTCCCGACGCTGACGCCCCGTGTTCCCGGGCATGACTGGACCAGAGCAGCGCCGCTTCGGTTATGGAGAGCTGCTCGTAGGGGGTCAGGGAGAGCCCGGTGAATAGCGCCTGAGTGAATTCGTTGCCGGCAGGGGTCAGTGATAGACTCTGGAGCAGACCGGTGAAAGGTTTTTTCCCTGAGGCTAGGCCGAGACCGTTGCGCAGAGCCCGCCAGCGGTAGCGGAGTTCGCCGCCGAGCCCTTTGAGAGGCACACGGCCGCTCTCGAACAGGGCTTTCTCCAGAGTTTCTCCACGTTTTTGCAGGGAGGTTAGAAGCTCGAACAGGGTGTGACCATCCTCGGGGAACTCCCGTAGCAGGACCTCTTCGAGTGGATGGCGGCTGCATATTTCGACCCGCGCACTCGGGGTGATGACCTGGAAGGTGGGGGGAGTGGTCAGGCAGGAACGTCCGCTGAGTTGGTCAAGCAGGTTTTCGAGCTGGAGGCTGGAGGTGAACCATGCAGGCGAGATCGCCAGCCCCTCTTCGAGCGTCAGGACACGGCAGCCGCTGCGGGTCAGTTGAGTGCCGGCAATGCGGCCGGCGAGGCTATCGCCGATTATGATGGCATCGTAATGACTATGCATGATCTTTACTTGAACGGGGTTGAAGTTCCTCTTCACTGATAACGCGAATGGCGTTGCGTTGCAGCAGGGCACTGGTGACGCCCCGCCCGGAGACCAGGTTCCCGGCGCGATAGACCTGGTGGCAGCCGCATGATGGACTGCGCTCCTTCAGTAAAGCGCGTTTGCAGCCTGTCAGCCGGGCAATTGACAGGGCCTGTTCTGCTCCCTGCAAGAATAGCTCGTTGAGTTCGTTGCCCGAGGTGTCACAGAGTTCGCCGTTGCCGTCGAGCAGCGTGTCGCCGTCTCCGCTGTGGAACAAGGCGCTGGGTCGCGGGGTCGGCAGGCCGGCGAGCTGTTCCGGGCAGACCGGGATCGGGAGCAAGCCTTCTGTTTCCAGAAAGCGGGTCACTTCCGGGTGTAGACGCTGTGTGCCGTCGTAGCGCGTGCGCAGGCCGAGCAGGCAGGCGCTGACCAAAATCGGTTCGGACATGGTTTTCCCCGGAGTGTTTAGGCCAAAGGGGGGTTGATCAATGCGGCATCGTCCCTGGCACTTTCGGAGACCCTGACACGACGTCCTTCGATATGTAGGCGTCCTTCGGCGAACAGCTGGATGGCGCGCGGGTAGACCTGGTGCTCCTGGCGCAGGATCCTGGCCGCCAGGGTGTCGGGTGTATCGTCGTCGAGGATCGGCACCACGGCCTGAATAATCACCGGTCCGGTATCGACCCCTGTGTCGACGAAATGCACGGTACAGCCGCTGAAGCGGGCACCGTAATCGATGGCCTTGCGCTGAACGTCGAGCCCGGGGAAGGCCGGCAGCAGGGCGGGGTGGATGTTGATGACCCGTCCCGGGAAGGCGGCGAGGAAGTCTTCGGTGATCAGGCGCATGAAGCCGGCCAGGCAGACCAGTTCTACTCCGGCGTCCTGAAGGGCTCCGACGACGGTGCGGTCAAATTGTTCGCGGCTCGAAAAGTCGCGGTGGTTGATGCAGGTGTAGGTCAGCCCCGCATCCCTGGCGCGTTGTAGGGCCCCGGCGTCGGGGTTGTTGCTGATCACCAACGTTACCTCGGCGTCGATATTGCCGGCCGCACAGGCATCGATAATCGACTGCAGGTTGGTGCCGCTGCCAGAGGCGAGGACACCGAGCTTCAATTTTTTTGCCATGATACTCTCCTGCCTCGCTCAGCCCAGGACCACCTGGGGACCCTTGCCATCCCGTTCTGCGACTTCACCGATCAGGAAGGCCTGTTCACCGAGGCCGTCGAGGCGGGACATGATGTCCTCGACTTCAAGTCCCGGAACCACCAGTACCAGGCCGATGCCGTAGTTGAAGGTGCGGTACATCTCTTCGAGGGCGATGTTTCCACCTTCGCGCATCACTTCGAAAATCGCAGGTTTCTCCCAGCTGCCGGGATCAATGTTGACCTGGGTGCTGTCAGGGAGTACCCGCGGCAGGTTCTCGAGCAGGCCGCCGCCGGTGATATGGGCGATCCCCTTGAGCTGGAAGCTGCGCTTCAGGTTGAGCACGGTCTTGACGTAGATGCGGGTCGGGGTCAGCAGGGCTTCACCGAGCGGCTTCTGCAGTTCGTCGAGTTGCGCATCAAGGCTCAGGCCCATGGTCTCGAGGAAGACCTTACGCGCCAGCGAGTAGCCGTTGGAATGCAGGCCGCTGGAAGCGAGGCCGATGACCTTGTCGCCTACGGTGATCGATGAACCGTCGATGATCTCGTCGCTGTTGACCACGCCGACCGTGAATCCGGCGAGGTCGTACTCGCCGTCGGCATACATGCCGGGCATTTCGGCGGTTTCCCCGCCGATCAGGGCGCAGCCCGCGTCGACGCAGCCGTCTGAGATTCCCTTGACCACCTCGGCGGCTTTTTCGGGGGCTAGGCGTCCGGTGGCAAAGTAGTCGAGAAAGAACAGCGGCTCGGCACCCTGGACGATGATGTCATTGACACACATCGCCACCAGGTCGATGCCGACGGTGTCGTGTTTGTCCATCATGAAGGCGAGCTTGAGCTTGGTGCCTACGCCGTCGGTGCCAGAGACCAAGGTCGGTTTCGGGTACTTCTCGAGGTTCAGCCCGAACAGTCCGCCGAAGCCACCGATGTCGGTCTGCACACCAGGTCGGAAGGTCGCCTTGACCAGCGGCTTGATGATCTCTACAAAACGATTACCGGCATCGATGTCGACGCCGGCGTCCTTGTAACTTAAGGGGGTCTTTTTATCCAATGATCGTCTCCAGACGAATGATTAAGCTGCCATTTTTAAAACATGCGGAACGGCATGTCAATGTCCGATTTCCCTTAGCCCTTTACAGTCTGCATGGGGTGACTTAAGATGTTGTCCGCTGTGCGGCCGAAGGGATGTCGAGGCGGGGGAGAAAAGGTGGAAAAACTGCCGGTGAGAGGGATGACGCGTGACGATCTGCCTCGCGTTTGCGAGCTTGAACGTGTCGCGCAACCCGCGCCGTGGAGCCAGGCTCTGTTTGAAGCCGAACTTTCCCTGCCGCATAGCCGCCTGACCGTCGCCGAATGTTACGACAGGGTCGCGGGTTACCTGTGTGCCTGGGAGGTGGCCGGTGATCTCGAGATCCAGAATGTCGTGACCGATCCCACACTACGGCGGCAAGGGGTGGCCTCCGCGCTGCTCGAAGAACTGCTAGAGTACGCATGTCGCAAAGGCATGCAGCGACTGTTGCTCGAGGTGCGTTGCGGAAACCAGGGGGCGATTGCCCTCTACCGTCGCTACGGTTTTACAGAATGTGGCGTGCGGCGTGGTTACTACGCCGACGGGGAAGATGCCCTGCTGATGGAACGATCCCCGGTTGAAGGGCCGGGCGACCAGATTGAATAGGAACGAGGAGAGAGAACACGATGCGTGACTACAAGACGATCGTGCTGACGAACGACGAGATCTCGCCCGGCTACTACCGCATGCGCGTACTGGCCCCGGAGATCGGTGCGGCGGCACGGCCGGGTCAATTTGTGATGCTGCGGGTGCAGGCCAACCTGCCGCCGCTGCTCAGAAGACCCTTTGGCATCTTTCGGACCGGCTTTTTGCCGGCCGATTGCGACGGTCTTCCCCTCAAGGAATACCTGGAACTGGTTTACAAGGTGGTTGGTTCGGGCACCGAGATGATGCGCCAGCTCAAACCGGGCAGTCGGGTCGAGATGATGGCTCCGCTCGGCAGCAGCTTTGACCTTGGAGATCCTGCTGCCGACAAGATTTTGGTCGGTGGTGGCATCGGCCTGGTGCCGCTGTTCAAGCTCGCCGAAGAGCTGGTGAAGCAGGGGAAGGTGCGCCTGTTGATGGGCGGGCGCACACGTGACGACATTCTCGCGGTCACCGAGTTTGAGCGGCTCGGGGTCGAGACCTACGTCTCCACCGACGATGGTAGCCTCGGCGAGGAGGGATTCGTTACCCAGGTGCTGGAGCGCAAGCTCGACAAGTATCCTGCGGCCGAGGTGTTCGCCTGCGGTCCGATGCCGATGCTCGAGGCGGTGGAGAAGATCTGCACTGCACGCCAGACGCCGTTGCAGGTCTCCCTCGAGGCGTTGATGGCGTGCGGCGTCGGTGCCTGCCTGGGGTGCGTGGTCAAGGGGCAGGGACACAGCGATGCAGCTCCCCGCTACCTCTGTACCTGTAAGGAAGGGCCGGTGTTCCGCGCTCAGGAGCTGGAATGGCAGCTGCTCGACAAGGTCGAGAGCGGTTGTGAGGGGTGCAAGTGATGAACAGACAAGACCAGAAACCATTACGCCCGGAACTGGCCGTGGAACTGGCCGGGATGCGGCTGCGCAACCCGGTGATGCCGGCGTCGGGAACCTTTGGCTACGGCGAGGAATACACGTCGTTTCTCGACCTAGAGAAAATCGGTGCGATCGTTACCAAGGGGCTGTCGCTTATGCCGAAGGCCGGCAACCCGACCCCGCGTATCGCTGAAACCACCAGCGGCATGCTCAACGCCATCGGTCTGCAGAACGTTGGCATCGAGGCCTTCGCCGCGCACAAGGTACCGTTTTTTCGCCAACTCAATACCCCGGTGATCGCCAACTTCTTCGGTAACACCCTCGAAGAGTACGGAGAAGTAGCGCAGCGTCTCAATGATATCCCGGAGGTGGCGGCGGCCGAGTTGAACATTTCCTGTCCCAACGTCAAGCAGGGGGGGATCGTTTTCGGTACCGATCCGCAGGCTGCTGCCGAGGTGGTGACGTTGGTGCGCAAGGCCTTCAAGCGCCCCCTGATTGTTAAGCTGACCCCCAACGTGACCGACATCACCGTGGTCGCACGGGCCGTCGAAGAGGCCGGAGCCGACGTCATCTGCTGTATCAACACCCTGACCGGGATGTCGATCGATATTCGCAGCCGCAAGCCACGTATCGCCAATCGTACCGGCGGGCTCTCGGGACCGGCGATCCGCACGGTAGCGGTGCGCATGGTCCACCAGGTGGTGCAGAGCGTCAAACTGCCGGTGATCGGCGTCGGTGGCATCATGGAAGCGGCCGACGCTCTCGAATTCCTCATCGCCGGTGCCACGGCGGTACAGGTCGGCACGGCGAACTTCATCGACCCGGCTTGCATGCTGAAGATCGTCGAGGGGATCGAGCAGTTCTGCATCGAGGAACGGATTGCCGATATCCGGCAGTTGATCGGCTCGCTGCAGGTCTGATCCCGCCATGTCGGGGTCGAGATGGTAAACTGAAAGGGCGGGTCATCCCGCCCTTTTTGGTCTCCGGGTGGAGCTATGGAAGTCATCACCACACATATCAACGCCGACTTCGACTGTCTCGGTGCGATGGTTGCGGCCAAACGGCTCTATCCGGAGGCGGTGATGATCTTCGCCGGTGCCCAGGAGAGATCCCTGCGGCAGTTCTTCGTGCAGAGTACCCTCTATGCGTTCGATATCCGGCGTGTCAAGGAGATCGACCTCGAGGAGGTGACGCGCCTGATCCTGGTCGATGTCCGTGATTCGGAGCGGATTGGACCGTTTGCGGAGCTCGCTCTGCGCGATGACGTGGATGTGCATATCTACGATCATCACCCTGAAGGGGCTTCCGACCTGTGCGGTTCGCTGGAGGTGATCGAACAGGTCGGTTCCACAGTGACGGTGTTGAGCCATATCTTCATGGAGCGCAACCTCGAACCGACTGCCGAGGAGGCGACGGCCATGATGCTCGGCCTGTACGAAGATACCGGCAGCTTGACGTTCTCTTCGACCACCGAAAATGATTTTCTGGCTGCAGCCTTTCTGCTGCGGCATGGTGCCAACCTCAATACTGTCAGTGATTTTCTGGTCCAGGAACTAAACGCCGCGCAGGTGTCTTTGCTCAACGATCTGATCAAGACGCGTATCTACCTGCCGGTCCGGGGGGTTGAGGTCTGTATTGCTCACGCCTCGCGCGAGCGCTATGTCCCCGACCTGGCGATGCTGGCGCACAAGCTGCGTGACATGGAGCATCTCGATGTACTGATCGTGGCGGTACGCATGGACGATCGGATCTTTATGGTCGCCCGCTCGCGTCTTCCGGAGGTCCACGTTGGCGAGATTCTCGGTGAGTTTGGCGGCGGTGGGCATGCCTTTGCTGCCTCGGGTACGGTGCGTGACATGACCCTGGTGGAACTGCTCGAGAGGCTGCCGGCTGTGCTCGAACGCTACGTCGAGAGTGTGCGTGACGCCGCTCACCTGATGTCGAGTCCGGTCAAAACGCTCTCTGTGGAGGAGACCGTCGGCGCGGCACAGGCCTTTTTGACCCGCTACCAGATCAACGCCGCACCGGTGTTGGAGGATGAGCGTCTGGTCGGCATTTTGACCCGCCAGGTGGCAGAGCGCGCTGCGCATCACGGGCTCGCCGAGGTGGCACTTAGCGAATACATGCAGAGTGACATCCAGACCGTCGGCCCGGAGTGTGGCCTTGACGAGGTTCAGGATATTCTGGTGGACGGGCAACAGCGTCTGGTTCCGGTGGTCGACGATGACGGTGAACTGATCGGTGTGGTGACCCGCACCGACCTGTTACGCCATATCGTGCGCGACCGACGCCACACCTTGCCCTACGGAGGGCGCGCCGGAGAGCCGAACCTGCGGCGTAAGCAGATTACCTCGCTGATGCGCGAGCGGCTGCCGCAGCGGGTGCTGGATATGTTCGGCGAGATGGGCGAGGTCGCCAGAGAACAGGGGAGCAAGATCTACGTGGTCGGTGGTTTCGTGCGCGATCTGCTGCTGCGTGGTACCAATTTCGACATCGACATCGTGGTCGAGGGGGACGGGATCGCATTTGCCGAACACTACGCCAAGCGTGCCGGCTGCCGGGTGCGGGCACACCACAAGTTCGGTACCGCGGTGCTGGTTTTTCCGGATGACTTCAAGGTCGATGTCGCCTCGACGCGTCGCGAGTACTACCAGGCGCCAGGGCAGTTGCCGACGGTCGAAAAGGCCTCGGTGCGTCACGACCTGTATCGCCGCGATTTTACCATCAACACCCTGGCAATCGCCTTGACCCCTCCTCATTTTGGGCAGCTGCTCGATTTTTTTGGCGCCCAACGCGACCTGCGCGACGGCGCGGTGAGGGTGCTGCACAACCTGAGTTTCGTCGAGGATCCGACCCGCATGTTTCGCGCCGTCCGTTTTGAGCAACGTCTCGGATTCCGTCTCGGCGGCCAAACCGAGCAGCTGCTTAAAAGCGCGGTGCGCATGGGGTTTCTCGACAAGGTAGGTGGGCCGCGGCTGTACAACGAGCTGGTGATCATGCTGCGCGAGGCCAAGCCGGTGCAGGCGATCCGTCGCATGCAGCAGCTCGATCTGCTCAAGTGTCTGCACCCCGAGCTGTCTCTCAACGAGCGGAGCATAGAGGTGTTCGAACAGGCCGACAGGGCGGTCAGCTGGCACGAACTGCTCTACCTCGGGTCGACCTGTCAGCGCTGGCTGGTCTATGCCCTGTGCCTGCTGCACGGGCTTGCCGATGAGGCTGTCGCCGACACCTGCGGGCGGCTCCAGGTGCCGCGGCGTTATCGCTCGATCCTGCGCGATGAGCGGAGCGCGGCGCGAGAAACACTTAAAGGGATGCATTGGCGGGCCGGCAAGGAGCAGCCCGCGGACAGCACGATCCATTCCTGGCTCGCGCCCTTCAGCGAGGAGGTTCTGCTGTATCTGATGGCGGCGACGACACGTGAGGAGGTGCGGCGCTGGATTTCCCATTTTATCACTAGTTTGAGGCAGGTTACGGTCCAGTTGAGCGGTGACGACCTGATCGCCCTGGGGGTCCCGCGGGGGCCACGCATTCGGGAGTTCCTCACCGAGTTGCGACGCCTGACCCTCGATGGCCAGCTGCGCGGCCGTGCCGAGGAGCAGCGCTGGGTCGAGCAGGCGCTCGCAGATCATTCTTGATGCTATAAATATTCGTTATCTCATGGTTTTTTCTGTTTGTTTCGGCGTTGACTTGCCCGGTTGCTTCTGCTAAAAATTCCTGATGTCTTAGGGGAGAGCTTTTTGCGGTAATGAATCACCTGATTACACAGATTTCCATTATGCTGGTGCCGGGCCTTCTGGCGATCACCGCCCACGAGCTGGCCCACGGCCTGGCTGCCGACAAGCTCGGTGACCCGACGGCGCGACTGCTTGGGCGCCTGACGCTGAATCCGTTGAAGCACCTCGACCCGATCGGGACCCTGGCGGTGTTTTTTTTCGGTTTCGGCTGGGCACGCCCAGTACCGGTAAACGCCAACAATCTGCGGGCTCCGCGGACCGACATGATCTGGGTTTCCCTGGCCGGCCCGCTCGCCAATCTGCTATTGGCGCTGTTTTCGGCGCTGCTGCTCCGTGGGCTGGGCTGGGTCGACGGGTTGGTGGCCGAGTCGGCGGCGGTCGGGGCGGTGGTATTGGTGCCGCTGAAAATGATGGCCGCCTTCAGCCTCTTCATCAACGTGATCCTCGGGGTTTTCAACCTGTTGCCGCTGCCCCCTCTCGATGGGGGCAAGGTGCTGACCGGGATGTTGCCGGAAAAATTCTCCGCGGTTCTGATCCGTCTCGAGCCATTCGGGTTGCTGTTGGTGATCTTTCTGGTTTTTTTCACCCCCTTATGGCGAACCGTGATCTCGCCGATCGTGATGACACTGCTGGCTCTGATGTCCGGCAGTGATTTTCAGCAGGTGCTGATGGTCCGCGACCTGTTGTTCGCAGGGTAGGCGTATGGGCTATGACATCAAGCTCGAACAGTTCGAGGGCCCCCTTGATCTGCTGCTGCACCTGATCAAGAAGAATGAGATGGATATCTGGGATATACAGATTTCTCAGATTACCGAGCAGTACCTCGCCACCCTCGACGCTATGAAGAACCTCAACCTGGATGTCGCAGGAGAGTTTCTGGTCATGGCCGCGACCCTGTTGCAGATCAAATCGCGTCTGCTGTTGCCTCCCAGCGAGGAGGAGGAAGAGACCGAGGATGAGGAAGAGGACCCGCGTGCCGAGTTGGTGCGCAGGCTGCTCGAATACAAGAAGTACAAGGAAGCCGCTGAAAATCTTGCTGCACGACCGCTGCTCGGACGTGACCAGTTTGCGCGTGGCGGCAACGATCCGGAGTTCGAACGCGTCGAGGATGCCGGCTTCGAGGTCGTCGGGCTGTTCGATTTGGTCGAGGCGTTCAAGCTGGTGTTGGCCGAGTGTGCCGACGATGCGGTACACGAGGTCGACATGGAGCGGCTTTCGATCACCGATCGTATCAATACCATCCTGACAACCTTGCAGGAACGGGGCGGTGTGACCTTCCGTGACATGTTTGCTGAGAAGCCGGATCGCCACGAGGTGGTGGTTACCTTTCTCGCCATGCTCGAACTGGTCAAGATGCGCCTGGTGCAGTTGATGCAGAATCGCCAGTACGAGGCGATTTGGCTTTACCCGCGCGAAGACAGTGGCCCCGAAGACCAACCGATGGAAGAGGACCGTTTTGGATACCAGTGACCAGCCGTTGAAACCCCTCGTCGAAGGGATTGTGTTTGCCTCCGAGCATCCGCTCAAGGCAGAACAGGTGGCCGAGGTGATCGATGGCGAGGTCAAGGAGGTACGGCGTCTGTTGAACGAGCTGGTGGCAGAGTACGCCGACCTCGATCGCGGATTTCGGCTCTACGCGGTAGCGGATGGGTACCAGTTTCGCACCCGCGAGGAGTACGCCGAGGCGCTGCGACGATTTAACAAGAGCAAGCCGTTTCGGTTCTCGCGGGCCGCGCTCGAGACGTTGTCGATTATCGCTTACCGGCAGCCGATTACCCGCGGGGAGATCGAATATCTGCGCGGAGTTGATTCGGGGGGGGTTCTTAGAACCTTACTGGAGAAGCATTTGCTGAGGATTCTCGGTAAGAAAGATATTCCCGGTCGGCCAATCCTCTACGGAACCAGCCGTGAATTTCTCGAGCTTTTCGGGCTGCGCGACCTCACCGGTCTGCCGACCCTCAAGGAGTTCAGCGAACTCGATGGTGAGATCGACGCGCTGGGGCTTCAGCTGGAAGGCGCGGCCGAGGTTGAAGAGGGGAGCGAATAGCTTTTGAAACGGCCGGATTTCTCCGGCCGTTGGCTTAAGTGGGTGAAGATTATGGAACGAGTGCAGAAATTGATTGCGGCGGCGGGGCTCGCTTCGCGTCGCGAGGCTGAACGCTGGATTGAGCAGGGGCGGGTGACGGTCAATGGACATCCTGCCAAGCTTGGCGAACGTGCAGACCCGGCCCGGGATCGTATCGAGGTGGATGGGAATCTTTTGGCCGCGGCCGAAGAGCACGTCTACTTGATGCTGCATAAGCCGACCGGTTACGTTACCACGGCCAAGGATCCCGAGGGGCGCCCCACGGTTCTCTCGCTGGTCCGCAACACCCGGGCCCGGGTTTACCCGGTCGGTCGTCTCGATCTCAATTCCGAAGGGTTGTTGCTGCTGACCAATGACGGTGAACTGGCCAATCGCCTCATGCACCCTCGCCACCAAGTTGCCAAAACCTATCAGGTGAAGGTGCGTGGTCATCTCACCCCCGAAGCTCAGGTTCAGCTTGAGGAGGGGGTTCCTCTGGAGGACGGGCCGAGCGCTCCGGCGAGTGTCGCCAACGTGCGTGAGACCCGTAGCCATACCTGGTTTGAACTGACCATTTACGAGGGGCGTAACCGGGTTGTGCGGCGCATGTGCGAAACGCTCGGTTACCAGGTCGCCCGTCTGCTGCGCACAAGAATCGATTTCCTGCAGCTAGGTGATCTGCGCCCGGGGCAATGCCGTCCCTTGAGTGACGCGGAAGTTAAGCGTCTCAAGGAACTCTAGGAGGGAAGCTATGAAGCTCGACTATGCCAACATGATGGCCGATGTGATCGGACCGGAGACCGGAATCGAAGAGCGGGAAATCGAGGCGCTGCAGCCGCGGATTGAGCGTATTCACGAGGAGCTGATGTCGGGGCGTCAGGAGGGGCGTTACCCCTTCTATACTCTTCCGGGAGACCAGTCCCAGCTCGAGCAGATGCTCGCCGCCGGTGAGCGGCTTGCCGCAAGCTGCCGGAATCTGCTGGTGCTCGGCATCGGGGGGTCGGCGCTCGGAACTACCGCCCTGTTTAGGGCGTTGGCCGATCTGCAGCATAACCTGAACCCACCCGAGGGCCGTCCTCGGCTGTTCGTGCTGGACAACGTTGACCCGGTCGGCATTCATGCTCTGCTGGCACAAATCGACCCGGCCGAGACACGTTGCCTGGTGATCAGCAAATCCGGGAGTACGGTTGAAACCATGTCCCAGTTCCTGTTGCTGCGCAGCTGGCTCGAAGAGGGGCTCGGTAGCGCGTTCCGCGAACAGTTGATCTTTATTACCGATCCCCACAAGGGGGGGCTGCGGCAGCTGGCCGAGCAGGAGGGGGTCGAGGCTTACGCGATCCCTGATGGTGTCGGGGGGCGCTTCTCGGTGTTTACTCCGGTCGGTCTGCTGCCGCTGGCGGCGGTCGGGGTCGACATTTCCGGTCTGCTTGCCGGAGCGGAAGGACTCAAGGAGCGTCTGCTTTCGCCTGCGTTGGCCGATAACCCGGCTTACCTGAATGCCGTATTGCAGTTTCTGGCCTACGGAAAGGGGCTGCGTACCACGGTGATGATGGCGTATAGCGACCAGCTGCGCGATGTGGCCGACTGGTTCCGTCAACTGTGGGCCGAGAGCCTCGGCAAGAAGTACAGTCTGGACGGCAAGGTGGTTCATGCCGGGCCGACGCCGGTCAATGCCCTCGGTACCACCGACCAGCATTCTCAGGTTCAGCTCTACATGGAGGGTCCGTTTGACAAGACTGTGACCCTGCTCGCCCCGGAGTGTTTTGCCCACGAACTCGAGCTTACCGGCTGGGCTGCTGCACCGCAGCTTGACTATCTGCAGGGCAAGAGTCTGGGACAGTTGATGCGTTGTGAACAGCAGGCTACTGCTGTTGCGCTGGCCAAGAACCGGCGTTCCAACTGTACCCTGACGATCCCCGAGGTCTCCCCCGAATCACTCGGACAGCTGCTGTTCATGTTCGAGGTGCAGACGGTTTTTGCCGGGGGACTGTTCGGTGTTGATCCACTGGATCAGCCGGGCGTCGAGGAGGGGAAGGAGTTTACCTATGCCCTGATGGGGCGTAGTGGCTATGAGCAGAAGCTCGAAGAATTCCGGCGTTGGTCCGGGGCTGAGGGGAAGTATCGTTTTGAGTTCTGAGGTGGGACTCTAGGTACTTGTTTTCTAAGGAAAAAGTGGATTTGTGATCTCTTGACAGGGTGCTGCGTATTGGTTTATCGTTATAAACTTGCATGAATCTTTAAGCTTCTAGTGAGGCCACTTTGTCCAAAGCCAAAAAACATCTTGATAACTATCAGAAATTTCTGATCAAAGGCCAGATACCGAAGGCGATCGATGCCCTTGAGCAGGTGGTGCAGTTGATGCCCAAGGATATCAATCACCGTAAGAAACTTGCGGATCTGTACTTCCGGGCCAAGCGCAATGCCGAGGCGTTTTCGTCCTATGAAACCGTTGCACGCAGTTTCGCCGAAGGTGGTTTCTATCTGAAGGCGATCGCGGTTTATCGCCAGATGCAGAAAATCGACCCGACCCAGCCCGCCGTTTATGAACAGCTTGCCGATCTCAACCAGAAGCAGGGATTGATGGGGCAGGCGTTGTCTGAATACGGCGAGCTTGTCACGATTCTCGAAAAGGCCGAGCGCTACACTGAAGCGGCTGAAGTTCTCGCCAAGATGGCCAAGCTCGACCCTTCGAATCTCGGAGTCCGGATTCGGGTGGCCGAGAGTTTCTGTCGTTCCGGTGACAAGGAGAAGGGGCTCGAAGAGCTCAACGAGATTTCCAAGGAATTGCGTAAAAAGGGGGACATGGCGACCCTGCGCAAGCTCTACGAACTCTTCATGCGCCAGTTTCCAGAAGACCTTTCGATTCAGGCCGGGATGGCGCGCTCCCTGATCTCCAGCGGTGATCCTGCGCGGGCCTTGCAACTGTTGCAGGGATTGCTCAAGAAGGCCCCCGACAATGTCGATATCCTCGGCAATCTTGCCAACGCCTACCGTGCCACCAAAGACCATGAAAACGAGCGCCTGACCTTCAAGCAGCTGATCAAGCAGACCCCCGACTTCCTCGATTTCCATAAGGGCTATGCGCGTGCCTGTCTAGACGCTGGTGCCCCCGATAAGGCCCTCGACCACCTTGAACAATGCAAGCAGATGTTTGCCGACCCGACTCAGCAGAAGGCGTTGGTCAGCTATTATGAAAAGCTGAATGAAGCCCTTGCCGGTGATGCACGGGTTGTGGCGGCCTTGCGCGAGCTTTACACTGCGACCGGTCAGAAGAGCAAGCTTGCTGACCTCGATTCTCAGGCGGGCCTCCTTGCCGATGAGGGGTTTGCCGGTTTCGACCAGGGGGTAGAAGAGCTCGAACCGTTGGAAGAGGTGGAAGAACTCGAACCGCTGGAGGATGTGGAGGAGCTAGAGCCTCTGGAAGAGGTCGAGGAATTCGAAGAGCTCGAAGAGATGGACGAGTTCGGCTCCATGGAAGAGCCGGATATACTTGCCGCAGGTGGAGATGAGGCTGCAGATGATTTTGCCGCCGACACGCAGGATTTTTCTGATGCAGATGATCTACTTGGCGGCGACGGGGATGATTTTGCCGGCTTCGACGTTGATGATCATGAACCGGAGACCGCCGGTGTATCCGTCGACGAGGGCGAGGATTTTACCGGTTCCTTCAATGAGGTTGAGGAGATCGAGTCCCAGGAGGACGAGGTCATCGATCTCGAAATACCCGAGGAAGAATCGGTACTCGATCTTGAACTCGAAATCGAGTTTGACGGCGACGGGGATGAGCTGCCGGAACCGGTGGCCGATATGTCCGATAGCGCTGAGAACGATATTGATCTCTCCGGCGAAGACGATGACCTCGATTTAGATCTCGCACCGGATCTTGATGAAAAACCACCTGCTCTGGCCGAACCGGAGATCGGGCTGGATAGTGCAGAAACGGATGAACTCGACCTTGATGTTGATGTCGACCTTGATCTTGATGTTGATCTTGATGTCGATGTTGAACCTGATCTTGATCTTGATGTCGATGTCGATGTCGAGCCTGATCTTGATCTTGATCTGGGAGGAGACCTCGATTCCGACGCTGAGACCTCGCTCGAGCTGTCTGACGATGAGCAGGAAGAGGATGCACTCATCGCCGATGGCCTAGACCTGCCCGAGGCAGACAGTGATGCTGGTCTGGAGGAAGACTTCGTCGAGGACCTGGCGCTTGAAAGCAATGGTTTCGACCCTTCGGTTTTGGAGGGTTTCGAGGCTGAAGAGGAACCGATTCAGGATGAAACGTCTGATTTCCTCGAGTCCGGACTGGACGCCCTCGAAGATATGCAGACCAATGTTGAAATTGATATGGGCGGTGACGATGAATCGGCTGCGGCTGCTTATGCCCCGCAGCGCGATCTGAACACGGAGCTTGAAGAGGCCGAGTTCTATATCCACCAGGGCCTGTTCGACGAGGCCGAAGGGGTCTGTCGGGCCTTGCAAGAGGATTTTCCCGGGGCGCCGGAGATTGCGGCCAAATTGGCCGAAATTGCTCAGCAGCGCGATCAGACATCCTCTGCACCTGTCGAAGATGACGGTGACTTTTTCGACCTCGCCTCCGAACTCAGTAACGAGGGAGCCTTTGATGCGGGCGGCGAGATGGAGAGCCTCGACGAGCGCGACCTTTCGCGCCTCGACGGTATCCTTGCCGAGTTCAAGAAGGGGATCGAGGATCAGATTGATCAGGAGGACACCGAGTCGCATTTCAATCTCGGCATCGCGTATAAAGAGATGGGACTGCTCGATGACGCCATCTCGGAATTTGCACGGGTCATGAAGGATCCGCAGCGCCTGGTCGACTGCCTGACGTTGACCGGGATCTGTCATGCGGAGAAGGGTGACTTTGCCAAGGCGGAAGAAACCTTCAAGCTTGGTCTTAGAGCTGCCGAGGCGACAGATGAAGACCTGCTAAGCCTCAATTACGAGCTCGGTATCATCTGCGAGGCAAGCGGCCGTGGAGCCGAAGCCGTCGGGTACTTTCGCATTGTAGCAGAGCGCCAACCCAACTTCCGTGACGTTGCGAGCAAGCTGGAGGCCCTCGATAGCGGGAATGACGGTGGTGATAATAACTCTTCAGGGAGTGGCGACAGCCGCATTTCGTTCGTCTAGCCGTCTGTATTTACTCACAGGGGATCGTATGAGTTATCTTGAACATTTCGGCCTGGAGCGGGAGCCTTTTTCCAATGCGCCCGACTCCAGGTTCTATTATGACAGCGACCAGCATCGTCAGGCGCTGATCCGTTTGATGTACGCCGTCGATTCCAGCAAAGGGCTTGCGGTGCTGGTCGGCGATATCGGCATGGGAAAGACGACCCTGGCCCGGAGGATGCTCGATAGCCTGCCCGAGGAGCGCTACGAGTCGTCGCTGCTGGTCATGGTCCACTCCGGGGTGACGCCTGACTGGATTCTGACCCGTATCGCCATGCAGTTCGGTATTTCCGATCCTGATCCCGATCGTCTCAAGCTCCTCAAGCAACTTTACGACCGCCTGCTTGAAATCGACGCCAGCGGCAAAAAGGCGGTGGTGCTGATCGACGAGGCCCAGATGCTGCAGAGCCGTGAGCTGATGGAGGAGTTTCGAGGCCTTTTGAATATCGAGATTCCCGGTAAAAAACTGCTCAATATCGTGTTTTTCGGTCTGCGCGAGATCGAAGACAATCTGCAGCTTGACGAGCCGCTCGCCCAGCGTGTCGCCGTCAAATGCCACCTGAGATCACTGAGCCTCGAGTCGGTCGAACGTTACATCATGCATCGTCTTAAGGTTGCCGGTGCCAAGGCGTCGATGTTTGCTCCTGGTGCGATCCCCGCGGTGCACAGCTATGCCGGAGGTGTGCCGAGGGTGATCAACACGGTGTGCGATAATGCACTGTTCGAGGCGTCGCTGCGCAAACAGGATAAAGTGACTTCGGAGATTGTGCAGACGGTGGCCGGCGACCTTGGCCTGCTCGGCAGGCCGATGGCGACCCGGACCCCTGCGCCGGCCGCGGAACCGGATAACGACGATATCGACCAGATGCTCTCGAGGTTGGAACAGGGCGCGTGAGGTGTCACCGAATGCATTCAACTAAGCGGCCGGATTCCGGCCGTTTTTTTTTAATCAGGTAACGTGATGGCACAGATTCAGATCCTCTCGGAACAGCTCTGCAACAAGATCGCCGCCGGTGAAGTGGTCGAGCGGCCCGCTTCGGTGGTCAAGGAGTTGCTGGAAAACAGTCTCGACGCGGGTGCCGACGAAGTCGTCGTCGAGTTGGAGCGGGGAGGCAAGTCGTTGATCCGGGTCAGCGACAACGGCTGCGGGATGCTCGAAGAGGACGCTTTTTTGTGCCTCGAACGTCACGCGACCAGCAAGATCCGCCATGAGGACGATCTCGCTGCCATTGGGACGCTCGGCTTCCGGGGCGAGGCGCTCCCTTCGATCGCTTCGGTGTCGCGTCTGCGGATGACAACGCGTGCTGCCGAATCCGAAGCCGGAAGCGAGATCTACATTGAGGGGGGTGTCGTCAAGCGTACCGGCGAGGTCGGGATGCCGGTCGGTACTACCATCGAGGTGCGCAACCTGTTTTTCAACACCCCGGCGCGGCGTAAGTTCCTGCGTCGCGACGAGACCGAACTCGGCCATATCAGCGACATGGTAACCAAGCAGGCCCTCGGTTATCCCGGGGTCCGTTTTACCCTGGTACACCAAGGGCGGACTCTGGTCGAGACCCGTCCCGGGGAGAATCTGCAGGAGCGGGTTGCCGCACTGATGGGGCGCCAGATTGCCGGGAGCATGCTTCTCCTTGACCAACAGGCCGAGGGACTGCATCTGAACGGTTTGCTGGCACCTCCCGATGTAAGCCGCGCGACGACGGCAAACATCTACTTCTTCATCAATGGTCGGGTGATCCGTGACCGGGTGGTGCAGCACGCTCTGCTTGATGGATACCGTGGGCTGCTGATGAAGGGGCGATACCCGGTGATGGTCCTGTTCCTGCAGATCGATCCGCACCAGGTGGACGTCAACGTGCATCCCACCAAGCACGAGGTACGCTTCCGGGATCAGCGCCGGGTGCACGATTTTCTGGTCGCGGCGGTGCGCAATGCCCTGCGCCCTGCGCCCTGGGCGGCAGGAGAGCGGCCTGAAACCCCCGACGCTACCGAACCGCCAGATGATTATGGCGAGAAGGTACCTGCACCCGCGTTGCCGAAAGCGGGGCCAGCGGTGGGAACGCCGGGCGACTATGGCGAGCGGATCCACGAAACGTCGGCGCGTTATGCCAGCCAGCCATGTACGGCGCACTCACCCTTAGTCACGTCAACGGTTCCCCCTCCCTCACCGCCGGTTTCGCCGGCAGAGCTGTTTTCTTCTCCCGAAGAGGCGGCGGGCCCCTTCGGGAGACTGCGGGTGATCGGCCAATTTCGCCAGACCTACATCGTCTGCGAGGACGGCGATGAGCTGGTGCTGGTCGATCAGCACGCGGCGCATGAACGGGTGCGCTTCGAACAGTTGCGTGCACAGCATCGAACTCAGGGGATAGAGCGCCAGGGGCTGATGTTTCCGGAGGTCATCGAATTCGACGCGCGTCGGGCGGCCGTCTTTGCCGAACACCTTGAGGAGTTGGCAGGTCTCGGCTTCGAGCTCGAGGAGTACGGCCCCAATGCCTTTGCGCTGCGCAGCCAACCAAAACTGCTGGGCAAGGTGAGCGGACGCGAACTGGTTCAGGATGTTGCTTCGGAGCTGGTTGAGCTCGGTCGCTCGGGGCAGGTCGAAGATGCCCTCGACGAGGTGCTGATCACCATGGCCTGCCACTCGGCCGTACGTGCTCACCATGAACTCGGCTCCGCCGAGATCAGCGCCCTG
>PKUI01000114.1 GCA_002869605.1 Desulfuromonas sp. | reverse complement strand
CATCGCCACCATCGGCCAGTCCATAGACCCAGACCCCTGCTTCTTTGAGCTGCTCGAGCGCCCGTGAAAGATTGGTCACCCGACACAATTTCAGGTGCTCAAGGGCGCCGGCCGAAGCCTTATCCACTACGCCGCTGACCGGGCAGGAACGATCCTTGGCGACAATCACGCCATGACACCCGGCTCCTTCGGCGTTGCGTAGCAGGGCTCCGAAATTATGCGGGTCGGTCACCCCGTCGAGCACCAAAAAGAACGCATCCTTGCCGCTGTTTCGCCAGCCATCGAGCAGATCTTCGAGCTCGGCGTAGGGGAACGGCTCGACACGTAACACCAGCCCCTGGTGATGCGGCATCCCCACCAACTTGTCGAGGTCGGATCGCTCTCGCTGGCGAACCGGAACCCCCTGCTCCTGCGCGAGCGAGAGGATCTCGGCGTGGCGCTCGTGACTTCCGCGTACAACAAACAGTTCGAGAGGGCGTCGCCGCTTGGCGCGCAAACCTTCGCGTACCGGGTGTGTCCCGTAGAGCAAATCGTCCATGTCGTTATTAGCGCTTTTCCATTGCGGCGGCCATCTCCTGCAAAATCGCCTCGGCAGCGGCTACCGGGTCGGGCGCCGCGGAGATCGGGCGGCCGACCACCAGGAAGTCGGCACCGGCTTCGATCGCCTCCCCCGGCGTCATCACCCGTTTCTGATCATCGAGTGAAGCACTCGCCGGGCGCACCCCGGGGGTCACAATGGCGAACGGCTCGCCGCAGGCCTCGCGAATCAGGCGTACCTCGCGCGGAGAGGCAACCACCCCTCCGAGCCCCGCATTGCGCGCTAAGCTGGCGAGTCGCGGCACCATCTCGGAGACATGGTGCTCGATACCGACCTCGCGCAGGGTCTGCTCGGTCGACGAGGTGAGGATCGTCACCGCCAACATCAATGGCCGCTGCGGTGAACCGACCGGAAACTCGGTGTCGATCTCCCGCACCAGGGTCTCCATCATTTCACGTCCGCCGAGCGCATGCACGTTGAACATCTTGACCCCAAGGCGACAAGCCTCAAGCCCGGCCTTGGCCACGGTGTTGGGGATATCGTGATATTTCAGATCAAGAAACACCTCGCCCCCCTCGGCGCGGATCATGCGCACCACCTCGGGACCACAGCGGGTGAACAGCTGTTTACCGACCTTGAATACTCCGACATGACCATGCAGCTGCCGCACCCACTTTTCGGCATCATCAAAATTGTCGACATCAAGAGCAAAAACCAGCCGCTGGCGCGCGGCCTCCATGTTCTGCGTCATCTCCTGCTACCTCCCCGCCCTGTTCATCAAGGTATCACTCACATCCTGTCCCGCTTGCACCAGTTCCGCTGCCTTATCGGCTCCAAGCTCGCGACGTGCCGCCTGGCACTCCATATAGATGAGTTCACACAACCCCTCCGCAAGCAGCTTTTCCTTATCCCCCTCCTCGAGCCCTTCGAGGTTGGCGATAATATGGCCACCGTCTACCGAGCCATTGGAACGCACCTCGGTGTCCCCGAACAGAAACGAATAGGGCTGCGGCAGGCTACGCAGAAAACGGGTCACCTCGTGGAGGAAATCCGGTTTCGCCGCGCTGATCGCCTTGAACAGAAGGGCCAGCACCCGGTTGCCGATGGCGAGGATATCGCCCAAGGCGCCGTCGAGTTCAACCTCGGGTGACTCATCGACCTGAACCACTCCCCGCTCACATAGCTGGTAAAGGATACGCAAGCCATCGAATTCACCAACGCCCGAGGCGCGGATCAACTCCCTCACGACACGCCTGCCATCAAGGACCAGATCCACGATCTTTTTTTCTCCGCCACTGAGATCTTCGACTTCCCGTCCAGTCAGAATGACGTGCGCCTCAAGCGAAGGGATCCGGCGCATGAACAGCTCACGCTCGTCGACACGACGTAACCCCTCCATGATCAGATTCTGGGTACTCATCGACAAGCGCACGATGCCGTCGCGCTCCGGGTCCTCCGGGCTAAAATGGAAATTACCGCTCACCACCGCGAGCAGCCCGTAGACGATCGACTCGACCTGGTGACGGGTCGCAAGCCACAGGTCCTTGGCGGCCACCGCCTTGCTCTCGACCAGCATCTTGCCGACCGAACGCGTGCCGCTGCCTATCCCGCGGACCTTCTCGAGGGTCTGGGCATCAAGCTTGCCGAGTTCGAGCAGTATTTCTTCAAGGGCTTCGCGACGACAGGTGCTGCCTGCAAACACCACCTCGCCGTTTTGAAAATAGAGATCGCGCCTGCCACACTCGGCGGTAACCGACAACACCCCGGTCTTGCGAAACATGTTGCAAAACGAGAGCAGGTCGGCCACCGTGATCTCGCCAATGGAACCGCTCAGGACCACGACCTCCTCTTCTCCCGGCACCGTGAACAGCAGGTGGCGAGACGAGTAGGAGGTCAGTTCAAGCTGCTGCTGACCAAGTTGGCGCACTGCATAACCCGGCACGCTGAGGCGCCCACTGCTGTCAATCGTCAACGGATCCATGACGTGCTTATCCTTCATCAACCCTTCCTCTATGGGCTTCAACCCTGGTTCAACGCTTGACCCACGCGCTGGGCAATCTGCGCTGCGGCCTCATTGACCAGTAGGTTATCGCGCTCTCCACTACGCCGTTCCTGAAGCTCGAACGCCCCCTCCTTGAGACCGCGTGAGCCGACCGTCACGCGCAGCGGAATCCCGATCAGGTCAGCATCCTTGAACTTGGCCCCGGGGCGCTCATCACGGTCATCGAGCAGCACCTCGATCCCTTCAGCAAGTAACTGTTCGTAGAGTTCGGTGGCGGCCTGAGCGACCTCGGCGTCGTTGGGGTTGACCATGGTCACGATCACCTGGAAGGGGGCGATCGCCATCGGGAAGATGATGCCATTGTCGTCGTGGTTCTGCTCGATGGCGGCCGCGGCCGTACGTCCGATGCCGATGCCGTAGCAGCCCATGATAATATCGTTAGCCTTGCCGTCGGTGTCGAGGAAGGTCGCCTTCATCGCCTCGGAATACTTGGTACCGAGCTTGAAGATGTGCCCGACCTCAATACCGCGGGTGTTGACGTAACGTCCACCACCACACAGCGGGCACGGGTCGCCGGCCTGGGCGTTGCGCAGGTCGGCAAACTGTACAACCTCAAAGTCACGCTCCAGGTTGGCGCCGGTCAGATGCAGGTCTTTCTCGTTGCCACCGACCGCCATGTTGCGCAGGTACTTGATCGCATGGTCGGCATAGACCGGAATCTTCAGCCCGACCGGTCCGGAAAAACCGACCGCGCCGCCGGTCGCCTCGACAATCTGGGCCGGGGTGGCCAGTTCGGCCACCGTCGCATTGAGCAGGTTCTTGATTTTCGCCTCGTTGAGTTCGTGGTCGCCACGGACCAGCACCGCCACCAGTTCATCGTCCACCGCAACGATCATAGTCTTGACGATCCGGGACGGCTCAAGCTCCAGCATTTTGGCAACGTCCTCGACCGTGTGCGCGCCCGGGGTCTCGACCCGCTCGAGTTCCTGCAGAGTCTCGCCGGAGACCTCCCCTTCATCGACCACCACGGCCTTCTCGACGTTCGCCGAGTAGTCACAGTGGTCACAGCTGATCACCATGTCCTCGCCGGTATCGGCCAGCACCATAAATTCATGACTGAAGGAGCCGCCGATAGCGCCCGAATCCGCCTCGACCATGCGGTACTCGAGCCCGCAGCGCTCGAAGATCTTGCAGTAGGCGTCGCGCATCTTCTGGTAGCTGGCGTTGGCCCCCTCTTCGGTGGTGTCGAAGGAGTAGGCATCCTTCATGATGAATTCGCGTCCACGCATCAGCCCGAAGCGGGGGCGCACCTCATCGCGGAACTTGGTTTGGATCTGGTAGAGGTTGACCGGCAGCTGGCGATACGACTTCACGTAACTGCGCACGATATCGGTGATCACCTCTTCGTGGGTCGGCCCCATACAAAACTCACGCTGGTGTCGATCTTTGAAACGGAGCAACTCCTTGCCGTAGTAACCCCAGCGCCCCGACTCTTGCCACAGCTCGGCCGGCTGCACCGCTGCCATCAGCACCTCCATGGCACCGGCTTCGTTCATGCACTCGCGCACAATCTGTTCGACCTTGCGGATCACCCGCAACCCCATTGGCAGATAGTTATAGATTCCCGCAGCCAGCTTGTTCATCATGCCGGCACGCAACATCAACTTGTGGCTGACTACCTCGGCATCGGCCGGCGTCTCTTTGATCGTCGGCAAAAAATAGTCGCTATAACGCATCGTTCGTCCACCTCGCGAAATAAGTCTAAAAAGAAACCATCCGGGGAATCCCCGGGACAGGCAGGCAAACTAGCCCATTTCCCCTGTAAAAGCAAGCTGCACGCGCCTTCTTGGCTACTGACAGCCCTGTCCACCTGTTCTTTTTGCAATTGTGCAAACAACCCCTGTTTTCCTCCTTGCAACACTGCAAACCACCGCCTAAGCAAACCACCAATCCCTCTTGTAGACTGACCTCGCCCGAAATACGACGCCACCGGGAGAGACAAACCTCCCCCCATTACCGGACTTCACTCTTTTGCACGAATGCAAAAACAACGCACCCCAGCGATTGTCAAAAAAGCACCAGCTCCTCCACAACAAGCTGTTTCTAAAACGTTTTTTAGCAAAACTACAAAAAATTAGAACATTGGTATAGCGGTTGCGTATACAGCCAGCATCAATAAACAACAGGATGATGATCATGGCGAAACGGGAAATCTGCCCACTCTACAAATCTGGCGAACAGGGATGCGAAACCGGCACCGGTTACATCTCGAGCCACGATGTATCGATGATCATCCAGTATTGCACGGCCAGCTTTTGCAGCTGCCCCAAATATGAACAGACCAAAGTGCGCCACGACCTGCCCATGGCAACCGTCTCCGGTAATCCTCAGCGGCCAAACACACATCAGCGGCCGCTGATTAAACCGTTCAAGGTCAACTGGCCACTACCATTTCAAATAAGAACGATGTCCGCACGATACGGAACACAAACCATACATTCCAAGGAGGAACCCATGTCTACCAACACCATCAAGAACAAAGGCTGGTCCGTTGTTATCGCCGGCCTCGGCATCAACCTGGCTCTCGGAATTCTTTACACCTGGAGTATTTTCAAAGGCGCCATCGTCGATTCTATCACTGCCGGTGGCCCTTTCACCTGGGACAAGACCTCGGTCAACGACCCTTACGGTGTCGCCTGCCTGATGTTCGCACTCGCCATGATCATCGGCGGTAAAGTTCTCGACAAGTTCGGGCCCAAGGTTACCGCGATCATCGGCGGCCTGCTGGTCGGCGCCGGCTTCATCCTGGTTTCCCAGTCCACCGCTTACTCGGCATGGATCGCCGGCTTCGGCGTACTCACCGGCCTCGGTCTCGGTTTCGGCTACTGCGCCGCTACCCCGCCGGCCCTGAAGTGGTTCTCGTCGGCCAAGACCGGCATGATCGCCGGTATCGTCGTCGCCGGTTTCGGACTCGCCTCGATCTACATCGCCCCGCTGGCCAAGTACCTCCTGGCCGCCTACGGCCTGCAACAATCGATGCTCTACTTCGGCATCGCCTTTACCATCGTCGTTTGCGGTTTCGCCCTGATGCTGCAGAACCCTCCTGAAGGCTACGTCCCGGCAGGCCCGGCCAAGTCTACCGCAGCCGCGCCGAGCAACGACATGACCCCTCTGCAGATGCTCAAGACCCCGTCGTTCTACACCCTGTGGACCCTGTTCTTCATCGGCGCCGGTGCCGGCCTGATGGTTATCGGCAGCGCCAAGGGGTTGGCCAAGGCAAGCATGGGCGACATGGCCTACGTTGCCGTCATGTTGATGGCCGTTGGCAATGCCTCGGGTCGCGTGATTGCCGGCCTGGTCTCGGACAAATTCGGTCGTGCCAAGACCCTCGCCATCATGCTCTCTTTCCAGGCAGTTCTGATGTTCTCCGCGACCACGGTCCTTAACGGCGGCAACCCGGTCCTGGTAACCCTGCTGGTCTGCTTCATGGTCTTTAACTACGGCACCAACCTGGCACTCTTCCCCTCGTTCGCCAAAGACTACTACGGCTTCAAGAACTACGGCATGAACTACGGCATCCTCTTCTCGGCCTGGGGCGTCGGCGGCATCGTCCTGTCCCGCGTCGCCGAGATGCTCAAAACCTCGACCGGCAGCTTCTCTGCTTCGTTCATCGCTGCAGGCGTCATGCTCACCGCAGGCGCCATCGTCACCATGACCCTGACCTCCAAGCCGGCTACCGTGGCTACGGAAGCTCTGGCAACCGACGCCGAGGAGTACGAGGAAGAGGATCTCGCCATCGACTAAACCTCTATACAGCCTCTGCATGCGCATCTGCGCATCTCTGTTGGCCCCGCTTCGGCGGGGCCATTTTTTTATACGAAATTTCGCATGACTCGCTGAGTCGAAATCCAGCCATACATGGATGACCTGTTTGAACGGTCCCCCTAAATCGGCTAGCTCGCCTGATGCCTTAAAACCCTACAGAATAAAAAAACGCCTTGGCGGCGTTTATTATTCTGAACAGCATCACAATGTTTATACCGACAAAGCCATCTTTCTCTTCTTGACAGGGAACCCTGTCCTTTCAGGACAAATGCTTCGCCATGAAATTGCACACAGAGACCAATGACATGCCCTTTCGCGCAAAAGTTAACCCTCTGTGCTCACGACAGGATACCATTTTTACGTTTCTTTTGATTCTGTATGGCCTGTTTCATGTTGTTCAACAAAACCAGGCCCACCAACCCGTTTCAAAAGAGTTTCGCCACGGATAAATGGAACACAACATCTGAGGCTGTATCGATTACGACATCTTCGCTCACACCAAAATCGATCGACACATCGTCGAGGGGAGTATAGACGCCCCCTATAACCAATTGAACCGACGCGTCTCCGAGTTGCCTCAATGAGCTATTATAAAAAGGCGTATGCCCGTCCAGTTGCATCTTTACAGCCACACGCTCAAAAACCTGCCAGGCCGTTGCCACAGAACCGAACCCCACCCAGTGCCGCTGACGGGAGGGAATAACATCTCCCCGCCCCAGATAGAGGGCACCAATACTCGTAAATAAAGCAAGTGTATTATCTTTGTTGCGATTACCTATCCATCCCGAGTTAAAGCGTATAGAGGCATCCAGAGAACCACTTCCATTCAGATCACCGCTTTCCCCGGATGGCAATTTTACGCTACTACGGATACTTGAGGAATACTCGCCATTTTCATCCGCATCATAAGCTGTTTGCCAGGCACAACTGACCAGGACATCTCCTAATGCGAAACCTGTGCTATCAACAGTTGAAGATTGATCGTCTACACTCTGATATTCATAGCGAAGTTGATCTTTTGGTTTTTCATCTCTCCCACCGTCGTACAAGGAAAACGTAGAATGCCAGTCCTCAATAAAACCATCCAGGGTTCCACCACTGTGCCTCTGCAGAGGCACGTCGAGCCCGAGCTCTAAGGACTCATCAACTCCCCAGCGGAAAACAAACGTACCTCGATACGTTTCTCCATCCAGGTCCACCAGTTCATTGGCATTCGACGAATACGTAAAATCATTCGCCACATCGATGACCAAACGGCTTTCCAGCTGGCCCTCATTGACTAATTTAGCCCTTTCGGCCGCGGGCAAACCGTAAATACTCACAAAGGGATTCATGTTGCGCGTGTAAAAAGGAGAAAGGGCCACTTCTGCAGCAACAGATGAAGCCAAACACAACAAACAAGCGACACACAAAAGTACTCTTACCATCCCAAATCATCCAAACTGAACCAATAAAGAGACAACATTCTGCGCCTTAAACAAGCGCCCCCCGACCTTGCCCGCACACTATATACCAGGCTATTTCTGATCTCTGCAAATTTCTACCATTTACCCACTTGCGACAAAAAAGGCTGCCCCTGGCAGCCTTTTTTGTTCCAATGGTACGAGAAATCGCTACAAAAGAGCTTCAATCTGTTTTTTAAGGGGGAGATCTTCGCACTGCTCGTGCGAAACATCCTTGAGAATAGCACGAGCAGCATCGATTTCATCGCGGAAGAGAAGCTCCGAAACCTGCTCGTATAATCTGATGCTCTCAAGCACTTCACGACCTACCTGGCCAGAGTAGCCAACCAGTTCATACACATCAACCTGCTTCTTTCTGCCCCGCACTTGAATCGCCCCAAGGCGGCGGACCACAAACTCGTCACCGATCTCTTTCCGGGTCGCCTCATCAAGGATAATCTGCGTGGCAAACTCCTTATTCAGGCGCTCCAGTCGGCTGGCAAGGTTGACGTTGTCGCCGATCACGGTATAGGAAGTACGACGTGAGGAACCGATATTACCGATGACCACATCGCCTGAGCAGATACCGATTCGAGTACGAAATTCATGCTTGTATTGCCCCTTCCAGGCACGATTGAGTCGAGCTATGCGGTCACGAATAATCAACGCCGCCTCGCACGCCTGCCGCGCATGATCTTCGGTCGCCTTGGGGGCTCCCCAGAACGCCATCACCGAGTCGCCGATATACTTATCAATGGTTCCCTCGCACTCATGTACGCTACATGCAATCTCCTCGAAGTATTCATTCAGGTCTTCAACGATCTGATTTGCAGGTATCTGTTCGGCAATAGCTGAAAAACCCTCAATATCGGTAAACAGCACCGTAAGATCACGAGTCTCCTTGTCAGGAGTGTGCTGATCGGAAAGCAGACTGCGCACCACCTCCTTGGGGACATACTGCTCAACCAGACGTAGGCTCTGCTTGAGATGATTAAACGACTCAGAGAGCCGCTGAACTTCGACAATCCTGCTCTTCGTGTCGATGTCCCCCTGCATCTCGAGGTTGCGCACGGCCTCGAACTGCTCGGTCAAGTTGCGAAACATCCCCTTGATACGCGTCGAGAGCAGCATCACCAGAAACAGCGCCAGCAGGGTGATCAGCGCAGCGGTTACCCCGTTGTAGATCTGGTTCTGCTTAAGTTCGGCGAGAAAATCGTCTTCCGGCATAAAAACCCCGATGACCCATGGCCATTTGGGGTTTTTGAAAGGGGTGAACATCGCATGATATTTGGTCCCGGAAGAGGTGAAACGCGTAAACACCGGAACAGCGAGCTCCAGCCCGTCACCATGCCGAGCCTGCAGAGAATTGTACGCATCACGGCTGACCGGATCCTGTAACTCCTTGATCAGTGGAAGATCGGCCCGCCCCTGGTCATCCTGGTGCCTGAGCATCTCGACCTCGGGGAAGGCGATCACCTTGCCCTGCTGATCGATCACCAGCGCCTTGCCGGCCCGCCCAATCTTGAGCCGGGAGATAAACGAGGAAAGTTCACCGATTTCTATATCGATACCGACGACACCGACGAAATGACCATCCTGTCCATAGACGGCCCGGGCCGCTGTAACACCCGGTATCTGCGAGGTAAAGAAGAGATAGGCCGGAGTCCAGATCAACTCATCGGTCTTGATCGCCGAGCGGTACCAGGGGCGTTCCCGGGGGTCGTAGACATCGGAAGGGGACTTGATCCAATCGAGCGGCGCAAAGCTCTCATCGTAGTAGTGCATTTCGACATCGCGTACGCCCTTGTTCTGGCTGATAACTTTGACCCGGAACCCCCTGGGGACACGCGAGTTGTCACGATTGACGTAGATAAAACTTCCATCCGGCTTGCCGATGTAGATCCCGGCGAAATGTGGATAAACGGTGAGCTGGTTGTAGAAGAAGCGGGACATCTGGCGGCTGTCCCCTTCACTAAGAATGTCACTGTTGGTCAGCTTGCGTGCAAGGTCTGCAGCCTCCATGGCTGGGTTCAAAAAGCCTTCGGTCTTGTCAACGGTGTACTCAGAGATGTTGCCCATGATGTTGCGAGCCAGACGGGTGAGCGCCTCTTCCGAGCGCCAATAACTCGACAACATGATCACTGTCACCAGCACTACGATCAAGCTGGTAACACCGGTTATCAGGATCGTTTGAATCGACCAGCGCATACTCCCTCCTTGGATCAAACGGGCACAAAAAAAGCCGCACAAAGGCGGCTTAAAATCCATAATTCGTTTCCCTAGGGGACCGTGGCGGAGTAGTAGAGGTCATCGACCTTCAGGTCATGCCAGGCATCCGAGATGGTTAAATCGACCGGCTTCATCAGCGCTACCGCCATCACCAGCAGCACGCTGACCGCCGCAACCCATTCGAGAATCGGATGCTTGAGATCAGCGGCCGTCGGCTCGATGGCGCTAATGCGTGGATCAAAGCGTTTTGGACCACGCATGCGCTTCGCGGCCTTACGCATGATGCGCCCCGAGGTCAGAAAGATCACCGCCGACACTAGAAATTGCGGCATCATATCGACCGACATTACCCCCATCGCCATCATGCTGCCATAAAAGATCATGGCGAACAATCCGAGAGTGGTCATGTAGCGACTGAGCTTGGCGTGCATTGCGGCCCCTTTTAGAGTAGAACGTTGTTTGTAAATTGACATTACCCGATCTGGTAAAAACAAGTCAAGCAGAAATAAGGATTCTTTCAAGTCTTACCAACGGACTCCCCTGGAAGTTATTTCTCTTTATCCAAGAGGGAGTTACATGACTGCAACGAGGGCCCACGAATCTGTTAAAATTGAAATTTAGCCAGACACCCCTCTGACAGGAGACCTCTCTTGTATCGATCGCTACGATCCAGATTGTTGTTGGTCGTCGCCGCAACCGTTTCCCTGACGGTGCTATCGATATTTTTGCTCGCCAAAAACGAAATGACAGAGGCGATTACCTCTGCAGGAGAACGTCATGCCCGAGACCTGCTCCACGCCATCTCCCTAAGCGTATCGACTGAATACGACAGTCTCCTTTTTCACCGCGCCACCACCCTCGAAAGACGTAAAGCGGAGCTCGAGAACATCATCGACATCGCCCTCTCGTCTCTGGAAGAGAATCATCACAAACAACTCAACAAGGAACTCTCTCCCGAACAAGCACGCCGCATGGCCAGCGAGACCATCCGCCGCCTGCGCTATGACCATGGCGTGGGCTACTTCTGGATCAATGACATGCAGCGCCCCGTCCCCCGCATGATCATGCACCCGACCCTTCCCGAGCTCAACGGCAAGGTGCTGGACAACCCGATGTTCAATACGGCTCAAGGAATAAACGAAAACCTGTTCAGCGCGGCGGTTAACGTCTGCGACCAATGGGGAGAAGGCTTCGTTGACTACCTCTGGCCGAAACCGACCGCCGAGGGGCTCACCGAACAACAGCCCAAGATCTCCTACGTTCGCCTCTTCAAACCATGGAACTGGGTTCTCGGTACCTGTGTCTATATAGACGACATTGAGAGCGAAACACAAAAACGGCTCTCCGCAATCATCCTCGAGCTGAAAAAAACCTTTGCGAACGTCAGAGTCGCCAACACCGGTTACATGTTTCTTTTCAACGGGAAACGGGAAATGTTGATCCACCCCCACCTGGAAAAGAAGGAGTTTGCATCACTCGTTAATCCGGCAACCCAGGCCCCCCTGGTCGATGACCTGATGGCCGCGTCACGCACCCCCGACCAGTCGATCGATTACATCTGGGATAAACCGGGCTTCAAGGGAGAGTACCGGTTCAAGAAGCGCGCATTTATCACCTATTTTGAACCACTCGACTGGTACATAGGCTCAAGCATGTATCTCGACGAGTTGACCAGGCCAAGTATCGAGCTGCAAAATCGGATCATGCTCCTCTCCCTGCTCCCCTTTGCCGTCGCCATGCTCATCGCACTCTTTCTGGCCCGCAGCATGACAAAACCGCTCTGGCGCCTGACCCGGGCAGCAAGAACGATCGAGAGCCAAGGCCTGGCCGCAGCGGATATCCCGATCGGCGGCACCAGGGAGATTCAGGCCCTCGGACGGGTGCTCGAAGAGATGGTTGAATCGTTACGTCGAACCGAGGCACAACTGTGCAGCGCCAACTGGGAACTCGAAACGTTCGTCAATACCGTCTCCCATGATCTGCGCGCCCCGCTGGCTCCGATCATAGGCTACGCGCAACTCCTCAAAGAACAACACCGGGACAAACTTGATGAGGAGGCCATCGGCTACATTGACGAGATAGAAGCCCAGGCAGAAAAGATGCTTGAGCATATGGAAGACCTGTTGACCCTGTCGAAATCAGGATACCTAGAGCGTCCGGACAGCCCGATATCGAGCCAGGATGTCATCCAGCAGGTGCTGTACAACCTCAAGGAGTGCTTCAGCGAAGAGGAGTTCGCCTGTTTCGATATCCACCCGCTCCCACTGGTGTCGCTCCCTGAATCACAGCTCTATGAAGTGTTTGCCAACCTGATCAGCAACAGCATCCGCTATTCGAAGAGCGAAGATGAACCGATAGAAATTGGTGCAGAATCTCGCGGCGACAAGGTCCGCTTCTATGTACGCGACCATGGGCAGGGCATTCCCGAAGAGGAAAGAGAAGGTATCTTCAGGCTCTTCGAACGCGGCTCAACATCGTGCAACACGCGCGGGACGGGAATAGGCCTGGCGATTGTACAGAAGGTGGCGCAGACCTATGGAGGCGGGGCCTGGGTCGAAGAAACCCCCGGCGGCGGCTGTACCTTCTGGGTCGAGTTCGAAGAACCCTCCCACGACGCCTCAGCCACCATGAACCCCACGGGATAAGTCGCACAAAAACAGCCATGCCCAACAGGGATATCCGGGCACAATTCCCAAAACACAACAGCCCTCAAACCCTCGAGGAAAATAACTCTTTGGATAAACGCAAAAGGCCCCGCTTAAAAGCGGGGCCTTCACCGTTATACCTGCTAACAGGTTAACTCAGATCTCGAAATCGACCGCGACCACGCTCTCAGCAGCCGCCTTGACCAAGGCCACCACCTTCTGGTGCTCAGGATGCACCTGGTAACGATCGAGCGCCTCGAGGTCATCGAAGGTCGAAACCAGGGCAAAATCGTAGGAACGCTCCGAACGGATCACGTCGCGCCCGAACACGAAGCCGCGGACCTCCTCGATACTGTCGGGAAGCCCGGACAAGCCATCGGCGATAGCGTCGATCTGCTCATCGGTTGTTTCGGGTTTGAACTTAAAAAACACTACGTGCTGAATCATTTCGTCTCTCCTTTATCGTCAGCCGTTTAAGGTGTGATCTTGCGACATTCGAGGTAAAAACGTTTCTCATCGGCCTCGCCCATGGAGAAGGTCTTGCGCGGCAGAGCGCCGTCTAGAATGATGGTTCTGAACAGATCGTGCTTGGAGATCGCCGGCAGGTAGAACCCGGCGTTGTTCTCCTGCCCGCAGAGGTTGCTGACCGCGGCATCCCCATGGATATAGTCGATGCGAGTGCGCTCGCGCTCCTTGAGGTAGCTGTCGAAGAACTCCTGCAGAGTCGCGACCACCAGGACGCGACAGGGATTCTCGACCACGAACACGCCGCTGCGCTCACCGGCGACGAAGGGAATCGCATGATGACCGGCTTGCTGTTCGGCCACGGCCTTGGCGTCGCGCTCGCCGGCGGCGCACTCGACCACCCGGAAGCGCTCACTGCGGGCTGAGTAAAACGCCGCGGCACGATTGACCAGGTCATCGTAACTCAAACCGAACAGCACACGGTGGATCGGCTCGAACTCGAGGCCGGGATCGTGGACGTTGACCAGCTCCACCAGTGCCCAGCGCGCCGGATGCTGCATGATGGCGTCGCGGTCCTCCGTCTCCTCCTTGAGCTGCTCCCAGATTGCCTTGGCGGTGGCAAAGGAGTGGTTGCCATCTCCCATGGCGAACAGTACCTCGGCACGACCCTGTACGTCGTACTTGGCGTCAAATGCCTCAGGATCAGCCAGCCGCCCCAGCGCCTCGCCGACCTGGCGGAGGCTCTCTTCCTCCGACACGCGCCAACCCTTGAGGTGCCCACCGTTCTGCATCAGTTCGAAGTCGTAAAGCAGCTCATGCTGCTGTTCGAAGAGCGGCTCGATCACGGTTTTCCCGGGGTCATCGATCAGCACCATGATATGCGGCAGTTCGATGGCGGCCTGCTTGCGCACCTTGATGCGCGGCGGCAGGCGATCAAGAATGGTCCCCTCGGTGGCGCGAATCAACGACTTCGAGTCGGCACTGTAGTCGTAGCACTCGAGGTCGAGGGCCAAAACCAGCCCCTTGCGCGAAGGAACCTCGGACGTTTTGCGATCGAGCAGCACAAAACCGCTAGGCTGCTCCTCGAGAATCTCCTCATCGAGGCTACGTTGCATGGCGGCATTGATCGTGGCAATCCGTTGTTCACTGTCGGCATCTTCCAGGTAGACCTCGGGGAAGATCAGGTCGAGAGTCGACGGCGCAGTTCCAACCTCCTCGCGCACCTTGTCCCAGTATTCCGGCTCCGAGGTGTACTGATCGCAGGCGATCACCGCCCAGCGACGCATATCGGTGCCGGCCTTGGGGAGGAGAATCTTCGGTACCATCAAGCCGATGGCCTCAAAATTCATGGCATTTCTCTCTTTCAAACCCGCATGCGGGATTCGTTAACGGTTCTGATGTTCCTCGGCCAGACGCCGAGCCTCATCGACCAGCGCGATGACCATATCGTTTTCCGGGACCTTGCGCACCACCTCGCCCTTACGAAACAGTAACCCCTGCCCCTTGCCGCCGGCAATGCCGATGTCGGCCTCGCGTGCCTCACCGGGGCCATTGACCACGCAGCCCATCACCGCAACGGTGAGCGGCACCGGCAGGTCGTGCAGTTGGCGCTCGACCTCTTCGGCAACCTCGATCAGGTTGACCTGGCAGCGACCGCAGGTGGGACAGCTGACGAACACCGGTCCACGCTCGCGCAGACCGAGGCTCTTGAGAACTTCGAAGCCGACCCTCACCTCTTCCACCGGGTCGCCGGTCAGGGAAACGCGCAGGGTGTCACCGATACCGTCATACAGCATCACGCCGAGACCAATGGCGCTCTTGATGGTCCCGCTCCAGGTGGTCCCGGCCTCGGTGATGCCGATGTGCAACGGGTAATCGACCTCGGCCGCCAGCAACCGGTAGGCCTCGACCGTACGCCCGATATCGGAGGCCTTGAGGCTCACCTTGATCTGGTCGTAACCGAGTTCCTCGAGGATCCGGACATGTCCGAGGGCGCTCTCGACCATCGCCTCGGGAGTCGGGTGGCCATACTTCTCGAGCAGCTCCTTCTCCAGGGATCCGCCGTTGACACCGATACGGATCGGCACCCGCCGCTCGCGGCAGGCACAGACCACCTCTTCGACCTTGGAACGACCGCCGATGTTGCCGGGGTTCAACCGCAACCCATGCACCCCGGCCGCCAGAGACGCCAGGGCAAGGCGGTGGTCGAAGTGGATATCGGCGATCACCGGGATCGGACTGCCAGCAACGATCTCCGCAAGGGCCCGGGACGCCTGTTGATCCGGCACCGCACAGCGCACGATCTCGCAACCCGCCGCAGCGAGGGCGCGCACCTGTACCAGGGTCGCGACAGCATCACGCGTGTCGGTGTTGCACATCGACTGCACACTCACCGGGGCGTCGCCACCGATGGCGACATCACCGACGTGGATCTGGCGGGTTTCTCTCGGCATCCACATTCCTTCGGAAGACTAAATAAGCGAGGTGCGAGTTTAGCGAGCACCGCCCCTAAAATCAAGACACGATTGACCGATTGACAGTATACTCATGGGGGTTTAAGGTGCGACACCGTAAAAGCTCAACCGAAAGGAACCACCATGCCTCCACGCCCGCCTCGCAAGCGCAAGACGACTCCCCGCGAAGAGCCCCTCCTCCACGAAACCGTCATCGAGTCGTTCGACGACGAGGGCGTCGGCTTTGCGCGTTTCGAAGGGAAGGAACTGCGTATCCCTGGAGCCTTCCCGGGGGAACGGGTCAGTTTCAGCGTCGAGTACCGCGGACAGCGCCGCATGGGCGGCCGACTGCAAAAGATCCTCGAGCGTTCACCGGACCGCATCAAGCCGCCCTGCCACCAGGAACGCGCCTGTCTCGGCTGCCCGTTGATCGCCATGAACTACGCGGCCCAACTGCGCGTCAAGCGGGCGACGGTCGTGCAGACGCTGCGCAGCCACGCCATGCTCAAAGGCGTCGAGGTCTATGAGCCGCTCGCTGCACAGCACCCGTTCGGGTATCGCACCCACGCCAAACTGGTGCTCTCCAAGGTTCACGGCAAGGTCAAGATCGGCATCTACCGACGTGGCAGCCACGAAGTGGTCGACCTCAACGACTGCCCGCTGCACCACCCGTTGATCAACCTCATCATCAAGGTGGTGCGCGAAGAGATCGAACATCAGAAGCTCTGGGTCTACGATGCGCGCAAGAAAAAAGGGCTGCTGCGCTACCTGCTGGTGCGGATCAGCCCGGCGAACAACCAGGCGTTGGTGACCTTCGTCACCGCGGAACGCAACTATCGCGAGATTACCCATCTCGCCAAGTGGCTGACCAAGAAGGTCCCCGAGGTGGTCTCGGTGCAGCAGAACATCAACGCCAGCGACTGCAACGTGATGCTCGGCCGCGAAACCCTGAAGATGCTCGGCCATGCGACCCTGCGCGACCGTGTCGGCGATACCCGACTGGCGATTTCACCCGCCTCGTTCTTTCAGGTCAACCACGAACAGGCCGAGCAGATCTATGGACTGGTGCGGAAATGGGCAAACCTCGCCCCCTACAACCACGCTCTTGACCTCTACTGCGGCATCGGCGGCATCGCTCTCGGCCTGGCGCGCGACGCCGCCAAGGTGGTCGGCGTCGAGGTGGTCGAGGACGCGGTGCGTAACGCACGTGACAACGCCCGCCTCAACAAGCTTGAGAACTGTCGGTTTCTCGCCGGAGACACCACGGAATTGCTTGACGATCTGGTCGGCGAATTCCCCCCCGACCAGGTGGTCACCGTCAACCCGCCGCGCAAGGGAGTCGACAAAGAGGCCCTGGAGGCGATCGTCGCCTTCAGACCCCGCACCATCATCTACGTCTCGTGCAACCCCGAGACTCTGGCACGCGACCTTGCCATCCTGCTGACCCTCGGCTATACCACCGAGTGCGTGCAGCCGGTGGATATGTTTCCGCAGACCCCGCACATCGAGAGCGTGGCCCGATTGGTACCGAGCGAGCCGTTGGCGTGACCCTTGCGACCCTGAGCGCGGTCATACTGTTTCTGGCCGCCCTGCTGCAGTCACTCAGCTATCTGTGTAGCAGACTACCCGAAACGCGGCGCCCGACCTGGTACCCCAGGAACCGCCTGGCCCTGACCCTGATCGATATCAGCTGGCTGCTGCTATGCATCCTCGGCAACGGCGCAGCATTCAGCATCGACCTTTGGCTCGGACTCGTCGCCGTAGCACTCTACTTCCTGGCGCTGCCGTTCCTCTTCCAGTCGGCGCTCGCCCGCCTCATGGGATTCAGGGACCTGCGCGAACTGGTCGAGCTCATCGACCACCACGCGTAATTTTTCCGGCGCTCCACGACATATCCCCCCTTGCATTCCCCCCTATTCTGCCGTTATAGTAAGCGCCGTTTCAGCACAAGGAGCTCGCATGACAACCCTCGACTGCCGCAACCAACAGTGCCCGGGCCCGGTGATTGCCACCCGCAAGGCACTGCTCGACAACCCCGAAGGAACGCTGTCGGTTTTGGTCAATGACGAAACTGCGCGTGAAAACGTATCGCGCCTTGCCACCAGCATGGGTTTCGCGGTCGACGCTGAGGGAAACGGAGACGAACACACCCTGAACCTGACCCCCGGTGCGGGCCCGCTTCCCAACGAAGGGGCGGCAGCCATCCAGGGCAAGACGGTGCTGTTCGTCACCTCCGACTGCCTCGGCGAGGGGGATCCGGAACTGGGCAGGATCCTGCTGCGCAACTTCCTGATCACGCTCAACGAGGCGAGCAGTCGCCCCGACACCATCCTGTTCCTCAACGCCGGGGTCAAGCTGACGGTTGAGGGTGCCGAGACCATCGAGGCGCTGAACCGCCTCGCCTGCGATGGTGTCGACATCGCCGCCTGTGGCCTCTGCCTGGAGTTCTACAACCTCAAGGAAAAGTTGGCTGTCGGCCGGATATCGAATATGCTCGAGACCATCGAAACACTGCAGAGCGCAGGGCGGATCATCCGTCCGTAACTACAAAAAAAAGGCATCACGGAGGTAGTTCGTAGGCTGGTGCCGCGCCCGGTCTTCAAAACCGGTGGGGGGCGTATCCCGTCCCCGGTGGGTTCGATCCCCAT
>PKUI01000104.1 GCA_002869605.1 Desulfuromonas sp. | reverse complement strand
TCGGAACGTAAGCTGAATACGATTCAGGGTTTTATTGACCTGATGACTAAATAAAGTTCCGGAGGGATTGTTATGATGTCTACGCCTTCATATAAAGTATTGATCGTTGAGGACTCTCCGACCATGCGTCAGTTGATCGCCTTTGCGCTCAAACGTATTCGCGGCATCAAGATTGTTGAAGCTAACGACGGGGTCGATGGTCTGAAGAAGCTTTCAGGTGACAAGTTTGACCTGATTCTTAGTGATATCAACATGCCGATCATGGACGGGCTCAAGCTCGTCAGCCTGGTGCGCCGGGACCCGAACTTTAAGGACGTTCCGATTGTGATTATTACCACAGAAGGGGCGAGTGAGGACCGCGAGCGAGCTCTATCCCTGGGGGCCAACGATTATATTACCAAGCCGATCCAGACCACCCAGATCCTGGATGTGGCACGGCGGTTGCTGAAGATCGCCTGACTCAATGAACCTAACGGGCTTTATGCCCGAGAAAAGACCGCCCTGCCGTGAGAGCAGGGCCACTGTGGAGGTACTTTTGGCTAAAGAAGAAGCAATTGAAGTGGAAGGTTCCGTTGTCGAACCACTTCCCAATGCTATGTTTCGCGTTAAGCTCGATAACGGGCATGTCGTTCTGGCACATATCTCCGGGAAGATGCGTAAATACTACATCCGTATCCTGCCGGGTGACCGGGTAACGGTGGAGCTTTCGCCCTACGACCTGAGCCGCGGACGGATCACATACCGCGAGAAGTAGTCAAGGGTTTACGGGCCGTTTGCAGGCGGCCTCAATAAGTTATTCCGCGGCGGTTTTCGCCTGCTGCGGACAATACCGGCCCCGGCCGGTATTCCTGTTTATGCCACTGTTCAGGAGCGCAGTCCGATGGAAGAAAAATATAACCCGTCAGCGGTTGAAGAAAAATGGCAACAGCGTTGGGAGACCGACAAGAGCTTCCGTGTTGCCGAGGACCAGGATAAACCCAAGTATTACGTACTGGAGATGTTCCCATACCCCTCCGGGCGGATTCATATGGGGCATGTCCGCAACTATTCCATCGGTGACGTAGTCGCGCGCTTCAAGGCCTTGCGCGGGTTTAACGTACTCCATCCCATGGGCTGGGATGCCTTTGGCATGCCGGCGGAAAATGCCGCCATCCAGCATGGTACCCATCCGGCGAAGTGGACCTACGAGAATATCGACAACATGCGCATCCAGCTCAAGCGCATGGGGCTCTCCTACGATTGGGAGCGCGAGTTCGCGACCTGCGATCCCGATTACTATCGCTGGGAGCAGCTGGTTTTCCTGCGCATGCTCGAGCGCGGACTCGCCTACAAGAAAAAGTCCTCGGTCAACTGGTGCGAAACCTGCCAGACCGTGCTTGCGAACGAGCAGGTCGAAGATGGCTGCTGCTGGCGCTGCGATAACGAGGTGGCTCCCAAGGAACTCGAACAGTGGTTTTTCAAGACCACGGAGTATGCCGAAGAGCTGCTCGAGTGGATCGATAAGCTTCCCGGCTGGCCGGAGCGGGTTCTGACCATGCAGCGCAATTGGATCGGCAAGAGCCATGGCTGCGAGATCGACTTCGCGGTGGCCGACAGTAGCGCACGGATCAAGGTATTTACCACCCGCGCCGATACCCTGTGCGGGGCGACCTTCATGTCGCTTGCTCCCGAACACCCGATGTTGAATGAACTGGTTCCCGACGCCCAGCGTGCAGAGGTTGAGGCGTTTGTCGACAAGGTGCGACGCCAGGACAAGCAGCAGCGTACCAGCGATGACCTTGAAAAAGAGGGTGTCTTTACCGGCGCCTACTGTATCAACCCGTTGACTGGGGACAAGGTCCCGGTGTTCATTGCCAACTTCGTGTTGATGGATTATGGCACCGGCGCGGTCATGGCGGTTCCGACCCACGATCAGCGCGATTTCGAGTTCGCGAGCAAATACGATTTGCCGCTGCGTGTCGTCATCCAACCCGAGGGGGAGCTGCTCGCAGAGGAGAGCATGGAAACCGCATGGACCGGCCCTGGTTTGCTGGTCAATTCCGGGGAATTTGACGGGCTGTCGAGTGAAGACGCCAAGTTGGCGATTGCCAAGGCTCTCGAGAGCCAGGGGCAGGGGAAGCCGACCGTCAATTACCGCCTGCGTGACTGGGGGGTCTCCCGCCAGCGCTACTGGGGGACTCCGATCCCGATCATTTACTGCGACAGCTGCGGCGCAGTCCCGGTACCGGAGCAGGAGCTGCCGGTGGTGCTGCCACACGACGTCGCTTTCACCGGTGAAGGGGGGAGCCCGCTTGCCAAGCATGAGTCGTTTGTCAATGCGGACTGCCCGCGTTGTGGCAAGCCTGCGCGTCGCGAGACTGACACCTTTGACACATTTGTTGAGAGCTCCTGGTATTTTGCGCGCTACGCCTGCCCCGACTTCGATGGTCCTCTCGACGCCGACAAGGTCAAGTACTGGCTACCGGTCGATCAGTACATCGGCGGCATCGAGCATGCTGTCATGCATCTGCTCTATTCGCGCTTTTTCACCAAGGTACTGCGTGATCTCGGTATTATCGAGCTCGATGAGCCGTTCAGCAATCTACTGACTCAGGGCATGGTCTGCATGGAGACCCGCTCCTGCGAAACCCACGGCTGGCTTTATCCGGAAGAGGTGGTTGACGGCAAGTGCAGTAAGTGCGGCGGTGAGGCGTTGGTTGGACGCAACGAGAAGATGTCGAAGTCGAAAAAGAACGTCATCGACCCCGATGCGTTGATCAAAACTTACGGCGCGGATACCGCGCGGCTCTTCTCCCTGTTTGCGTCACCTCCGGAAAAGGGCCTCGAGTGGAACGAGCAGGGCGTCGAGGGGTGTTACCGTTTCCTTGGCCGCGTCTGGCGCCTGGTGCATGAAAATCTCACTCTGATCTCAGGGGCTGAACTCCCAACGATCGTTGAGGGGGATGCTCGTGACTTAAGACGTACCACTCACCGTACGATCAAAAAGGTCACCGATGATGTCGACGGACGGTTTCACTTCAATACAGCAATCGCTGCTACCATGGAGTTGGTCAACGCGATTGTTGCTTTCTCTCCCAAAGAGAGTCATCCGGGGGTGTTGCGCGAAGCGCTCGAGAACCTGGTACGCCTGCTGGCACCGTTTGTACCGCATATCTGCTGTGAACTGTGGGAAGAGCTGGGTCATGCAGAGTCTCTGGAGGAGGTCGGCTGGCCGGTGTACGATGAGTCCGCACTGGTTGAGGACGAACTACTGATTGTTGTGCAGGTGAATGGCAAGGTTCGTGGCAAGGTGACAGTCCCTGCGGCGGCCGATGAAGAACAGATTCGTGAAGCCGCACTAAACGACGTCAATGTTGTCCGTTTTATCGAGGGGAAAACCGTGCGCAAGGTGATCGTGATTCCAGGTCGCCTGGTCAACGTGGTTGCCAACTGATGTTGCTGGCGGTTCGTCTACGTAGCTTAGCCCTTGCGCTGCTTTTCGTGTGTAGTGCCTGTGGTTATCACTTCGGACCTGTCGATGGAGAGTCTACGACGATTTCCGTGGAGATGTTTGGCAACAAGACCACCGAACCGCAGCTGGAAATGGAATTCACCAACCTGATGATCAGCGAACTGGCGCGCAGCCCACTGTTTACTCCGGTTGAAGATGTGCTGGAGGGTCAGCTGAGCCTTGAGGGGACGGTGACGGGGTATACATCCAGCGCTGTAGCCTACAATTCGGACGATAAAATCGTACGTTACCTGGTTACGGTTAAGGCCGCGGTAACGTTGCGCGAGGAACCGAGCGGGCGTGTACTCTGGAAAGGGAAGGCCGATGGGGCCAAGGAATACCCTGTCGATGCCGACAAGGGGCTCCAACGTCTTTATGAAGAGCAGGCACGAAACACGGCTCTGATCAGGCTCGCCGAGGAAATTTCGCGACGCCTCGGTCAGCGCTTCTAAGTGGGCTTGGGATGAAGTCGGATGAGCTACACAGCGCGGTGACGAACCGTACGCTTCCTCCGGTCCTTTACCTGTTCGGTAGCGAGACGTTTTTACGTGACCAGAGTCTAAGCAGGATTCGTGAGCAGTACGTTGATTCTGCGACCGCCGATTTTAATTACGATCTTGTTGAGGGCGGTAGCGTAACGGCTCATCAGCTGATGGATATGGCTAACGCCATGCCGACCTTTTCTGACTGGAGGCTGGTCGTTATCCGTGAGGCTCACAAACTTGCAGCCGCCGAACTTGATCAGTTACTCCCTTATCTGAAGGACCCTTCTCCGACCACCTTGTTGGTCTTTGTCGGCGAGAAAATCGATCGGCGCAAGAAGTTTTTTCAGGACTTCAAGAAACATGGCGCCCTGATCGAATTCAAACCCCTATACGAAAACCAGATCCCGGCCTTTGTGTCCGACCAGGCCAAACAGCTTGAAATGCGCATGACCGAGGCGGCGATGGCGATGTTCTGTCGTCGGGTCGGCACGAGCCTGCAGGAAATCAGCACAGAACTCTCCAAGCTTAGCACCTACCTCGGGGGAGGCGGGCTTGCCGACGTCGCCGATATTGAGGCGATTGTTTCCGAAAGCCGCTCTGAAAACGTGTTTAAGCTGACCGACGCTATCGGTGAGCATAGGACCCGGGATGCCTTGCAGTTGGTGAGGAAACTACTTGAAGACGGCGAAGCTCCGTTGATGATCGTGGCCATGATCACCCGCTACTATCGGCAGTTATGGAGTGCCTGTGAGCTGCTCAGGAAAAATAGCGCCAGGGGAGAAATGACCAAGAAAATTGGTATAAACCCCTACTTTCTTGATGGGTTGCTCGCTCAGGCACGCAAGAGCTCACCGCGTCATTGCCGTGCTGCTTTTGAAAGGCTGTTGGAGGTGGACCTGTCGCTCAAGTCGAGTGGCGCCCACCCGTCGGCGCTGCTTGATCGTTTGCTGCTCGAACTTACTGGCGCTACTCAACAAGAAAAGGGGGCGCTATAAGAAGCACCCCCTTTTGGGAACTGTTTTGTGTCGATGTAGTTAAGCGACGCTGGCAACCAGCTTGGTGAGACGGGAAATTTTACGGCTTGCTGTGTTTTTGTGGATCACACCCTTGGTCGATGCCTTGTCGATCAGGGGGATGGTTTTCGTCAGCGCAGCCTTGGCAGCTTCCTGATCACCGTTAGCTACTGCTTCACGCACCATCTTGACGTAGGTGCGCATGGTGGAACGAATATGGGTGTTGCGTGCATTGCGTACTGCGTTCTGGCGCATACGCTTGAGTGCTGATTTGTGATTGGCCACTTTTTCCTCCGTTGGTTTATGCTTTCTTTAACTTTTAGCGACGCGATTTATAGCACTGTCATTTCGGTGTGTCAAGCACTTTAGTTACAGCAATTTTCAGTTTTTTATTTTTAAATCAATAGATTACGCTTTTAATCCTTGGGATGAAAATATATTAATCAATGATACGGGTAAAAACGGATAAACACGAAATCTCACGCGCCACCGGGGTCATGGCCCTGGCGACCCTGACCAGCCGTATCGCGGGCCTGGTTCGGGACATGGTGGTCGGGCGTATCTTTGGCGCCGGGTATATCACCGATGCGTTCTTCATGGCGTTTACCATTCCCAACCTGCTGCGACGTTTTTTCGCCGAAGGTTCGATGACCGCGGCCTTCGTTCCGACCTTTTCGGAGGTTTATCGTCTCGAGGGGGAACAGGAGGCACGACGGGTGTTCAGTATCTGCTGGACCCTGCTGTTGCTGGTGATGCTGGTGATCTGCATCCTGGGGATTCTTGGTTCGCCGTGGATCGTCAGGTCCATTGCTGCCGGTTTTGACGATATACCTGGCAAGCTGGCCTTAACGAACAGTCTCAATCAAGTGATGTTCCCGTATATTCTGCTGGTCAGCCTGCTTGCCCTGTTGGCCGGGGTGCTGAATGTTTACGGGCATTTTTTTCTTCCTGCGCTCTCTCCGCTGATGTTGAATCTGGCTCTGATCGCTGCGGCGCTTACGGCACATAGCTTTCTGGATGTCCCGATCATGGCCCTTGCTTACGGCGTTCTGCTCGGTGGGGTGCTGCAACTACTGATTCTGTATCCTGCCCTGAAGCGCTATCGAATCCGACCTCGACTCAACTTTACCTTTTCTCATCCCCGGGTACGGACCATTGCGCGGTTGATGTTGCCTGGTGTCGCCGGTGTGGCGATCTATCAGGTCAACGTCATCGTTACGCGCGTGCTCGCCTCCTTTCTCCCTGAAGGAAGCGTCTCCTTCCTCTATTACGGGCAGCGGCTGTTCGAATTCCCGCAAGGGGTTTTCATCGTTGCCCTGGCTCAAGCTGTGCTTCCGACGATGAGCCGTCAGGCTGGCGCAGTAGAGGTCGATGAGCTCAAGGAATCGTTCAATTTTGCCCAGCGCCTGATCCTCTTCGGCACATTGCCGGCGGCGTGTGGGCTGGTGTTGTGTGCCGGGCCGATCTATAGCCTGTTCTTCATGGGGGGGGCCTTTGATGCGCATGCGGTTCATCAGTCCTCCCTGGCACTCGCTGCCTATGCTCCGGGTCTGCTTTTTGTCGGCATCAGCCGGGTTACGGTGCCGGTGTTCTATGCGCATAAGGATACGCGGACGCCTGTCTGGATCTCCTTCTGGACGCTATTGGTAAACGCCGTCGGCGGGGTGCTGTTGATGCAGTTCTGGGCACATATCGGGCTGGCGCTGGCGTTGACCTTCTCCTCGGCTTTCAATGCGGTACTTCTATTGATTTTCCTGCAGCGGCGCATCCGCGTGCTCGAACTGCGTGCCTTGCTTGTCTATCTACTGAAACTGTTGCCTGTTGTGGCCGTAATGTCTTTGGTGGTCAAGTTGCTGCTATCACATGGCGAGTGGTTGACGGGGGGATCCCGCTGGGAGAACGGCGCCTGGCTGCTGACCGCTACCCTGGTTGGGGTTGTTGTCTATCTTGTCGGTGCCTGGCTGCTACGGGTGCCTGAACTTGAACAGGCTGTGGGGATTCTGCGACGCAAAATACGTAAGGAGCCGGCAGGTGGCTGATTTGATTTACGCGCTCTGGACTTCGCCAATTGGAACTCTGGCCGTCGTGGCGGACAACGTCGCGGTGCAGGCGGTGGTGTTTAGGGACGATCGCGAACAGACACTCAAGAAACTCGAGCGGGAGTATCCAACCGCCGTAGCGTCGGAAACCGGGTGGGCCCTCGCGGGGTTAAGGCAGATCCGGGAGTTTTTCAACGGTGTGCGCAGGGAATTTGAGCTGCCGCTCGATTGGAGCGGCCTGACGCCCTTTGCCCGTAATGTGCTTAGTGAACTCGGCAGGATACCGTTCGCGACGACCGTTACCTACGGCGAACTGGCCGCTCGCTGCGATTCGCCACATGCGGCGCGCGCCATCGGACGGGTCATGGCCAGTAATCGTCTACCGTTGATTCTTCCCTGTCACCGGGTGGTTGGTGTTGGCGGGCAACTGACCGGATACTCTGGTGGCGGCGGTGTGTCGTCGAAACGCTGGCTACTTGATTTCGAGAGGAGTCAGGTCTCGAGTTGAAGGTCCGGATACTCTTTCAGTAGTAATAGATAGGCACATTCTTCCGGGAGCCAGTCGGCCTCCCTGACCACCTCCGGGGTGAGTTTGAGGCAGACTTCCCCGGTCTCAAAGCGCTTGTGGTAAACCCGGCATGTTCGCTCGACGATATCGAGGTAACGGCATGCCTCGCGGGTGAGTTGCGGGTGTCCTCGTTGATCAATGATCTTTTCAAAACAGCACAGGCCGCATTGTTTGCAGCAGGCCTCCCACTGCTGCACGGATATGTAGGGGGGCTCCCCCGGTTTATGGTCTATTCTGGGACGATTCATGCCTGGTTATCGGCTCTCCGCTGTCTTTGAGACGTAGAACTCGACCCTCCGCAGCCCATGTTGGTTGTGGATGCTCCAGGTGCCGAGTTCCTCGTCCTGTAACGTTTTCAGGTTCCAGCGAAACACTCGGTAGGTCATTTCCGGTTGATGTGAACCAGGGAGGGCTGAATAGCGAATAGCGAGGATGTTGCGACCGGTTTGCAGCTTGACCGGGGAGGTGAAGGTCTGACGTTGTGCAACGCCGTCAGGACGCTCCAGGATTTTCTCTCCGTTGATATAGGCGAAGGCCACGTAGCCTTCGATCTCAAGCTCAAAGACTGCGCTGTCGACTACCGGGCGTATCGGCTTGCCCTTCTCGGTAACGGTGTCTACAACGGTCGGGACCAGCTCGGTGTGCAGTAGCAGAGTGTAGATGCTGCTGCGGATACGTCCGGGACCGAGCACCAGCAGTGAGACAATGGTAAATACCAGGAGCCCGGCCATGGACAAGGCGGGCCATTGCAGCCTTTGGGACAGGGTGTTGTCGTAGTTGAGGGTCGTCCGCGACGCGGCGGCATCCTGGTAAAGCACCGTGAGCACGCTGAAAAATGGTGGGATTACCAGTGGGGGGAGCAGTTTCCAGTAACCAGGCAGCAGCATGAGGCCGATCAAACCGGACAGCGGGAACAGCAGTGCCGGCCAGAGTGCGCGCGTGACGAGTTTTTCCCTCCCCCGGCAGTAGGCGCGGCTGCGTAAAAGGCTTGAGAACCCCCGGGTCTGTTCTGCGGCCAGACAGAGCGGTGCCAGACTGAACCAGCGGGTAAAAAAATACCCTGGAACGAGCAGAGCAAGGGTCGCTCCGGTCATGATCAGGGAGTGCCAGAAATACAGCCACACAAACGATGGCAGCCTAAGCAGGCCGAGAGCCAACGCAGGCTTCAGGGGGAGGTACTGGTCGATGAACAGGAACAGGGTAGCGTTACTTGATAGAACCACGATCAGCAACATGCCGATAGCGACAAGTAGCGAGGGGTAGGGGGCGGAGAATGATTTGCCGAGGTCGGCGTGATACCCACCCAGCGTGGCAATCGATAGCAGTGCCCCCGACCAGAGGAGCAGAAGGGACCCGGCGCGTTCTTTGAGCAGGCTCAAACTCCGCGGTAGGACATGGTCAAAAAAACTCTGCGGCGAGACGGAGGTGTCATGTGTGGGCACCTCGGAAGATTGAACGGTAGGGGTGACGCCGGTGGGCGTCGCGAGGCTTAGACTCCCTAGGTCAGCCTCCTTGTCGGAATCATCTTCGTTTTGTTGCGCCGCAGCCTGTTCCCTTTCTGCGGCTTGACGCTGCAGGTACTTAAGTACCACGATGCCACAGGCTTCACAGAAATCGCTTAGCGGTTGCACGAATTCGCACTTGGGGCAGCGCATAGTGCCCGGGCTTGGCCCTGGAGGGGGCTCGAAAACCGGTTCCGGCTCGGTTGCGGGCGAAGGTTCACTGGTATCGACGACCGTGAAGGTCTCAGGTTCTCTACGCTCAGTGGCTGCTGGCGTCGGAGCCGGTTCCGGCGCAGGGGGCGGTACAGGCTTCTTAGGTGGCATCGGCTCTGTCGTGGTAGCCTCTGCCGGTCCCTGGGGAGTTGTTGCGTCAGTTTCAGCGTCCTGCTGGGACTCTTCGAGCTGTTTCGCCAGCAGCTGTTGTTCCCATTCACGTTTCAGGTACTTGAGGATCACCACACCGCAGACCTCACAGAAGTCGGCGCTGGGCTGAACAAATTCGCATTTCGGGCAGCGCATGGTGCCCGGGCTCGGGCCCGGGGGGATTTCGAAAACCGGCTCCGGTTCAGGCTCCGGTTCGGTTGCGGGCGGAGGCACGTCGGTATCGACGACCGTGAAGGCTTCCGGCTCGGTTCGGTCAATCGTTGTCGCTGGCTCCGGAACCGACTTCGGTTCAGAAACAGGGGGGGGGACGACCTCTTCGGCTGACTCTGTTTCTGTTGTTACAGCCTCAGCCGGTTGTTGGGGAGCCGTTTCGTCAGTTTCAGTGTCCTGCTGAGACTCTACGAGCTGTTTCGCCAGCTGCTGTTGTTCCCATTCACGTTTCAGGTACTTGAGGACCACCACCCCGCAAGCCTCGCAGAAATCGGCCGTCGGTTGAACGAACTCACACTTGGGGCAGCGCATGGTGCCAGGGCTCGGTCCAGGAGGTATTTCAAATACCGGTTCGGCTTCTTCCTCGGGGGGCGCTTCGGGGGATGTGTCGACCACGGTGAAGCTTTCCGGTTCGCTACGGTTGGCAGAGGTCGGTGCCGGTTGGGCGGTGTGGCTGGGTTGTAACGGCGTAGATGGAGGCTTCGGTGCGGAGGTTGCCGTTTTTTCGTCCATCGGGCGGATATAGCATATGGCGCCGGTTTTTTCGAAGGCATGTTTGAACTTGAGCGCGCCTTCCCGGTCGAGGTTTTTTTTCAGAGTGGCGGTCTGGCCATCGAGCAGAGTCTCGACCGTTTGCTCTTTGAGACCAAAGAGCTCGATCAGCTTGGCTTTGACATCCTCACGCATAAAACCTTCGGCGATGTCACCGCGGAATTGAATCTTGAAGCGCTCGTCAGTCAATCTTTAATCCCCCTTGATCTGAGCCAGGCTCCGTTCGGCGTTTTTACGTACAACCAAAGACGGGTCGTTCAGAGCACGTTCCAGAGCGGCTGTTGCTGTTTTGATTTTCAACATGCCGAGAGCCTTGGCGGCACTCTTGCGGACGAACTGGTCTGGGTCTTCCAACATCGCTATAAGCTGTGTCGATGCTTCACTGGCGCCGAGTTCACCCAGTGAAAAGGTCGCGTTGCTGCGGACGGTGGGGTTTTCGTCTTTTAGTGCTTGGAGGAGGGCCTGAATGGCTCCCGGAGTGTTGACCTGACCGAGTGCTGCAGCAGCCCTGGCCCGTTTGAGGCCGTTGTTGTGGTGCAGATCTGCAATGAGTATCCCGAAGTCCATGGCGTCCTCACAGGGGAGTCAGGCTTGAGGTGCGAGATGGTAATGGCAAAATTATATCTTTTGCTAATGATAGAAGAAAATCTCGGCAAAATCCAGAGGTTAAACAATTTTTTATAGTTGTGTCGGCAACGTTTCACTACCGCGATACGGTTAACGCCGGCTGGCCGGGAACGAAATGTTCATGCGCTGGAAAAACTGTTCGAGGAGGCGGTAGGTAATCCCCCAGAGCACCGGTTGTTCCTGGGAGAGCCGTATTCCGGGACGTGACAGTTGTTCCTCTTCGAACCTGACCGGGTAGTCGGCAAACCGTTCCGGGTTGAGTAGTTCGTCGATGCTGTACCAGAAACTGCTCGAGACTTCATGGTTAATTTCAACGCGCGGTTTTTCGGGGCAAAGATACACGCTGCAGTTGATGTTAACCGGCAGGTGCGCTCCTCGAATGGGAGCGAGAAATCCGAGTAATTCTGAGCGGGAAAGGTCAATTGAGACCTCTTCGAGGGTCTCCCGCTCAGCGGTCTGCCGCACGCTTTCACCGGTTTCAATTTTTCCACCGGGAAAGCCGATATCTCCCGACCAGGGATCGTTTTCGTGTTTGGCCCGAACGATGAAAAAGATCTCCGCAGCGGGGATGCCATGCAGGAGCATGGCGACAGACGGACGCGTCCGATTCGGGGCGGCCTGCGTAAGGTCCGGGGTTGAGTCCAGGGTGCGGCGGATATGTTCGGGGTGAAGAGTGTGCATGATTACAACGTTTCTGTGTTCGACCCGAGGCGGGGATGTCCGCTGGCTGAGAAAAACAGAGCCCGTGTCTGTTCACTCCGGATTAAGTTGGTGTTGCCAGTAGCCGACGTCGATGCTGCGTGAAAATTTGATCCCGACGGCCGCAAAGTGTCCCACCTTGCGGAAACCGAGCTTCTCGTGCAGGGCGACGCTTGCGGGGTTCGGCAGGGCGATGCAGGCAATCGCCGTCCGTTGTCCGCGACGTCTCAAGTCATCGAGAAGCGCCTCGTAGAGCCGTGTGCCTACGCCCTGACCGTGGGCCTGGGCGGCCAGGTAGATGCTGGTTTCACAGGAGAATCGATACGCTGAGCGATCCTTCCAGGCAGACGCGTAGGCGTAGCCGAGGCAGAGTCCGTTCTGTTCGAACACCAGCCAAGGGTAGCCGCGGTTGATTGTGCGGATTCGTTCAGCCATGACCTGCTCGGTGACCGGGTGTTCCTCGAAGGTGATGACGGTGTCGAGTATATACGGATTGTAGATCGCGGCAATGGCAGCAGCATCGTCTGGGGCAGCATCACGAATCATAGGCGGCACTCGTCTAAGGTTTATTTATACAGTATAGATGGCGGTGCGATGATGGACAGGGTTTTTATGCCGTCGAAGAGATTACGCGGTCGGTTTCGGTATCGGCGTAGACTTGGTCTGCGTGCTCAGGGTAGAGCTTGTACATGCATTCAGGGCAGACGCTATGGGTGAACTGGGTGTCGGTGTGCTTGTTAATGTAGTCTTCCGTGCTGAGCCAGACTCCGGTTTCGTCCTTGATGGCGTGACAGTTGGCGCACATGTGAAGGAAGGCTTTTAGCTGTTTTGCTTCCTTGACGGCTCGGGACAGTTCCAGCCTCAAAGCATTTTCACGTTTCCAGCGGCGCCAGAGCAGTACTGGTAGGATGAACATCAGGTACAATGCGACACTGATCAGTTCGTCGATCTGCAGGTGTTCGAGCTCTTTGGCCCTGGCGATAAACGACTCGGCGAAGTTGAAATAGTGGGCAGCCAGAAGCACACCCAGGGCACTGAGAAAAGTGAGTTCCAGATCATATTCTGAGAGCTTAGCCATTGCACGGACCACCTTTAGCTGTTCTAGAAAGGTGGGCAATTTTAGTGTAGAGGCAGAAACATATCAAGCGCTGGATTGTTTCTAGTATGAAACGGGCTGTAGCGAGCACCTCAGCAACGCTTGTAGACCCCTGTTGCGCGCAACCGCTCCGATTTGGCGCTGATGACGGTGTCTTCGGCGCAGGCGAGTTCAAGTTTTCGGACCAGCTCTTTGAGGTAGTCAAGGTGCGGGCAGGGTGGACCGTGGTAGTTGTCCTTGGTGATGCAGGATGAGAAGCGTACCAGGATGCGCTCCCTGGTGATCCCCTCCTTGTTGTTGGCCATGCGTACCAGGTTGCCGAGCTTGCGGTGCAGTGCACGGCCACAGCAGCCACCACAGGTGAGGCTGAGAAAGCGTATTGAGCTCTCCTTGGGGTGGATTTGAAAACCGCCGCTGCGCTCGTGAAATGCCCTTTCACAGAGGTATCCGGAGCAGCGCTGTTTAACGATATGACACTGGACGACGACCAGGTAGTCCTTGAACTCCATGCACACAGTCTCCCTGAGAAGGGTATCAACTATCGAAAAAGCGATGTTGTTCTAGCTCATTACTTGCCGCGATCGGCAATCAATTCACCGGCGACGGCGACCTGGTCCGCCCGGTTCTCACGAATAAGCACGATGATTTTCTCTTCGGGCAAGCCGTACGCCTTGGCGGCGCTGGACGTGAGTTCCCTGACCAACGAGCGGCGCACATCGATGTCGGTTATCGGTGGCCCTTCAAGGGTGATGATCGGCATGTTCTTTTCCTCGTAGTGGAATCTCACGGAGCCCGTAACGGGCTCCACGAGGTCACGTTTGGTTTTCGAAGCTGTTGCAGGCGCTGACCTGATCGTTCAGGGTCCAGAAGTCGTAGACAATGCCGAGGGTGAAGATGCCACCGGTCAGCAGGTAGGCCAGCCCTGAGATCCATTTTTCCATGTAAAAACGGTGGACGCCGAAGACCCCGAGAAAGGTTAGCAGAATCCAGGAGACGTTGTAGTCGATTGGTCCTGGTTTAAAGCGCAGGGAGGCCTCGCGGTCCATGGACGGGATCAGGAACAGGTCGACAAACCAGCCGATGAGCAACAGGCCGCAGGTTAAAAAGTAGATCGTGCCGCTGAGAGGGCGTCCGTAGTAAAAGCGGTGTGAACCTGTAAATCCGAAAATCCACAGGATGTAACCGATGGCATTGCTATGCGTATCCATGAATGCAGCCTGTCATTCGTTGCCGTAGGTATCGCGATAGTCTTCGATGGCTGCCTGAATCACCTTGGCGGCATGATCCCTTCCATACGCTTCGCTGACTTTGACCTGCGAGGTTTCTCCCGGGGTCAGCTTATAGGTGGCGAAGTAATGACGCAGACGCTCGGCGTAGATGCTGGGCAGCTCACTGATATCTTCAATGTGGGCGTAGAGGTTGTCGTTGGCGAGCACTGCGATGATCTTGTCGTCGGCCTCACCATGGTCGATCATCTGCAGCCCGCCGACCACTTTAGCGTTGAGGATGATTTCCGGCTGGCTGATCGGCCGTTCACTGATAACGCAGATGTCGAGGGGATCACCGTCGGCCTTGTCGATTTCGTCATTGAGTGCGGCCACACGTTCCCCACAATAGGTCTGCGGAATGAACCCGTAGAGATTCGGGGGCTGGGAGCTGGCGCGGTGAGGGCGATCGACCCTCAAGTAACCGGTTTCTTTGTCGATCTCGTACTTGACGCGGTCGAAGGGGGTTAACTCGATGTAGGCATGAACGATCTCAGGGGGCTGGGGGCCAGGGGTCAGCCCGTGCCACGGATGCGGGCGCCAACGGAAAAATGGTTTGGGAAACGGCATGAACGGCTCCTGTAAAAGAAATGGTGCGCAGCATAATCGCGGCAGCGCTCCGGTGCAAGCATCATGTGTCTATTTTCTTGCGTAGGTTTTTAGTCTGGCTGCGCTGATTCTTCTTTTCAAGGCGTCGTTGACGGGCGCCTCGGGTCGGCTTGGTTGCCTTGCGTTTTGGTCTGGTCAGGGTGGCGCCGCGGATCAGTTTGCACAGGCGCTCAAGGGCGTCGGCGCGGTTCTTCTCCTGCTGGCGATAGCGCTGGGCCTTGATGATGATGACCCCTTCGCGGGTGACGCGGTGGTCGCGGCTGCCGAGTAGACGCTCCTTGAGCTCCTCTGGTAGCGACGAGGCGCGGATGTCGAAGCGCAGGTGAATGGCCGTTGCAACCTTGTTGACGTTTTGCCCTCCGGCGCCCTGGGAGGCCATGGCCGTCATGACGACCTCGTGGTCCTCGATGGTGATTCGGTCGGTGATGGTCAGCATCGGCTCGTCAGGATTTCAGTGTTTGTGCATGTTGTTCGATCATCTCGAGCAGGCGCGGCGTGCAGCGTTGACCACCACATGGCCCGGAGCCGGCCCCGGTTGCCTTGCGTAGTTCTGCGAGGCTATCGACCCCTTCGGCAAGCAGCTTGAGAAAGACTTTCTTTTTGATGCCCTTGCAGATGCAGATGGTTTTCATTCCATCGATAATGGCCTGTTCGTCCATACAGTCTCCATCGCTACTGCGCGGCGCGCAGTTCCTCGTTCATGGATTTCCCTAATTCCTTGACCTGCGGGATGACTAAACGCATCTGCCTCCTGGATATCTCCGCGGTGCGAAGCATTACCAGAGGCATTTTTTCAATCATCTTCATGCCGAGTGGAGTCTTGTAGAAAGCGACCAATTCTTTGAGATCCGCTTCGCTGAAGCTGGCAACGTACAGTTTGACCACTTTTTCCTCGATTTGCGGCCACTGCATCCTGTCGGTCAGCAGCTTGGCGACCTCGCTGCGGTAGCTGGCGACGATCTTTTGCTGTTTGGCATTGTAGTTTGCATCGCTGCTTATTCTCAGGAACATACTTTCGATCTGCAGTTGCATTTGCGCCATGATCTGTTCTGTGCCGCTGACCTTCATCAGCTCTCGGGCTGCGTCCTGGTGGGTCGAGGCCAGGGCCGGTGAACAGAGACATGGCAGCGCCACGAGAAACAGGGCTATTTTTCTGTACATGAGCTCCTCCATAAAACTAATGAGTAATTCGTCAACAGTTTAACCTCGATGAGGCTAATCGCAAAGCCTTGTTTATGTCTCGGTGTCTAAGGAACTGTGGTCGGGATGGGTAAGGAAAAGGGTGGCCGATGAGGCCACCCTTGAGTGGTGATGTTTGACGAGTCAGTATAGAAGTGGCTCAGCAACTGCTCAGCCAGCTTTTTGCAGCCTCGAGGTTGTCGCGGTAGACCTGGTGTTTCTTGGAGAAGGCGAAGGATATTTTGGCCATGACCGCGGTTTTGGGTGACTTGACAACGGTGGCGATGCCATCGACGCGGTCCTTGATCTCCATGTCAAACTGGCGCATTTTCAAGGCGAGACTGGTGCAGGGGTCATCCATGGAGAGGGTGTTGTGGAGGATTTTCGCATGTGCTCGGTGAGCCAGGAGGGTGAGGATCTTTTCCTGTCCCTCGATCAACAGCGGCATATCGACGGTGCCGCTCCAGACGACGTGAATGATATCTCCTGTTAATTCAGCATTGACGGAACCAGACATCGCGACACCCCCCTGAATGATATGGCCTGTTATAGACCTTAAAGTATCCAGCTTTCCTCTGTCGCACTATTCTTTTTGTGGTGGTAGGAGATTTAAGTCAATCAAATTAAATATTGCAAATCTTGAAATAATTCTAGAAGAATCTCTTTTGATGTCAATAAATATAATTATAGGCATTAGATAATGCTTATGCTTTGTCTGCGCCCTTTTTGAGATGCTGTCGAGATAAGGGTTACATCTCCAGGTGGCGTTGGACATACGCTTCCACGTCACTGATCTGGTTTCGTAATTCGTACATCAGGTTCTCCTTCATAACCAGGTCGTCGTCGATGCGTGCGATGCGTTCCCGGAACAGCGTCTGCTGTGTAAGCAGGTCATCACGGGCCTCGGTTAACTCCTCGGGGGCTCCCTGGTGATACTCCTGCATGCGCAGTTCTATGTCGCGGATCCTTTCGGCGACTATCGGCAGATTTTCTTCGATCCGTGAGCGGATGCTGCGCTGGTTGTCGATGTTCCGTTCAAGAGACTCGATGCGGCGGGAGCGGAAGTTGAGGTAGGCAATGGCCAACTCGAGTTTCCGGAAACGGACATCGTTTTCCCGCTGCTGTTTTTCGTTATCGAGCTGCTGTGAGAGGTTTTCCAGTACCGATGTGAGGCGAGCCACTTCGGTGGCAAGCCGGGTCTCGTTGCCGGTCGGTTCGCTGAGAGCGGGCAGCGGCCCTAGTAGGGTTAAGGTGAAGAAGATCAACAGCAAAACAGATTTCATTATATCCCTCCCTGGAGTTCAAAATTTGGATATTCAGTGAGATGTTGGATTATGCAAAGGCGATTTAGGACGCCATTCAGAAGCGCCAGTCGGTCTGGATCACCCACAGTAGATGCAGTAGCAGGTGAACGGCAGCAAACAGTGCCGTGAAAGTAGCTCGGCGTGCGCGTCTACGTAAAGTCGGGTCGTGTCTGACCATGAAGAACTTGAGCCCGGCCATCAGCAGCAGGGGTGCCGAGATGTAAAAGCACGAGAGACTGACCAGTGCCCAGAGGTAGGGATCGACAGCGAGGCACAGCCACGGGACGGTAAGACACAGGATCAGCCAAATCTGATGCAGCCGTGGATGGCTAAAGAGGTCGAATGTGTAGCTGGTAATTTGTTTTGCCATGGTTTCGTATTTAGCGCTGGCCGCACCGGTAATCCAGTGGCAGCAGCAAAAGGAACAGGGCGGTTACAGTCTGCCAGCGGGTTACCACGTTGCCACGCGTCCGTCATCAAAGACCGCGCCGGAGTGTGCGACACGATGGTAGATAAAGATGTTCTGTCGGGGGAAAGAGGCGTAGCGCGAGATCGTCTCCGCCACGCTCTCGAACATTTTCGTAATGACCGCGGTCTCCAGGTTGTCTGGAGTCAGCAGTTCAACGATGAGTGGGTGTCCCAGTTCGGGTTGGTACTGTGGCGTGGTATCTCCCTTGGCGTAACAACCTTTGGGCAAATACTGCCACCCGGTATGCAGGTGGTTCAGGGGGATTCCGGTCGCTTCGGCGAGTTCGCGATTGATGGCGCGTATCACCTCCGCGAGGTCAAGAGGTTGTGCAAAGGGGAGCGATTCAATGCGGATAAAAGGCATGAGGTGCCTCCGGGGGACTTGGTTCACGGGATTCGTAGCACGTTCAAACTGTAACAGAAGTTGAAATATATAGGATTATCTCGAAGAGGGGAAGGTGCTTGTGGTGGCCGGAGATGGTACATGTCCCCGGCCACCGAGAGAAGACTAATGCAGGGCACAGGAGCGCAACCATGACTTTGCCATATCGATGTCATGGCGGTAGACCTGGTGCTTTTTGGAGAAGGCGAACGATATCTTGGCCATGACCGCGGTCTTGGACGAATTGACGACCGTGGCAATTCCGCAGACGCGGTTCATGATCTCCTGGTCGAAGGCACGCATCTTGAGGGCCAGGGCCGTGTTCGGTTCATCCATCTCGATGGTGTTATGCAGAATGCGTGGCGTGTCACTGCGGGTAAGGAAAAAACGGATTTGCTTCTGTCCCTCGCTCAGGAGGTGTTCGTCAATCGGCCCTCGCCACGTTACCATGATGATTCCGTCATGCAGTTCTGTCTGTACCGATCCAGTCATCCGTCATCTCCTTTCTTTC